>NZ_JBFAIM010000043.1:0-114778 GCF_040654715.1 Nonomuraea sp. NPDC050643 | reverse complement strand
CAGCCACGAGCAGAGTCTGAAGCGATCACGACCGCCGAGGTGGGACCTTGATCGGCGTGTCACCACAAACAGGGCAAACCCAATCTGCTACGGCACTAGTCAGATCGGTAATACTTCGTGCATGACGGACATATCGATTGCGCCTGAGCACGCCTGCTACATCGGCCCAGCAGCCGGAGGCCTGATCAGCTCTGCCTGGTGTAGCTCGGCGTTTGAAAACACGCTCCGCGCGCTCTCTCCGAGCGTCACCGAAGAACACGTAACGAGCCTCGACCTGCTCCTTTATAAGGACCACAAGTTGGAGATCTATTTCGTTCCGTTCGACTGGGTGAATGTCCGCGCTCGGGTGATGCTCGTGGGCCTCACGCCGGGTCGCCAGCAAATGCATCTTGCAGTACGGACCGCCGCGCGTGCACTCCAGGGTGGCAAGCCCCTCAACGACGCGCTCAAGGAGGCGGACGAGGTAGGGAGCTTCGCCGGTTCTATGCGCACCAACATGATCTCCATGCTGGATGGGATCGGGCTTCAGACCGCACTTGGGGTCAGCAGCACTGCCCAGCTTTTTGCCGAGCGGTCTGATCTCCTGGCGAGCACGTCTGCCATTTGCCACGCCGTGTTCATCCAGGGAGCGAACTACTCCGGGTCGCCTGCAGTTGATCGTCATCCAGTACTGACCGCATTTGCCCGACAAGTCCTCAACAAGAACCTCGAAATGGTCCCTGACGCGCTCGTCATCCCTCTGGGCAAGGCTGCCAGCAAGGCCGTCGAGCTCACGAACGTCTCGCCCGATCGAGTTCTGTATGGATTCCCGCACCCGTCCGGCGCCAACGGGCATCGGGCACGTCTGTACGCCGAAGCACGTGAGGCGATGACGCAACGAGTTCGTACGTGGACCGGATCTTCCTGATCGAGCCCTTCTCGAAGATCTCGGTGATGCCCGTCCACAGCCGCCCGAATCTGGCATCGGCTCCCTCAGGTTGAGTGCCGTCATCTACTGGAACCGGGTGGGTGCGCTCCGGTGAGACTGCTCCCGCTGAGCCCTGAGCACCGGCGGGACCAACGCCGGACCATCGCCCCAACGATCACGCTTTTCGGAGCCTCCGAGGGATGACGGCGATTGTCGCGTCAGCCGCGTCCTGCGCGAGCTTCGGGACAACGGACGTGTAGACATCCGCAGCGAAGCTCAGGCACGAGTGGCCCAGTCTCATGGAGATCACTTTCAGGTCGATCCGCGAAGACTTTTCTCGCGCGTTTCGCCTGCTCGTTTTGACCTCGGGGATCCAAAGTGGGGACCTCTCGCTCGACATGAACCGGAGCCGTACATACATGGCCAAGGTTCTCAGCGGTCAGCTTCTGCCTTCGCCTTCCCCGCCTACTCACTCTCCTGCGAACGCTTCATCTCTCCGCGCTCGAAATTGATGCTTGGATGCAGGCACTCCTATGACTTGAGCCCGAACCAATTCTTCGGCCGCGTCAGGTGCGGCCGAAGCCGAGCAGGCTCCCCGTCATGATCTGTCAGCGGCCGAGAATGAACTCACTGGCGCGGGGGATTGATACTGCTAGCTCTGTGGAAGGCCATCCACGCGCGGCTGGACAACTACCACCAGATCGCCACCGCCCAGGCCTGCCAGTCATTCCGCAACGTGCAGATGGCGAAGGTAGCCGGGTTCGTCCTCCTGATCGTCTTCGCGACCCTGACTCTCTACGCCCAGAGCACCGCAGTCGCGGTCGTTACCGAGCGCGTTGGGCGCGACATCGGCGGGGTTTGCCGCCTACATCAGCCGAACCTTTGTCGGTTCCCAGAAGACAGCGGCCACTTATCTGCGCTCCTGCTTTGACCAGCCGCTAGTTCTTCTCGCTTGATGTGCCCCGCGGCATGTTGCCGCCCCTGCGTCGGATCAAACGACACGGACAAAGCTGCAGGGGAGTGAGGCATCCGATCGTGAAGCTGGTCAGAACACGTCGGTGACCACGGCGCGCAGCTTCGATGCCGACGACGAGGTGGAGATGAACTCTTCCGAAGCGAAGGACGCCTCCTCGCCCGTCATCTCAAACGAGTTGATCTGCGGGTCCTCGCCGCCGCGCACCTCGTACGTCACCGTGAACTCCTGATCACTGGTCAGGTCGGGGCCGCTGTAGGACGGCTTGATCCGGTAGGTGATGTTGCAGCCGGCGCTGCCGAAGCAGGCCTTCTCCAGGATCCGAATGGAAATCTTGAAGTCGCTGGCGGAAGGCGTATTGGTGGGCTCAGGCGTGCTGTCGTCGATGGCCGAGTCTGCCGGCGCTGGAGTGCGTGTGGAGGTGGCGACGGCGATGGGCGCGGTAGCCAGGCCGGCGCACCCGGTAGTGAGGAGCGCGAAGGCGGTCAGGATCGACAGGCTACGGGGGTGGGCGTTCACGAGGTCTCCCATTCCGGACATTTCACGCTGCGTTTGCAGTTCGTGACACATTGTGAGACATCCCAGGTGAGACGTAGGTTCGCGGCCGTGTCGGAACTGTGATGCGTGGCTCTCGGTCTCGGAAATGAGTCGGGGCCGCCGCTGACGGTGGGCCATGCGGCGGCCGACGGCGCCCCTGCTATCCCTTTTGGGAAGAGCGGCCTCGTGCGGTCCACGCATCGGCCCTTGGGCCGTTCCAGAACTCAGAAGCTTGGTTCAGGCCCGGCATCGCGTGCGGCCGATCGAGTTGGTGATCGAGAGCGGCTCGGTATCAGAGAGATCTCCGATACCTGTCCACGAGGCGCAATGTCCCATGAGTGGATCACGCCTCACAAGAGCCTCCGGCTCCGGGATGATCGCCGCGCCGAGTGGCAGGACCGTGGGTGGTTGAGAGGGGAAACCAGTACAGCGCGTGGGATTACCGTCGCCCCAAGCCGAGAACTTCGACCACGTGACCGTAATGGCCGCCCCTGCGCGGGGTGGTGGCACGAGGAGAGGGACTCGACCATGCCCAAATACCTGATTCAGGCGACCTACACCGCCGATGGCCTCAAAGGAGTGTTGCGAGATGGCGGCACCGGACGTCGGCAAGCGGTGGAGCATATGGCGGAGAGCGTCGGCGGCCGGGTCGAGCAGATGTATTTCGCGTTCGGCGAGACGGACACGTATGTGATCCTCGACCTGCCGAGCAATGCGGCTTCGGCCGCTGTGGGGCTCACGATATCGGCGTCCGGGGCGGTGCGAACGAAGACGGTTGTTCTGCTGACGCCGGAGGAGATCGACGATGCCGCGCGGATGGACGTGGCCTACCGGGCTCCTGGCGCGTGACAGCCGGGTGAATGCGAGCGTCCGGACTGCGGCTTGTATGGCGTCATCGGAACGGGTCGCAACGCCAACCGGGGTTCGAAGCCCGATCCTTCGCAGGTAGAAGGCCCTCACCTTGAGATCGGGGTGAGGGCCTTCTGTGGTTGATGCGGTGTGGTGCGGACGTTCCGGATGGGGGTCCGGGGAAGTCGGCTCCTGGGGGGATGAGGTTCGACGGCGCCGTGGATGGGGTGGGCGGCACGGTGCCCGTTGGTGGCTATCTACGTCGGCCGGTGAATGTGGGCATTACCACCACGAATAATACCATCCGGGATGGGAATGAATGTAGCCGCAGTTGCTGACCTGGTAATAGTAGTCCATTTCCCGCCGAGAATTGCTGCACTCTCGGAGCGATTGGAACGGACCCATCCATATTGCCGCTATATTGACAGGATCGCCGTTCGGTGATCCCGGTGCACGGAATTCAGTATTGTCAGCGGCAATTGCCGGCCCTGCTGATGAGATTATCGTGGCCGCGGTCGCAGCGGTCACGGCCAGTCTTGTGATGACCCTCACTTGTCGGCGGTCTCCGTTCTGAATGCGAGTTCTTCGACCGGGTCGGCAAAGGCCCGGCGCGGGACCCAGGCAAGCAGGGCGCGCTTGTCGGAACCTGTCGCGGCTCTGTCGTCAGGTTGAGAGGCGGAGGTGGGCCGGCGCGTGGGAGGGCGCGTGGGAGGGCGGCGGGTCAGGTGGGGCGGTTCTCGTGGAGTGCGGGGCCGCGCAGGACGCGCCAGAGCAGGTACGACTGCAGGAGGCCGGCGGCGGTGAGGAGCGCGACGAGCAGCACGGGGTCCCCCATCGAAGGGGGGACCAGGTCCCAGCCCCACCAGATCAGTGGGCCGAGAGGGACGGTGATGATCATGAGGGCGACGCCGGTGAGCAGGATCGGATCCTGCACGGTCATCAGGATCACCGCTGAGACGACGCCGAGGATCACCACCAGACCGGCGTACGTGCCGGCGACGATTGCCGCGACAAGGCCTCTCCGGTAACGCCTCATCCGGTAACGCCTCATCCGGTCACGCTTTCTGGGCTGCCTGCAGAGGAGGCCGAGTGTACTCTTCGAGGCCGTTCGGTGATCGCAGGTGACAGGTCGCCCCTGGAACTGGGACGGGATCGCGTACACATGACGGCGTGCCCGGGCGGAGGGTCCGAGCACGCCGTCATGTGGGGAGTCAGCCGGTGACGAGGGTGAGGCCGAAGGCGTTCAGGATCTCGTTGACGGGCTGGTGGTACGTGGTGCCGCCGGACGAGCAGTTGCCGGAGCCGCCGGAGGTCACGCCCTGGGCCTGGCTGCCCGAGATGAACGGGCCGCCGGAGTCACCGGGCTCGGCGCAGACCGAGGTGCGCGTGAGGCCGCTGACCGAGCCCTGCGGGTATGTGACGGTGGCGTTGTGCTGCTGGATGGTGCCGCAGCGCCAGCCCGTGGTCGAGCCGGAGCGGCAGACGGAGGAGCCGACCACCGCCTGCGTGGAGCCGCGGACGATCACGTTGGCGCCGCCCGAACCGCGTACCCACGGGCGCGGCGTGTGGCCGGGGGTGGCGACCCAGGCGTAGTCGTTGCTCGGGAACGACGAGCCCTGGAAGGTGCCGCTGGGGTTGGAGGTGGTGTTACCGGCCCGGCCGCAGTGGCCCGCGGTGACGAAGCCTGGCGTCGAGCCCCTGGTGACGGCGAAGCCGATGCTGCAGCGGCTGGAGCCGATGTAGTAGGGGGCGCCGCCGATGATGTCCATGTACGGGGTCGGGCGCTCGGCGGTGGCCGAGACGGTGACCGCGTTCTTGTCGACGCCGGCCGCGTCGGCCAGGGCCTGGGCGGCCTCCGCCGTGGGGGCCTGGACGGCGACCTTGTTGGCGGTCACGTCCACGTACCAGAGGGCGGCTCCTGACCGGGTCCTCTGCGGGGCCTGGTCGAGCCGGGTCATGATGGCGTCGAGCTGGGCGAGTGTGCGCTCGACGACCACCGGCTGAGCGCCCTGCGCCTCGATCTCGGCGCTCTCGGCCGGGTCGGTGGTGGCGACCACCAGCTTGGAGGCGTCCTGGTTCAGCCAGGCGCCGCCGTAGGAGTCGTCGCCGAGCCGGCCGCTCAGCGTCGCCTGGGTGGCGGTGGCGCGCTCCTCGTTCGCGAGCCGGGTGTTGGCCTGCTCCTCGGTGAGGCCGAGGTCGCGCTCCATGGCGTCGATCATCGTGGGTGGCGCGGGGGAGGGAGAGGCGGATTGAGGGGGTGTGTCAGCGGCTGCGGGACTGAGGGGGGTGGCCAGGCAGGCGGCGAGTACGGCGGCGCCTACCAGCCCACAGCTCTTACTCAACATTTGCACTCCTTGTAACGGGATGCAGTCAAGTTAGCGGCTGGCAGAGATCTACGGAAGTCATACCAAAGGGGTCATATCTTCCCGTTATGGCGCACCAGAAGGGACAACTGGCCGCACGGTCCCCGCCTGTCCCCCGCCGAGCCGCAGGTCGGATGCTTGACAAGCTGTCAGGAAGGAGAGTCGAGACGCCTCTGCTGCCACCAGGGCAGATCGGGGGACGCGAGCGGATCCGGTGAGGTGCGGCTGAGGTAATACCGATCAACGGGGAGGATCAGCCCGTACAGGTACGGTCTCGACCACGGCGGTAAGGCCGAGAGAGCCCGGTGAAGGCGCAGGCGTGGCGCGTCGCCGGTGCATTCCTCGCACAGGCACCTGCCGAAGACCCGGCCGGTGGTTCCGACGAGGACCGCTGCCTGCCAGGCCACCAGGCTCGCCCCGACGTCGCCTGGTCGCATGCGGGTGTGTTCGAGAGCCGTCACCGCGGCCATGGGGCGGCGGCCGAGCCCGGGGACGTGATGGATCAGGGCTCTGTGGGTGCCGCACATCGATCCCGGTGTACGGACCTCGGAAGGGCGCCTACGCGGCACGGCACTTTCTGGTCGGGGTCATGAGGACGATGATCGCATGAAGGGCGCCCGCCGGGCCTTTCCAGGGGATATGCCGAAGGTGGTGACGGTGTTCTCGGCGGCTCGGCGTACTGCGCGATAGGAGGGCACTGATGGAGGCCCCTCGCGTTTTATCAGCTCGGTCCGGATCATTTCCGCGAAATGCTCCGCCTCCTCGTGAAGGGCGGGCATCGCCCCGCGTAATACGGGCTGATCGGCCGGCGAATGCCATTCTGGCGGATCGAGGAGTTGAGCGAGCCGAGTCCCCCGATCTTCGGGACCGATCACCCGCCGCCACCAGTCCAGCCATTCTGCCGCGGCCTGCCGGCGCAGGTCTTCGGCTATTTCGGCGGTGTGGTCGGTGACATCGCCGGACAGCGGAGGCGGTATGTCCGCGCCCGCGCCTACGTTCAGGCCGAGTGCGTCGCGTACGTACAGAGCCGCATGAGGGAGTATGTCGACCGGCTCTTCGAAATCGCCACGACTCGCTGTTCGCGAACGTCATCGTGTCCCCCTCGCAGGATATGGAGGTGGTCCAGGAGGCACGTTACGCCCCGGGCAGTCTTCCGCCTGGACAGGATGACGTCGCCCCCGGAAGTCCCGAACCGGCGCACAGTTCGGTGATTCTCACTGGATCGAGGGATGGCTGTTGCCGGGCCTCTTCCTTGATCTTCGCCGACGTGGGGGTGCGAGAACAAGACTGTTTCTGGCCGGTGCGGCCTGTGAAACTGCCGGTCGTGATGGATGACTTCGCCGGCCTCGGTCGTCGGCTCGCGCATGTTCGCTGGGTCGCCGGTGGCACCGGCACGGGCAAGAGCACGCTGAGCCGGGTCCTGGCCGAACGGTACGACGTGCTCGTGTACGACGGCGACCTGGCCGAACGCGGCTACGTGCGGCGGTGTACCCCGCAGCGACAGCCCCACCTGGACGCGCTGCTGCGAACGCCCCTGGAACAGCGGTGGGCCGGGCGTACCCCGGAGGAGATCTTCCTGGCGATGCCCAGCCTGCACGGCGAGACGTTCGGATTCGTGGTCGAGGACCTGCTCGCCCTGCCCACCGACCGGCCGGTGGTCGTCGATGACTTCCGTACGCTGCCCACCGAGGTCGCGCCCTTGCTGACGCGGCCCGAGCAGGCCGTGTTTCTGCTGCCCACACCCGAGTTCCGCCGCCGCGCGCTGGGCGACCGGTTCGCCGACACCGATCGGGCACGGGCGAACTGGGGGGACGTAGACCACGCCGAAGCGTTCGCGATGAGGCTGGCCCGTGACGAGCTGTGGGATCGGGAGGTACGCCGCCAGGCGCTCGAACTCGACCTCCCGATCCTGGAGGTCGACGGGTCACAGGATGTTGCCCGGCTGGCCGGCCGGCTGGCCGCGATGTTCTGGAACGCCCAGTGAGCGTCCGATGAACGCCCGGGGAGGCGACTCGGTGTGAGCCGCCTCCCCGAGGCCGGGACGTCAGAGCTGGATGGTGTGCGTGGTGCGGGTTCCGAGCAGGCGGTTGTCGCGGTAGAACCAGCACTTGGCCTTGTAGTGGTCGTTGTTGGTGCCGCGGATGCGCGGCGTCAGGAACAGGATCGCGTTGTTCTGGTGCTTGCTGTAGATCCCGTGCTCGTGCCAGCGCGGGAGCGGGAAGCCGTGGCGGTGCAGGGGACGGCAGGTGATCGCGTAGAGGCCGCGGCCGCAGCCGCTCGCGCCGGCGCCGATCTGGTAGCGGGTGTTGCTGCGCCGGTAGATGTTGGCGGCGATGCGACAGGCCGCCCCGGCCGAGGTCTGCGCCGCCGCGGTCGAGGTCTGCGCCGCCGCGGTCGAGGTCTGCGTCACGGTGGTCGAAGTCCGCGCCGCAATGGCAGTGGTCCGTGACGCGGTGGTCGCCGCAGTTGGCGCCGCAGTTGTCGATGCAGTTGTCGACGCGGTGGTCGATGCGGCGGCGGGGGCCGTGGCGAGTACGGGGCTGAGGGTGATCGCGGCGCCCAGAGCGGTCAGTGCGCCTATGACTCTGGTCATGGTGCCTCCTGTCGGGTGAGGGGGTGCGCTGCTGTCGAGGCTCATGGCCGCCGACGGCCTTGAACAGGCTCTGACGTTGCGCATTAATGGCTGCAACAACCGCACCAACCCCGACGCCGGCGGAGGCTGCCGTGGCACGCGGTGGACGCAAGGATCGCCCGATCGATCGGCACTCCGGTCCGTTGGCCGGCTTCGTCGACGACCTGCGGCGGTTGCGGGGGGCGACGTCGCTGCAGGAGATCGGCAGCCGCATGGGGTACCACTCCAGCACGGTGTCGCGCCGCCTGAACCCGGACGAACCACCTTCGCTGGACTTCGTCAGGGCGTACGTGACGGCCTGCGGAGCCGATCCCGGGCTGTGGGAGGAGCGGTGGCGGGAGCTCATGGAGCCCTCCGCCGGCAGCGCCGATGGGCTCGCGTACCGGCCTCCGGCGGTCAGGCCGGCACGCCGCCGGGCAGTGCTCTGGGGCGTCAGCCGCCGGGCGATGCTCTGGGGCGGCATCGGGGCGGCGGCGGCCGTGGTGGCGACCCTGGTCGTGGTGTCACGGCCGCTCGGCCCGCCCCCACCGGCCGTGTCGGCCCCGGCCTCCAGCCCCGCGCCTCCGGCGGGCGGCGCGGGCTTTCCCTGGAGGATCGACCGCATGGCCTCCCGCCTGAACTCGCACGTCTGGTCCCAGGAGGCCGCCGGGAGCGTCGAGATCTGGGCCAACCTGGCCTGCCCGCGGAGCGTGACGCCGTACTGGATCGCCCTGCGGCCGGAGGGCGAGGCCGTACGGTTCACGTGCGGCTCCTGGCAGCACCACCGGTGGGAGTCGGCCCGGCCGGGGAGCCATCATTTCGAGGTCTGGAAAGTCGACGACGGGCAGGCGCTGAGCGGGGAGGGAGTGCTCCGCTCCAGCACGCTCATCGCCGAGCAGACAAAGGCGGCGTCACCGGGCTGATAAGGACGGGCTCTCGGCCGGGGGCCGGGCGAATGCACCGCGGACGGATTCGCGCGATCGCCAGAATTCGTTCCCCGGAATGGGCTGACCGCCGAATTGCCGGTGGTGGTCACAGGAAGGCCGGCCAAAGCGTCGGCTGTCCCTTGGCAGGGCTGCGTACCATTCTCCCGTGATCTTAGGATGGCTGTTCCTCTTTGTGATCCTGGGTATTCCCTTCCTGCTGGCCGCCGGCTCAGTGGTGTTCGCCGCGTGCCGTGCGGGGCTCGCCGCGGTCGTCGCGGGGCTGCTCCCGTCCGACACGACCTTCCGGCGACGCGGCCGGCTCCCGGAGTGATGCGGCCCGCCACCGATCGCGGGGGGCCGGTTGAGCGGGCGCGCGCTCGCCACGGCGCGCGCGCCCGGCCGAGGGATCACACCTGGAGGACCGACAGGATGTTGCCCGCCGGGTCGGTGAACCAGGCGATCGGCGGGCCGCCGTCGCCCCTGGCCACGCCGTGCTCGTCCTGCTCGAAGCCCTCGTAGCGCTCGAACCGCACCCCGCGCGCCGTCAGCTCCGCCACCGCCTTGTCGATGTCCTCGACGGGGAAGTTGAGGATCGTGTACGTGGCCGGGACGTGCGCGTCCCCCTTGGGATAGGCCAGCACCTCCGTGCCGCCCGCCAGGTGCAGGGTCAGCAGGCCGTTGGCCTCCGAGACCCGGATGCCCAGGGTCTCGCCGTAGAACTTCCCGGCGGTCTCGATGTCGTTCACCGAGAAGCCGCTGAACGCCTTGCTCGTGCCGAACATGGTCACATCCCCCCTCGATGCGCCTCGCTGAGCTGGATGATCTGGACGTAGTTGCCGTCCGGGTCGATCGCGGTGGCGAACAGGCTGCCGTCTCGGTCCTCGAGCTCGGCCAGCCAGGTCACGCCCGCCCGGTCCATACGGGCCGCGACGGTTCGGGCGTCCGCCACGTCGAAGTTCATGATCACCCTGCCGGGTTCCGGGTTCTTGTCGGCCACGTCCGTCCTGGAGTCGATGAACAGGAAGAAGTCCCCGAACTTGAGCACCCGGTACCCGTTGACGTCGGTGTCGCCCTCCGGGTCGAGTACGGCGGCGTACCAGGTGCGCAGGCGGTCGGGGTCGGTGCTGGACAGCAGCAGGCTGCCCAGGACGGGTCGCTTCATCGCGAGGTCCTTTCTCTCGTCGATGTGCAGACCCGGCGGCCCGGCGAAAGTCATCGGCCCCGGGAAAAGATCATGTCCGATGCTTCCGATCGCGGCGCCACCGGCCGCCGACGTGAAATGGCGCGGCGCGCCCGGGGAAAGGGCACGCCGCGCGGTTTCGGGGGCCTAGCCGACTCTGAGGGTGAGCCCGTACGCGCTCAGGGCCTCATTGACCGGCTGGTGATATGTCGTACCGCCGACCGAGCAGTTGCCCGAGCCGCCGGAGGTCATGCCCTGGGCCTGGCTGCCCGAGATGAACGAGCCGCCGGAGTCGCCGGGCTGGGCGCACGCGCTGGTGCGGGTCAGGCCGGTGACGGTGCCCTGGGCGTACCGGACGGTGGCGTTGTGCTGCTGGATGGTGCCGCAGCGCCAGCCGGTGGTGGAGCCGGAGCGGCAGATGGACGAGCCGACCGAGGCCTGCGTGGAGCCGCGGACGGTCACGTTCGCGCCGCCGGAGCCGCGTACGTACGGCGTGGCGGTGTTGCCGGGGGCGGCGACCCACGCGTAGTCGTTGCCCGGGAACGACGAGCCCTGGAAGGTGCCCGTCGGCTGGGTGGTGGCGTTGCCGGCCCGGCCACAGTGCCCTGCCGTGGTGAAGCCGGGGGTGCTGCCCCTGGTGACGGCGAAGCCGACGCTGCAGCGGCTGCCGCCGATGTAGTACGCCGCGCCGCCGATGATGTTGATGTACGTGGTCGGCTGCTCAGCGGTCGCCGCCACGCTCACCGCGCTCCTGTCGACGCCCGCCGCGGCGGCGAGGGCCTCGGCGGCCGCGACCGTGGCGGCCTGGATGGAGACGGTGTTGGTGGTCACGTCCACGAACCACAGGGCCGCGCCGAGCTGGGCGCGCCGCGGTGCCCGGTCGAGCTGCGCCATGACGCCGTTGAGCTGTGCCATGGAGCGCGAGACGACGACGGGCTGTGCGCCCTGCGCCTCGATGGCCGCGGTCGCCGCCGCGTCCGTGGTGGCGACCATGAGCTTGGAGGCGTCGGCGTTGAGCCAGGCCCCGCCGTACGAGGCGCCCAGTGCGGTGGTCAGGTTCGCCTCCACGGACATGGCCTTCTCTTCGTTGGCCAGCCGGGTGACGACCTGCGCCTCGGACAGACCGAGGTCGCGCTCGAGTGCGTCGATCATGGTGGGGGGTGCGGGGGAGGCGGATTGAGGTGCTTGGTCGGCTGCTGCTGGGCTGAGTGGGGTTGCCAGGCTGACGGCGAGGATGACGCCGCCGACCAGCGCACAGCGCTTACTCAACATGTGCACTCCTCGGGTGGGGGTGCTGTCAAGCTAACGGTTGCTACGAATCCTGCTTAGATACCAAACGAGCACTATTTCGGTGTTATGGCGGCTTTTTGGTCGTAGACCTGAATCGGGAATTTGCCGCCTTAAAGGTGAACATCCTGACGGATCGGTAAGGTCCCGTTGCTGGAGGTGTTCTCTGTGCGTAATGGTGTTCGTCATCTGCTCGGCGCCGGTGCGGGCCTGCCGGCCACGCCGTTGATCGCGGCGGGCTTCCTGGGCCACGCCCATCTCGCCCCGGAGTGGGTCGCGCTCGGCACGCTCACCGCCACCATGGCCTTCGTCGGCGTGCTGGCCGGGTCGCGGATCTCGCCGCTGGCGTCCCTGGTGCCCGGCCTGGTCTTCACCGGGTTCGGCGCGGCGGCGCAGGCGGGCGTGCCCTGGCTGGTGCCCGTCCTGCTGCCGCGCCCGTACGTCGAGACGTACCTGGGGCTCCTCGACACCTGGGCCCTGCCCGTCGGGTGCCTGCTGCTGGCCGCCTCGGTCTTCCCCTCCCGCTGGCGCGGGGCCCGGCAGGAGCCGCCGCGACCGCCGCAGGACGAGGAGGAGGTGCCCGAGCCGCCGCCTCTGCCCAAGCGAATTCCGTCCCGCTACTGACCGTAATCCTGGGCCCGGTGAACCGAAGAAACGGGTATGGAGATCAGACGGATTCGCGAGGGCGAGGGCGAGACGGTCTGCGGCCTGTGGGACCGCATGTGCGCCGAGACGCCGGGCGGCGGGCCGCTCAGCGATGAGGGCCGGCGCGACCTGGCCCGGATGCTGTCCATGTCCGCCTGGCACCGCGACGCCTTCTGCCTGGTGGCGGAGGCGGACGACGAGCTCGTCGGATTCGTCAAGGGCCGGCTCGGCGGCGGCGACGGCCTGCTGCCCGGCCTGGTCGGGGAGATCGACTCCCTGTACGCCCTGCCGCGCGAACGCGGCGAGGGCGTGCCCAGGGCCCTGGCCGAGGCCGCGGTCGGGTGGCTGCTCGGGCAGGGCGCGCGGACCGTCCGCCACCTGTCCGACCGCGCGGCCACGGCCGACCACGACTTCTGGCAGGCCATCGGGTTCGAGGCCGACCTGGTGTGCCTGTCGCTCTACCGCGACGACTGAGCCGCCAGCAGGGCGATGAGCACGTACGGGAGCGTCAGGAGCGTGAACGTCACCCCATGCGACGCGTACGGCGACGCCGCCCCATAGGCGGTGTAGACGGTCAGCGTGACCACGTTCGTGCCCAGGCCGGCGACCGAGGTCACGGTGGCGCGGGCCGGGCCGGTGATGCGCTCCTGCAGCCGCACGTCGGCCAGCACCCCCGCGAGCTGGAACGCCCCGAAGGCCACGGCGATCGGCACGAACCCGGCCGCGTGCCCGCTGGCCGCCCCCGCCGCCAGGGCCGCCGCCGCCAGGCCGAGCGTCAGGGCGTACGCGCGGGCGGGCATGCGCTCGGCCGGTCCCGCCAGCAGGCCGCCCGCCGTGGCGCCCACCCACACCAGGAGGATCAGCAGCGGGATCGTGGTCTTGGCCACGCCCGTCTCGGCGCCCAGGTACGGCACGTACTCCTCCAGCGCACCCCAGATGGCCGTCACGAAGGAGACCAGCAGCACCGCGCGCAGCACGCCGCGGTCCGCGCGGGCCTGGGTGATCCCCTCACGCAGGATCGCCAGGTAGCGCCGCTCCCCGGCCGAGCCGGGCGTACGGTGCTCGGGCAGCGTCAGGGCCACGGCCGCGCCCACGACGCAGGCCAGCACGCTGGCCATGCCCACGACGGGGTAGCCGCCGGCGGCGAAGACGGGCACGGCCAGGCCGATGGCCGCCGCGTTGGCGACCAGGCCGAGCGAGGTCGCCCGGCCCATCACGGTCGCGTAGCGGTGAGCCCGGCCGCGCCGCTCCAGCTCCTCGTAGGCCAGGGCCTCGTACGAGCCCGAGATCAGCGCCTCGCCCGCGCCCCACAGGACGAACCCGAGGGCGAACACCCAGTAGGACGGGAACAGCAGCCACAGCGCGAACCCGAGGCCCGTCAGCAGCGGGCCCAGGAACAGGAGCAGACGCCTGGAGACCGTGTCGGCCCAGGCGCCCGAGGGGACCTCCAGCAGCAGGCCCGTCAGCGACCAGATGGCGAACAGGGAGGAGGCTTGGGCGACCGAGATCCCGGTGTCGGTGAACAGCAGCGTGTAGACCGGGTAGATCAGGATGAATTCACTGAGGAACGCGTAGACGTACAGCGATGCGACGAGCATGGGCCTTCCAGGGGGACGAGTAGGGACTCCGAGTGCTCGTCGTCTCGGAGGCCCGCGCCCCTTGGTTATGGATCAATGTCGCCAGGTCATGAGGACGAGTCTAGAGCGACAGGTCCCCGATGCGCGCGCGAAAATCGCGCCGGCCCAGCGCCCGCAGCATGGCCCCCAGCATCTCCTCCAGCGGCACGGGCAGCTCCGCGTCCAGCTCGCGCATCGCCCGCGCGGTGGCCTGCCACTCGGCCTCGATGAGGGGGAGCGCGGCGCGGGACTTGTCGGTGAGGTGCGCGATGCGGTGGCGGGCGTCGGCGCCCTTCTCCATGGTGACGAACCCGTCCCGGCGCATCTGGATCACGGTCTGGCTGGCGGCCGAGTGGGTCACGCCGATGGCCTTGGCCAGGTCGCGGATGGCCATCGGGCCCTGTTCGACCAGTGTGCGCACGACGGGGGAGTAGCGGGGCCGGTATTCCGGCAGGCCGACGCCGGCGTAGACGTCGGCGATGGCGTTGTCCATCAGCTCGTGGACGTGACGCATCAACGTTCCCAGTCCGGTCATGAGGTTAAAGTAACAGCGCTGTTGATTCCATGGCGGGCGTGCTGGGCTACGCTGCGGGACGTGGGGCTGGCAGTGAGCGTGGTGGTCCGCTATCGCAAGGCGGTGACGTACGGCGTGCACGCGCTGCTCGCCGCCCTGGAGACCGCGGGGGTCGAGCACGACCTGCGGCTCGGCACCACCCCCGAAGAGACCGCCGCGCACATCGTGGCCGGTGAGGCCGACCGCGTGCTCGTGCTCTGGTCGTTCTACTCCCCTGACGCCGAGGCCATGGCCGCCGAGCTGGCCACGGTCAGGTCGCTCAGCGGCGGGCGGGGGCTGCACATCGCGGGCGGCGTGCACGCCACGGCCGAGCCGCAGCAGGTCATCGACGCCGGCTGGGACCTGGCGGCGATCGGCGAGGGCGAGTCCACGATCATCGCCCTCGTCCGGGCGCTGCAGCGGGACGAGCCGCTCACCTCGGTGCCCGGCCTGGCCATCAAGGACGCCGACGGCGTCGCGCTGCGCACCAGGCCGGCGCCGCAGTTGCCGCTCGACGCCTACCCCTCGTTCACGGGCAGGAACGGGCCGATCGAGATCACCCGGGGCTGCCGCTACACCTGCCGCTTCTGCCAGACGCCGTTCATGTTCGGCGGCCAGTTCCGCCACCGCTCGGTCGCCAGTGTGCGCGAGCACGTGCGCGGCATGGTCGCCAGGGGCCTGCGCGACGTGCGGTTCATCACGCCGACCTCGCTCTCCTACGGCTCTCCCGGGCCCGACCCCGACCTCGACGCGGTGGAGGGGCTGCTGGCCGGGGTCAAGGAGGAGTTGCCGCCGCACGGCCGGGTGTTCTTCGGCAGCTTCCCCTCCGAAGTGCGCCCCGAGCACGTCACCCCGGAGGCCATGCGGCTGCTCAAGCGCTATGTGGCCAACGACAACCTGATCATCGGCGCGCAGTCGGGATCCGACCGGGTGCTGGCCGCCTCCGGGCGCGGTCACGACACCTCGCCCGTACGCGATGCCGTCCGGATCGCGGTCGAGCACGGCTTCCGGCCGAACGTGGACTTCATCTTCGGCATGCCGGGCGAGACCGAGCAGGATCAGGCGAGCTCGCTCGAACTCGCCTCCGACCTGGCCGACCTGGGCGCCCGCATCCACACGCACACGTTCATGCCGCTGCCGGGCACGCCGTGGCGCGACGCCGAGCCGGCGTTCATCCCGCTGGCGACCATGAGCGAGCTCGACCGGCTGGCCCAGCGCGGCGACGCCTACGGGCACTGGCGCAAGCAGGCCGAGCACGCCGCCCGCCTGGCGGAGACGGCCAAGGCCTACCCCCGCCGCACCCCTCGCCGCCGCACCCCCTGACCGCACCGGGCCCGGGAATCGTGACGACGGGCGGGGTCAGTCCCGCTCGTCGTCACCGTCGAAGGTTTGCAGCACCCGTTCGAACGCGTCGCTGACCGGACGCAGCGCCTGCGAGAACGCGTTGACCAGCGGACCGAAGATCTCGGTCACCTCGGTCATGAAATCGGGACTCTTGGTCTCGGGAGGCGCCCAGCGCATGGCGTCAGCGCTCAGGGTCTCCCACTCGTCGACGACACCGTCGATGGCGTCGAGCACATGGTCAGGATCGCTTGGCATGACCGTTCTCCGTGGAAGTCGGCCGTGGAGGTCTCCGCGGAAGGAGGGGTCGATGCTTCCACGGTACTTCAGACGGGGATGGACACGCCCACGCCGCCCCTGGTCTGTGCGCCGTACCGCTGCTTGTCGGCGCTCAGGTCGAGCGCGCGGATGCTGGTGCGGCCGGCGAGGATCTCCTCGGTCAGCAGCGCGGCCGGCACCAGCCACGACACCTCGAACTCCAGCCCGTCGGGGTCGCGGGCGTAGAGCGCCTTGGTGGTGCTGTGGTCGGAGGCGCCGACCAGCGCGTTCAGCTCGGACAGCTTGGCCTCGACCAGTTCGAGCTCCTCGAGCGTGTCGACCTCCCACGCCAGGTGATAGAGGCCGACGGAGGTGCGGCCGGCCGTTGAGGGGGCCGCGTTCGCACCGATCTCGAACAGGCCCAGGTCGTGGTCGTTGGACGAGCCGGGAGCCTGGAGGAACGCGGCGCCCCGCATGCCCATGACGACCTCGAAGCCGAGGGCCTCCCGGTAAAAGGCGACGCTGCGCTCCACGTCACGGACGTAAAGGACCGCGTGGTTGAGCCGCTGGACCGGCATGGTCTACCCCTTTCGACAAAGTTCTGCCCCAAGTATATGAGAGTTCAACTAAATTGGGAGGGTGACCAGATGGCTGGATGAGGACGAACAGCACGCCTGGCGGAACCTCGTGGCCGCGACCCAGCTCCTCAACGAGGCGCTCGACCGGCAGTTGCAGCGGGACGCGGGCATGCCGCACACGTACTACATGATCCTCGTGGCGCTCTCCGAGGCGCCTGAGCGCTCGATGCGCATGAGCGAACTGGCCGCCAGGGCCCAGAGCTCCCAGAGCCGTCTGTCGCACGCCGTGGCGCGCCTGGAGGAGCGCGGGTGGATCCGCCGCGAGCGCTGCCCCGCCGACCGTCGCAGCTTCTTCGCCGTGCTCACCGGCGACGGCTACGCCGCCCTGGCCGCCGCCGCCCCCGGCCACGTCGAGGAGGTGCGGCGCAGCCTGTTCGACATCCTCACCCCCGAGCAGGTACGCCATCTCGACGAGATTTGCGCCACCGTCCGGAACACGCTGGAGAGGTAGCGAGCGAAGTGTCGTGCGGAGGCCGTAGCGTTCTCCCGGTACCCGAACAAGGAGATTGCCGAATGCACGACACCGAAGAGGCTCTGTTCCTGGCGGTCCACGGCATCGCGGGGCGGTTCGCCGGCCAGCCCGTGCCTGTGGTGATGGACGCGCTGCTGCGCGACCTGCCCAAGGCGCCCGGCCTCGAGGTGACGGAGATCAGGAAGATCGCGGAGGAGATCAGCGTGGGGCGTGATCCCTCGGGCTTGTGAACAACTGATCACCAGGGGAGCATCGAAGGCATGTACGAGCCAACCCCTGATGATCGATTCACTTTCGGTCTGTGGACGGTCGGCTGGCAGGCGCGCGATCCGTTCGGGGACGCCGCTCGGGCGCCCCTCGACCCTGTCGAGAGCGTGCATCGGCTGGCCGAGCTGGGGGCCTACGGCGTCACCTTCCACGACGACGACCTGCTCGCCGTCGAGCCCGATCGCGACCGGGCGATCGCGGCGTTCAGGAAGGCGCTCGCCGAGACCGGGCTGAAAGTGCCCATGGCCACCACCAACCTGTTCACCCACCCCGTCTTCCGCGACGGCGCCTTCACCAGCAACGACCGCGACGTGCGGCGCTACGCGCTGCGCAAGGTCATGCGCAACCTCGACCTGGCCGCCTCGCTGGGCGCCACCACCTACGTGTGCTGGGGCGGCCGCGAGGGGGCCGAGTCCGACGCGGCCAAGGACGTGCGCTCGGCGCTCGGGCGCTACAAGGAGGCCATCGACCTGCTCTGCGGCTACGTACGCGAGCACGACTACGGTCTCCGCTTCGCCCTCGAGCCCAAGCCCAACGAGCCCCGCGGCGACATCCTGCTGCCCACGATCGGCCACGCCCTGGCGTTCATCGGCGAGCTGGAGCATCCGGAGATGGTGGGCCTCAACCCCGAGGTCGGCCACGAGCAGATGGCCGGGCTCAACTTCGTGCACGGCATCGCCCAGGCGCTGTGGCACGGCAAGCTCTTCCACATCGACCTCAACGGCCAGCACGGGCCCCGCTTCGACCAGGACCTGATCTTCGGGCACGGCGACGTGATGAGCGCGTTCTTCCTGGTGGACCTGCTGGAGCACGGCGGCTACGACGGCCCCCGCCACTTCGACTACAAGCCGCTGCGCACCGAGGAGCCATCGGACGTCTGGGCCTCGGCCGCCGCCAATATGCGGACATATCTGATTCTTCGGGAGCGGGCCCGAAACTTCCGCGCCGATCCGGAAGTACGTGACGCGCTGCGCGCCTCCCGCGTCGACGAGCTCGGCCTGCCCACGCTCAACCGCGGTGAGACGCTGGCCGACCTCGCCCACGACGACTTCGATCCGGATGAGGCCGCGGCGCGCGGATACCATTTCTCCCATCTGAACCAGCTTGCGCTGGAGCACTTGTTAGGAGTTCGTGGGTGACGCTGGTCGCTGGGGTCGATTCCTCCACGCAGAGTTGCAAGGTCGTCATTAGGGACGCGGAGACGGGAGCGCTGGTGCGGCAGGGCCGCGCCGCCCACCCCGAGGGCACCGAGGTGCACCCCTCACACTGGTGGACCGCGCTGCTGCGGGCCATCGAGGAGGCCGGCGGGCTGGACGACGTGGCCGCCATCAGCGTGGGCGGGCAGCAGCACGGCATGGTCTGCCTCGACGAGTCCGGAAACGTCGTACGCGAGGCCCTGCTGTGGAACGACACCCGTTCCGCCCAGGCCGCGCTCGACCTGATCGGCGAGCTGGGCGGCCCCCAGGCGTGGGCCGACGGCGTGGGCCTGGTGCCCGTCGCCTCGTTCACCGTGACCAAGTTGCGCTGGCTGGCCGAGCACGAGCCGGACAACGCGCGGCGCACGGCGGCGGTGTGCCTGCCGCACGACTGGCTCACGTGGCGGCTGGCGGGCGCGCTCGCCTCGGGCCCGTTCGACGCGGCGGCCTGGCAGGACGCGCCCACGCCGCCCCTCGACCGGCTCACGACGGACCGGGGTGACGCCTCGGGCACGGGCTACTGGTCGCCGGCGACGGGCTCCTACCGTACAGACCTGCTCAAGGCCGCCTTCGGCGCCGTCCCGCTGCTGCCCAGGGTGCTGGGCCCGGCGGAGGAGGCCGCGGGCGGGCGGGTCGTGATCGCGCCGGGCACGGGCGACAACATGGCCGCCGCGCTCGGCGTGGGCGCCCGGCCGGGCGACGTCGTCGTCTCGCTCGGCACGTCCGGCACGGTGTTCGCGGTCGCGGAGACGCCCAGCGCCGACCCCACGGGCGTGGTGGCGGGCTTCGCCGACGCGACGGGCCGCTTCCTGCCGCTGGTGTGCACGCTCAACGCCGCCCGCGTCATGGACGCCGCCGCCCGGATCACCGGGGCCGGGCTCGACGAGCTGAGCGACCTGGCCCTCCAGGCTCCGCCGGGGGCGGAGGGTCTCACGCTGGTCCCGTACCTGGAGGGGGAGCGCACGCCCAACCGCCCGACCGCGACCGGCTCGATCCACGGCCTGACCCTGGCCACCTCCACCCCCGCCCACCTGGCGCGGGCGGCCATCGAGGGCATGCTGTGCGGCCTGGCGGACGCGCTGGACGCGCTGGCGATGCGGCCGGAGCGGGTGCTGCTGATCGGCGGCGCGGCCCGGTCCGAGGCGGTCCGGCGCATCGCCCCCACGATCTTCGGCGTCCCGATCACGGTGCCCCCTCCCGCCGAATACGTCGCCAACGGGGCCGCCTACCAGGCCGCCACGCTGGTGACCACCCCCGACTGGGGTTCCGAGGACACGGAGTCGTACGAGGGGGAGGCGGTCCCCGAGATCCGCGCCCGCTACGCCCGCGCGACCCGGCACATCCTCGACTGATCCTCAGAGCCGGGCCGCGAGCGCCTCCAGCAGCTCGGCCTGGCGATCCGGATGCACGGACGCCAGGTTGAGCGAGAGGTGCGTCTCGTCCGCGCCCGCGGCCGCCGCCCGCTCCAGGTCGCCCAGCACCAGGTCGAGGAACGACTCCTCGGAGATCGGCCCCGCCGGATGGTCCTGGACGGTGTTCACCACGACGGTGCCCTTGCCGCCGAACCCGCGGTAGCGCTCGACGGCGCGGCGGGCGTCGTCCCAGCCCGAGGGCAGGGCCACCGTGATGAAGCCGTCGCCGACCCGGGCGGCGCGTTCGATGGAGCGGGGCACGAGCGCGCCGACGAAGAGCGGGATCGTGGCGCCCCACGGCTTGGGCCCGACCGCCGACAGCGGGATCCGGTAGTGCTCGCCCCGGAACTCGACCGGATCCGGCCCCCAGCACGCCCGCATCGCGGCGATGTGCTCCTCGAACCCGGCCCCGCGGCGGCTCATGGGCACCCCGGCGGCCTCGAACTCCTCGGCGATGCCGTACGCCGTCTCCGGGGTGCCGCCGCCTCCCTGGCCGACGCCGGCGTCCAGCCGCCCCCGTGACAGCCGGTCGAGCGTGGCCAGCCGCCGGGCCAGCAGAATCGGCGGCTGGTAGATCGCGTTCACGATGCCGGTGCTCACCCTGATCCGCTCGGTGTGGGCGGCGGCCCAGGTCAGCGTCTCGATCGGGTCCCACACGTGCGACCGCGGCAGGTCCGCGCCGTTGTGCCAGCCGGGCTGGGCGGGCATGAGCAGGCGCTCGCTCACGGACACGGCGTGGAAGCCCAGCCGCTCGGCCGCCCGCGCCACGGTGACCACGCCGTCCGGCCCGGCATGGGGTCCGAAATGCGGCAGGCTCACGCCGATACGTGGGATGTTCATCGGTTCCTCCTCTGGATGGTCGTTCCTGAGGTGGTCGGAGCACGACCGGCGAACTTGCCGTCCTTCCGGCTCCCGTCTCAGGGTCGCCTCAGGGACGGGTCGGGGACGGGGCCTGATGTGCGCATTCGCGCAGAACGGAAGAGTTGCCCCCATGACCGCAGCAAAGAGGCTCTACCCCCTGATCGCCTGTGCCTCGATCCTGTTCTCGGTGGTCGCCGTCGTCGTCGGGCAGTTCGGCCCCGACCCCTACCTCGACCCCATGAACATCACCGTCAGCGAGTACGCCGTGTCCGACCGCGGGGGCGTCACGGAGGTCGCGATGGCGGTGCTCGGGATCGGGTCACTGGCGCTGCTGGCGGGCCTGCGAGCGGCGGGGGCGCCGATCAAGGGGATGCCCGAGCGGTTGCTGCTGGTCTGGTCGGGCGCGCTGGTGGTGGCCGCGATCGTCCCGACGACGCCCATCGGCCACGACCTCGACCTCGCGGCCCAGATCCACCGGTACGTCTCCATCGCCGCCTTCGTCAGCCTGCCCGCCGCGGGCGCCCTGATGGTTCCCAGACTGGCCTCAGACGCCTCCTGGAAGCCCGTGGCGAGGGTGGTGGAGTGGGTGGCCCTGGCCGGGGGGTTCGGGCTGCTGGCGATCACCTACGTCGCCATGCCGGGCGAGCGGGTCATGATCGGGCTCGTGGAGCGGTTGCTCCTCGGCGCGGAGGTCGCCTTGCTGGTGGTGCTGGCGGCGTGGCTCGTGCGGCTGACATGGCGCCGACAGGGCGCAGAAGCCCTCAATTTCCCGACATATCACAGATTTATCGCTAGTCGATCTTAAAACCATCGCGTTCGGTGCTATTCTCTCCCGCGATCTTCTATCCGGGAGCAGGTGTCATGGCATCGGGCAGATCCATCAGATTCAAGATCTCGACGCTGCTCGTCATCCCCTTGATCTCCCTGATCGCTCTCTGGGGCTTCGCCGCGAGCACCACGGCGGGAGAGGCCGTCAACCTGCTCAGGGTTGAGACCATCTGGACCGGGATCATCAACAACACCGACGGCCTGGTGGGCAACCTGCAGACCGAGCGCCTGGCCTCCGCCGAGCTGCTGGCCGGCACGGTGAAGGATCCCAGCGCGCTGTCCAAGGCGCGGGCCAAGGTGGACAACAACCACAAGACCCTGCGCCAGCGGGTGATGGCCGAGGACACCCAGGCCGCGCTCACGCAGGACATGAAGACGCAGCTCCAGACCGTCTTCGCGGCCATCGACCGGCTGCCCGACATGCGGCTGAAGGTGGACCAGCGCCGGCTCACCCCCGGCGGCCTCGTCACCGAGTACGCGAAGATCTCCGACGAGGTCCACCTCCTCTACTCGCGCCTGATCGTGAGCACCGACCTCGACCTCGCCCTGCAGGCCCAGGGCCTCATCGCCGCCGACGAGGTGCGCGAGCTGCTGGCCCGCGAGCACGCCCTGATCGTCGCCTCGAACGGCCGGGCGAGCATGCACGACGTCCACCTGCTGGCCGGCATCGACGGCACCCGGACGTACCTGTTCCCGAAGGCCCTGGCCAACCTCGACACGGAGCTGCGCTCGCCGTTCGAGAAGCTGTACTTCTCGCCCCGGTACGTCACCATGGAGAACCTCCTGGAGGGCTACGTCAACGGCCAGCCCCTTGACGTCGACCTCTGGCGGGGCATCGCCGAGCAGGTGCAGAAGGAGTACCGCGAGGCCGTCTGGCGCACTGGCGACAAGCTGCTGGCCAGGATGGAGCCCGCGGGCATCGGCATCGTGGTGCGGGCCGCCGTGGCCGGCGCGCTCGGCCTGATCGCGGTCGTCTTCTCCGTCTTCATCTCGATCAGGGTCGGCCGCCGGCTCACCCGTGAGCTGGGGGCGCTGCGCCGTACCGCGCTGGACCTGGCCGAGATCAGGCTGCCCGAGGTCGTGGACAAGCTGCGCAAGGGCGAGAGCGTGGACATCGCGCTGGAGGCCCCGCCGATCGACGTGGGCCGCAACCCGACCAGCGAGGTCGGCGACCTGGCCGCGGCGTTCGACAGCGTGCAGAGCACGGCCGTGGACGCGGCCGTCGGGCAGGCCAGGATGCGCGAGGGCGTCTCCGAGGCGCTGCGCAACCTGGCCAGGAGGAGCCAGTCGCTGCTGCAGCGCCAGCTCAGGCTGCTCGACGAGATGCAGCGCCAGACGGAGGAACCCGAGGCTCTCGAGCGGCTGTTCAAGCTCGACCACCTGACCACCCGCATGCGCCGTCACGCCGAGGGCCTGGTGCTGCTCTCGGGTGGCGCGGCCGGACGCCGGTGGCGCGGCGTCATCCCGATGGAGGACGTCCTGAGCGGCGCGGCCGCCCAGGTGGAGGAGTACACCAGGGTCCGCGTCTACCCGATGCCCGAGGCCGGCGTCTCCGGCGCGGCGGTGGCCGACCTCATGCACCTGTTCGCCGAGCTGATCGAGAACGCCGCCTCCTTCTCCTCGCCCACCAACGAGGTGTCCGTCCGCGGCGAGATGGTGGGCAGGGGCTTCGCCGTCGAAGTGGAGGACCGTGGCCTGGGCATGGACGAGGCGACCCGCCGGGTCATCAACGAGCGCCTGGCCAGCCCGCCGGAGTTCGACCCGTCGCAGACGGAGCGGCTGGGCTTCGCGGTGGTCGGCATGCTCGCGGCCAGGCACGGCGTCAGGGTGACGCTCAAGCCCAGCCCGTACGGGGGCACGACGGCCATCGTCCTGGTGCCGGCCGCGCTGGTCGAGCCCATGACGACCCCGGTGCAGCCGATCGAGTTCGAGTCCGTCTCCGTGTCCGTCGTCCGGCCGGAGACCACGGCGCCGGGTGAGCTGCCGCGCCGGGTGCGTACGAGCCGGCGTTCCGCGACCACCGCGCTGCCGCAGCAGACGCCTGCGCAGACGCCCCAGGAGATGCCGCAGCAGGCCGCGCCGCAGGACGACGTCGAGCCGCTGCGCCGCGAGCGGCCCACGGGGCTGCCCCAGCGCGAGCGTCCGGCGGGCCTGCCGCAACGCGAGCGCTCCACCGGCCTGCCACAGCGTGAGGAGCGGCCCGCCACCGGCCTGCCCCAGCGCGAGCGGCAGACCAGCCTGCCGCAGAGGCTCAAGCAGGCGCCGTCCCCCGTACCGCCGGCTGAGGAGCGCTCGCCCGAGGAGGCCCGGGCATTGCTCTCCTCGCTCCAGTCAGGCTGGCAGCGCGGACGGCAGGAAAGCGACCAGGATGGGGGATCTGAATCGTGAGCCGCGAGCACGAGTGGGTTGACGAGGAGGCTGGGCCCGTCGTGCGGCCTTATGCGGTCGCGCGCGGACGCACCCGGTCCGCCTCCTCGGAGGTCGACCTGCTGGCGATCGTCGTCGCGACCGGGTTGCCCGCCCCGTCCAACGCCGAGCTGAGCGCCCAGCACCGGCGGCTGCTGAGCGGCACGGCGGGACAGAGCAGGCCCGTCGCCGAGATCGCCTCGGATCTGGGCCTGCCCGTCGGCGTGGTGCGGGTGCTGCTGGGGGACCTGCTCGAGTACGGCCTGGTGACCGTGCGGCCCCCGCGCGACAAGGCCGCCACCCCGTCGGAGAGTCTTCTCCGCGAGGTGATCAACGGCCTGCGGGCGCTCTAGTTCGCCGAGGCGAGCGTCCTCAAGGAGTGCTCGACGAGCGTGATCATGACCTCCTTGGCCGAGGTCCGCCGCCGTACGTCGCAGAGCATGACCGGGACGTCCTCGTCGAGGTCGAGCGCGATGCGCACGTCGTCGACGCTGTGCTGGTCGGCGCCCTCGAAGCAGTTGACGGCCACCACGAACGGCGTGCCGCGCTGCTCGAAGTAGTCGACGGACGGGAAGCAGTCAGTCAGCCGCCGGGTGTCGGCGATCACCACGGCGCCCAGCGCGCCGTAGGACAGCTCGTCCCACATGAACCAGAACCGTTCCTGCCCGGGGGTGCCGAACAGGTACACGACCAGCCCGTCGCGGATCGTGATGCGGCCGAAGTCCATCGCCACGGTCGTGGTGTTCTTGGTTTCCACGCCGTCGAGGTCGTCGATGCCGATTCCGCGATCGGAGAGCACCTCTTCCGTGCGCAGCGGCTTGATCTCGCTGATCGACCCGACCAGAGTGGTCTTGCCGACGCCGAACCCCCCTGCGATCAAGATCTTGAGCGCGACGGGGTCCTCAGAGAGCACGGAGTCCATTGATCACTTCCTTGAGAATGCGCTCATTCGAGCGCGACCCTCCAGCCGAGGGTGACGTCACCGAGATGAGGCCGTTGTCACGCATGTCACCGAGCAGCACCCGGATGACACCGACGGGCAGGTCGAGCTCGACGGCCAGGTCGGCCACCGAGATCGGGTTACGGGCTGCCCGCAGGATGAGTTGCTGTTCAGGACCGAGCTCGGCCGGCGGGTCGCCGATCGCGCGTACGGTCGCCACCAGGTCGAACGCGTCTCCCGAGGAGCGCGTCCGACCGCGGATGAGAGCATAAGGCCGGACCACGGGGCCGGCCTCCTCATCGAACCACTGCGGGCTATCGCTCATGACGCTCCAGCACGCGGATTCGTGGTGATGTGCTGCCCAACCCGCTTGACCAGCATCGCCATCTCGTAAGCGATGTGGCCCACGTCGACGTTCGCGTCGGCGATCACGGCCAGGCATGTGCCCTGACCCGCCGCCGTCACGAACAAGAACGCCGTCTCCATCTCCACAATGGTCTGCCGCACGTCGCCGCCGCCGAAATGGCGCCCGGTGCCGCGGGCCAGACTCTGGAACCCGGCCGCCACCGCGGACAGGTGCTCGGCGTCCTCGCGTACCAATCCTTTGGAATAGCCCACCGCCAGGCCGTCGGTCGACAAGATGACCGCCTGGCGCACCGCCGCGACCCTGGATGCCAGATCGTCCAGCAACCAGTTCAGCTCACCAGTGTTCGTGGTCGGCACACTCATGCATCCCCCTTACTCATGGCCCCTCCTCAGAGGCTTCTTCTCGGGCGCGTTGGGTTCCCCGCTGGAAGGCGGAGAACAGGTCGCGTACCTCGTCGGGAGAGCGTTCGGCCGGCTGCTCGGGCTCAGGCGGTCTCTCGTCCTTGAGCTGCGGCGGCAGATTGGTCTGGCGCGCTCTCCTCGGCAGCCCGGCGTGGGTGCCCGAGGTCACGACCGCGAGCGCCTTCTTCCTCGTACGGCCCGGCAGCGCGGCCTTGCCGTCGCCGCCGCCCGCCTCCAGCGCCGCCTGCTCGGTCACCATCGAGCGCGGCACGAGCATGATGGCCGTCGTGCCGCCGAACGGCGAGCGGCGCAGCAGGACCTTGATCCCGTGGCGTTCGGCCAGCTTGGCCACCACGAACAGACCCAGCCTGTCGCTGTCGGCCAGGTCGAACTCCGGCGGCGCGGCGAGCAGCGCGTTGAGCCGCTCGTACTCCTCGGGCGGCAGCCCGAGGCCCTTGTCCTCCACCTCGAG
Organism: Nonomuraea sp. NPDC050643; assembly: GCF_040654715.1. Classification (NCBI taxonomy): domain Bacteria; kingdom Bacillati; phylum Actinomycetota; class Actinomycetes; order Streptosporangiales; family Streptosporangiaceae; genus Nonomuraea; species Nonomuraea sp. NPDC050643. The sequence continues at coordinate 88,472 of NZ_JBFAIM010000043.1, read as the reverse complement.
GGCGTATCCGTTGCTCACCAGGTCGCCGCGCACCCGTACGACGGTGTCCGGCGGCGAGTAGATGGTGGCGTTCTCGAGCAGCTCGGCGACGAGGTGGGTGAGGTCGGCCGCGGCGGTTCCGTCGAACGCGCTGACCGGCATCGTCTCGACCGAGACCCGGGTGTAGTCCTCGACCTCGGCGACGGCGGCCCGGACGATGTCGATCACCGGCACCGGCTTGCGCCAGGCCCGCCCGGGGGCGGCGCCGGACAGCACCATGAGGCTCTCGGCGTGGCGCCGCATGCGGGTGGTCAGGTGGTCCAGGCGGAAGAGCTCCTCCAGCCTGTCGGGGTCGTGTGTACGGCGCTGCATGGCGTCGAGCAGCGCGAGCTGGCGGTGCAGCAGGCCCTGCTTGCGCCGGGCGAGGTTGAGGAAGACCTGGCCTACCCCGTGCCGCAGCGCGGCCTGGCCGACCGCGGCGCGCACGGCGGTGCGCTGCACGGAGCCGAAGGCCTTGGCCACGTCGGTGATCTCAGCGGAACCGCTCACCTTGATGGGCTTGGCCTCCTTCCGCACGTCGACGTCCTCGCCCTTGCGCAGCCGCGCCACGATGTCGGGCAGCCGTCTCTGCGACAGCTCGACCGCGGCGGCACGCAGCCCGGCCAGCTCTCCGGCCAGGCGGCGACCGAAGCGTACAGAGATGATGATCGACGCGAGCACGGCGATCAAGCCGATGCCGCCCGCGACGGCGATCTTGACGACGGTGGAGGTGGCGGCCTCGGACGTACGGGTGGCCAGGGTGCCGGAGGCGGTGACGCCGATCTTGTCGAGGCGGGCGGTGAGCTTGTCCACGGCCTCGTGCCAGGCGGCGGGGTCGGGCGGCGGCGTGCCGGTCTTGACGACCCGGGCCTCCATGGTGGCGAAGGTGAGGAACGGCTCGGTGGCGAAGACCTGCTCGTACGGCCTGCGCAGCGACACGTCGAGCCCCGCGAGCCCGCGCGCGTGCAGGAACTTCCTGGAGGCCACGTACTCGGTGAAGGCCGCCCGCTCCGGCTCGGTGAGCCGCTTGTCGGCCAGCGCGCCGATGACGAGGGCGTGTCCTCTGGCGATGTACTCCCTGGCCATGCCCATGGCCTGCATCGACGACGCCTGCTGGAAGATCGTCAGGTCGGAGACCGAGACCATGTTGTCGTAGAGCATGAAGATCGAGTCGAGGATGCGGTTGTACTCGTTCAGCCCGGCGAGGCGGGAGCTGATCCCGCCGTCGATGTCGGACCTGATCGAGCCGAGGCGGTCGAGCTGGCCGCCGAGGGTGCCGAGGGACAGGCGCAGGTCGTCTCCGACGGCGTCGCCGGCCTCGGTCACGGCCTGCTTGAAGTCGGTCACCGACTTGTCGGTGCGGGCGCGCTGGCCGCCGAGCACCTCGGTGAGCTCACGCGTAGTGAGCGCCTCCGCGGAGCGCACCCTTTCGGCCTGCAACTGTAAGCCCAGGTCGGTGGAGGTGACGCCGATCGTCTGATAGAGCGTGTTGGCCCGGAGCAGTGACTGCGCGTCGCCCATGGTCAGGTTGAGGACGAAACCCCAGAGCGCGCTCAGAGACAGGAGGGGTAGCAGCAACAATAAGAAGATCTTGAACCGAATTGACCGGTTTCGCGAGCCCATGTCCCAACCTCGAGTCGGGGGCATTTCCACACCTTGTGTAAATACACCTCCGGAAGATCGCACAGGAGACTAGCACCGTTTATGCCCCGGGCGCAGTGGGAGGAACACGTTCATTACCGTGATTATTGGGACAAGATCTCCCGATCCCGGCGGGCCGACGAGGCGATCCTCCGCAGCCAGAGCAGCGCGACCAGCGAGATCAGGATGAGACCCGCCCAGTTCAGCGCTGTGTAAACGTGCACCTGCTGTTCCGTCACATCCGGCACCCGGCCGATCCGGAGTTGCTCGAACTGCCACGGACGGCCGGTCAGCACGAGCGTGATCGCGATGGCGAGCCCGCTCATCGAGTCCCACAGCGCGTGCAGCAGCGAGACGCCCAGGTAGGCCAGCGCCACGCGGGAGGTCAGCCGCCCGCCCGCGGCGAACAGCGCGCCACCCGCGATCGCGGTCCACAGGCCATGCCCCACGGGGGTCAGGATGCCGCGCAGCACCTCGGTCTCGACCAGTTGCGTCAGCGACAGGCCCGCGTGGGTGAACAGGGCGTTGAAGGCGTAGCCGGCACTCTCGAAGGCGGCGAAGCCGAAGCCGACGGTCGCGCCCAGCACCAGGCCGTCCCTGGTCGAGTGCCTGGCCATGCGCCGGGTCACGAACATCAGGGCCGCGAGCTTGACGCCCTCCTCGATCAGGCCGACCAGCACGTACATGGTGATCGACGGCCTGACCAGCCAGCTCTCCAGCAGCGAGGCGCCCAGCACGCCCAGCACGCCGCCCACGACGAACGCCGTGAACAGCAGCTCGACCGTCACCTGCGGTGAGCGGCCCCGCCCGTACGCCCAGATCACGAACGTCACCGGCACCAGGAAGCTGCCGAACAGCACCACGGTCGGCACCAGGTTGGAGTTCCTGGTGAGCGCGGTGACCACGACGGTGGCCAGCCACAGCACGAACCCCGTCAGGAAGACCCGCAGCCACAGTCTCTTCGTCATGCCAGCTCCTCGACGGCTCGGAAGGCGGCCAGGCCGGCGGCTTCGGCACGCGCGGCCGGTACGGCGTCGGAGCCCGCGATCGCGATCCTGCCGAACCGCCCCCGCGCCGCGTCCGCCGGGAACGGCCCGTCGGGGTAGAACGGGTGCCACGGCCGACAGTACTCCGGCGCGTTGGCATGGCCCCGGCGGTCGATGGTGATCGCCTCGATGTCCCCGGCCGGGTCGAAGCCGACCGGGCCGAGCAGCCGGGCGAGCTGGTCCCGGACGGTGCGCTCGAGCACGCTGTACGGCGTCCTGATCAGCACCCGCCGCCCGGCCGCCGAGCCCGCGTCGGGGCCCAGCTCCGAGCGGCACGGCGTGGCCAGCAGGCGCACGTCGGCCGGGGACGCCAGCTCGGCCGACGACCAGTAGGCGCCGGTCCAGCGGACCCGGTCCACGCCGAGGCGGCGCCAGGCCCGCGGGTCGCGCACGCGTACGGTGGCGTGCAGCAGCGGCACCCGGACGGCCCGGCGCAGCGCCCGCCGCCGCTCGCCCGGCAGTTCGGGCAGCAGATGGGGTACCACCGCCCCCCAGCACGCCAGGATCACCGCCCCCGCCGCCACGGTCAGCACCCGATGCCCGTCGAAGTACCCCACGGTCGCCGCGTCCGACCCGTCGCGCACGGACACCACCGGGCTGGACAGCCGCAACCGCACCCGCTCGTCCAGAGCGGGCACGGCGGCCGGGACGCCGGGATCCCCGTGCCACTCCCGCCGCACGGTGGGCGAGTTGAGCCGGGACGGCTTGTCCCGGTCGAGCCCCAGTCCCCCGAACCCCGGATATCCCGTCCCCCACGCGTCGATCGCGCCGAACGCCCTGGAGTCGTAGGCCCACTTCCGGCTCGGCATGGTCCGGCAGAACCGCTCGACGTCGGGATGGGCCGCGCACACCTCCCGCAGGAACTGCGAGTACGTCAGCTCCGCCAGCCGCTCCTGCTTGCCCTCGGCCGAGAGCCCGGGGAACCAGTCGGGCGGGTCGTGGTGGAGCATGCGCAGATCCCGCCTGGCCGCGACGGCGATCGGCAGCCGGTCGATCCAGCCGGGGGAGGCGAGCCGGACCAGCGTGTCCGCCCCGAACGTCTCCACGTCGCACACGACGCCGTCCACTCCGCCCGGCCCGCCGTCCGTCCCGCCCCGCCCGGTCGTCTCGTGCCCGCCGAGCGTGTCGTGGTTGTCCAGCAGCAGCACCCGGGCGCGCGGGTGCCGCCGCAGCCACTCGTGCGCCGCGCTCACCCCGCCCCGCCCGGCCCCGACCACGACGAGGTCGTAGGACTCGCCGGTGGGCTCGGGCGGGCCCGCGTACTCCCAGAAGCGGCCGTCCCGCAGCGCGTGCGGCACGCTGAGCGCCTCACTCGTGTCCCCGCTCACTGTGAAAGGCTCGGGCCGCGCGGCGTCCTTCTCGGTCCTCTCGGCCGTCCCGCACCCCGCCAGCGTGCTCCCCAGGGCGCCCACGGCGATGCCGTCGAAGAAGTCCCTTCGGGAGATCGGCCGGTCCATCCCGAGATCGCGCGGAGTCAGGCTCATGGCGTGATCATCAGCAGCCCGCGGAAAAGCCGCGCATGGGCGCGCAGTGCCTCGAGAAACATTTTGCGCGGCCTATTACCGCGAATGCCCCTTTGGAGTAGCGTCCGGCATATCACGACGGGGAGGAGTCCGGTGGTCGGCAAGCAGGGCAGGGTCACGGGAAGGATCGGCCCAGGGCTTGTCGGCGAGGTCATGATCCCCATCAGGGGAGGGGTGGAGGCGTTCTACGCCCACCCGAGCATCCCTGAGGAGGAGTTCCCCACCGGCTCCATCGTGGTCGTCGTCGAGTACTTCCCCCCGCGAACCGTGTACGTGGCCGCAGCACTCGTCTAGGGAGGCCCCGATGGCGCCCGAGCTCTTCCTCCTGGCCGGCGGCATCGTCGTCGCGGCCGTCGTCCTCATCCTGCTGTTCAAGGCCGTGTGGCGGGTCGCGGAGCCCAACGAGGCCCTGATCATCTCCGGTCTCGGCGCCCGGCGGCGTGGCGAGGGCGGCGTCGACAGCCTCGGCTTCAAGATCATCACCGGCAAGGGCACCGCGGTGCTGCCGGGGTTCCAGACGGCCAGGCGGCTGCGGCTGGACACCAGGGCCGCCAACCTCAAGGTCTCCTGCGTCACCCAGCAGGGCATCCCGGTGCACATCCGCGGCGTGGTGATCTACAAGGTCGGCGACGACCTCGCCTCGATCGCCAACGCCGCCCGCCGCTTCCTCGACCAGCAGGACTTCATGACCAGCGCGATCCACGAGCTGTTCACCGGCCACCTGCGCTCGATCATCGGCAACCTCACCATCGAGGACCTCATACTCAACCGCGAGCGCCTCACCAGCGAGACCAGGGCCTCGGCCGCCGACGAGATGAGCAAGCTCGGCCTGATCGTGGACTCGCTGCAGATCCAGGAGATCGACGACGAGACCGGTTACATCGTCAACCTGGGCAAACCACACGCCGCGAAGGTCGCCTCCACCGCCCGCATCGCCCAGGCCCAGCGCGACCAGGAGGCCACCGAGGCCGAGCAGATCGCCCTGGCCAACATGGCCGCCGCGCGCCGGGACGCCCGCATCAAGGAGGCCTCCTACCAGGCCGAGATCGACCGTGCCCAGGCCAGCGCCCGCCAGGCCGGCCCCCTGTCCGAGGCCACCGCCCGCCAGGAGGTCGTGGTCCAGGAGACCAGGGCCGCCGAGCTGGAGGCCCAGCTCTCCGAGCAGCGACTCCAGTCCCAGGTACGCAAGCCCGCCGACGCCAAGGCGTACGAGACCGTCACGCTCTCCCAGGCCGAGCGCGACGCCCGCATCGCCCAGGCCGAGGCCGAGGCCAGGGAGACCGAGTTGCGCGCCGTCGCGCAGGCGTCCCAGGTCAAGCAGGCCGCCGCCGCGGACGCCGAGTCCGTACGGCTGCGCGGCGAGGCCGCCGGCACGGCCACGAAGATCGCCGGCGAGGCCGAGGCCCAGGCCACCCAGGCCCGCGGGCTGGCCCACGCCGAGGCCGCCAAGGCGCTGGGCCTGGCCGAGGCCGCCGCGTCGCAGGCCAAGGGCCTGGCGGAGGCGCAGGCGATCCGGGCCAGGGCCGAGGCGCTCAAGGAGAACCAGGAGGCGGTCATCGCCCAGCAACTGGCCGAGCGCTGGCCGGAGGTGGTGGAGGCGGGCGCGAAGGCGTTCGGGAACGTGGACCACATGGTGGTGCTGAACGGCGCCCAGGGCGTGGAGGAGCTCCTCGCCAAGGCGCTCACGCTCGGCGGCACGGGCCTGGGCCTGGCCAGGGCGCTGCTCAACGGCGCGACACCGCAGGAAACCTCGAAAGACGCCGAATCGGAAATCATTCGTAAAGCCTCTGAATTGCGCGAATAGCGACGTTACCGAGCACCTTGCCGACCACTTCCTCTAGCGTTTGAGAATACCGCTAGAGTGAATTGGAGAATCCATGCTAAAGGCAATTTCGGGGGTATTCCTCAGCATGGTGGCCGTGGCCGGATGCTCGTCCGCCGAGCCGGCCCCGGCGCCCGCCGCCCCGGCCCCGGCCGCGCAACCGGCCGAGGAGTCGGCCAAGCTGCGCGCCGCCCTGCTGCCGGTGCCGAAGGGCATGACCGTCGCCTACGGGCCGGAGCTGGGGGCTTTCGGCTCGCTCAAGTCCACCCAGCAGGGCCTGGCCGCCGTCCGCCAGGCCAAGCTGCAACGACCGGAGTGCGCCGGCGCCGCCCAGCTCGACGCCGCCAAGCCGGACGTCGCCCAGTCGCCCGCCGCGGTGATCGCCTTCTCCGCCGAGCGCGGCTCGATCACCCAGGCGGTGGTGTCGCTGCCGTCGGAGACCTTCCCCGCGGCGCTGCCCCGGCAGTGCTCCTCCTACACCGCCGACGTCGGCGGCACGAAGGTCAGCTACAAGACACGCGCCCTCGACATGCCGACCAAGGGCGACCAGTCGCGGGCCTACCTCACCACGGCGGCCGGCAACAAGAAGAACGCGCAGATCGGCTCGGTGATGATCAGGCGGGGGACCCTGATCATGTCGATGCTCGTGGTCGGCCAGCGCGTCAAGCCCCAGGGCCTGTACGAACTGGCCCGCCTCGCCGACCAGAACCTGGCCCGGGTCTCCGCCTGACCGAGCCCTGCGGATCGATCGGCCCCACCGCCCCTACGCGCGGTGGGGCCGATCGATTCGGTATCTCTTGAAGTGTGGCGGCGACCAACGCCCGGCTTGTTAGCGTCCTCCCCGTTGATCACCTACTCACAGGGGGATACATGTTCATTCGCCGAGCCGCCGCCGTCGTCGCGGGCTGCGCCGCGACCCTCGCGCTGGCCGTCCCCGTCACGGCCCAGGCCGCCACCACCGGCACGGTCGACCTGGTGCGCTACTACAACTCGCCCGCCTCCAAGCACTACAGCACCACCGGCCAGGTGCCCGGAGGCTACAAGCGTGAGGGCGCGGTGACGATCCTCGCCCAGCCCGTCCGCGGCGCCATCCCGATCTACGGCTGCATGGCCGGCGGGGCCAGGAACGACCAGTACATCAGCCTGCACAGGAACTGTGAGGGCGCCCAGAACACCTTCATCAAGCTCGAGGGCTACCTGTACGCCAACCCCACCGGCCGCTTCACCCGGCCGATCTACCGCTGCTACTGGGCGCAGGCGCAGAGCCACTTCTACTCGATCAAGGCCGACTGCGAGACCACGGCCACCACGAAGGTGACGGCCGAGGGCCGGATGGGCTACGTCCTGGGCTGAGGTCGGCGCAGAAGACGAACAGGCGCGGGCGGTGCGGTGGACGTGGATCCGCCGCCCCTCCCGCCGCCGTCATGGCGGCGGCGGGCCGTCAGATGAGTACGTGGTCGTCGGGCCTGCCGACGAAGGAGAACTGGGCGTTCCTGGTCAGCTTGATGTGGTCGGCCTGCCAGGTGTGCATCGCGGAGTCGGCGCTGCGCCAGTAGACGAAGTTGAAGCGGTCGGCCGAGTAGATCTTGACAGCGTCCTCCCGCAGGCGCCGTACGAGGTGGGTGTCCTCGCCCCGGGTGAGGTCGGGGAAGCCGTACGAGCGGAACAGGTCGGCCTTGCCGAGGAACGTGCCGCCCTGCACCAGCCACGAGTAGCGGTGCTCCAGGCCCGGCAGGCGGAGCATGGTGGTGTTGATGCCCTCGAAGTACGCGTAGTGCGCGCCCTTGCCCACCATCTCGGCGTCCGAGTAGTCGAATGCCCGGACCAGGTCGGACAGGTAGTGCTCCCCGTACAGGTTGTCGTCGTCCATCTTGGCGATCAACTCGCCCTCGGCGGCGGCGATGCCCAGGTTCATGCACGCGCCCAGCGACAGCTCCGCGTCGGCGGGCAGGACCACGACGTCCGTGATGCCGGCCATGCGAGCCTTGTCCGCGACCACGACCGGGTCGATGTGCAGGCCGTGCAGCACCATGACGAGCTGCAGCGGGCGGTGGAGCTGCTTGGCCACCGAGGAGATCGCGTGCTCGATCTGGGAGGCGCGGTTGGTGGGCAGCACGACGGAGATCGAGCGCGACCTGGGTGAGACGTGGTGCCCGAGGTCCTGCAAGATCTGGTCCACGCGGTGCGAGAACAGGTGCTTGTCGAACACCTCCCGCATCGCCAGGTGGCCCATCCTGGCCCGCAGCTCGGGGCTGTTGATCAGGTGCAGCACCTGGTTGTACGACTCGATCGGCTCACGCGCGATCGGCACCAGCTCCCCGAACGTCTCCTCGATCGCCCGCGACCACCCCGACACGACCGGGGTCGAGCAGGCCGACAGCTCGAACACGCGCCTGGCGCACATGGTCGGCGAGTCGAGCACGGAGTTGACGTTGAGGAAGACCTTGTACATCCGGTACGCGGCCAGCATCTGGTCGTAGGGCAGCTCGCCCACGATGTGCGGACGGTACTTCTCCGGCCAGGCGTACTTCTCGTCGACCTCGCCGTTGCGCGCGAAGATGTGCAGCCCGAGCTCCCTGACCGGGTCGAGCACGGTCTCCATCTGCTCGCGGCGCTCGGGGTGCTTGTTCCGGAAGTACATCCCGGCGAAGACCACGTCGTGCAGCCGGCCCTTGTTCTGCTGGATCGGGTTGTGCACGCGGGGCTGGGCGGCGAACTGCAGCACGTCCACCCGGTCGTGTCCTAGAGTTTCCCGATATTTCGGCAGCATGTCACCGTCGCAGGTGAACACGTAGTCGAACAGCTTGGCCGTGTCGATGAAGAACTCGAAGTTCGGCGGGTCCTCCTTGTTCCAGAAGACCGTCGGGATGCCCTCCTGCTTGCACCACGCCACCAGCTCGCGCAGCGGCTCCTTGGGAGCGTTCGTGCCGGTCATCTGGTAGCGCCAGCGGCCCTGGTTGCCGTGCCAGGCCGACTCGCAGAACAGCAGGTCGGGCCGGTTCTCCGCGAAGATCTCCGGCCAGTCCTTGAGCCCGAACTCGATCTGGTCCCACTCGTAGCGGAAGGCCATCCTGGAGAAGTCGTCCAAGATCACCGCGACCTTCAGGTCCGGCCTGTTCACCGGGCCCTTGGGCCACTTCACCGCCGGCACCTCGACCAGCGGGGGCCGGTTGTTCGCCAGCTCGGTGACCTCGGTGACGGGGACCGGCGGCTTCGGCGCCCGCTCCTTCGACCGGACCGCCTCGACGATCTTCCCGGGGCTCTTCGAACCCAGGGCCTCACCCAGCTTGAACGTCCGCTTGGCCTGCGTGGCCTCCAGCTTCCAGTTCGCGTACGCGGCCTTCGCCTCGGCGATCTCCAGCCGACGGCGCAGCTCCCTGAGCTCCGTCTCGTACCGCTCGACGAGCTTGCGCTCCTCGGGCAGCCAGTTGACGGGGCCCAGCCGCTGGAAAGTGGGCTCTTCTGGGGTTCCGGCCATGGTGAGTACGCCTATCGCTCAGCGGAGGTCATTCATATTACGGCGGATAATGCCGTTATTCGGGGCGTTTGCCCTGAGAAGCGGGCGCCAGGTTGTCCCCCTTGAGCCAGGCGGCGATCACCGTGGCGATCCGCGGCCCGGCCTTGCCGTCCCACAGCACCGGCAGCTCACCGGCCGGCGTGGCGGCCCCGTCGGCCAGCGCCTTCTCCGCGGCTGCGGGCAGCAGCGCGGGCGTGACCAGGCGGTTCGTGCCGTGCGTGATCGTGATCGGCCGCTCGGTGTTGGGCCTGACGGTCAGGCAGGGGACGCCCAGCATGGTCGTCTCCTCCTGGACGCCGCCCGAGTCGGTGACGACCAGCGCGGCGCCCCGGACAAGTGAGAGGAAGTCCACATAGCCCAGCGGCTCCACGACCTTGATCGACTCACCGTCCACCAGGCCGGCCGCCGCCAGCCGCGCCTTGCCGCGCGGGTGGATCGGCACCACCAGCGGGATCTGCCGCGACACCTCGAGCACCGCGTCGACCAGCTCCTTGGCGGCCTCGGCCGTGTCGACGTTCGCGGGCCGGTGCAGCGTCGCCACCGCGTAGCGCTCCGGCAGGCCCAGCCGCGCCACCACCGGCGCCGGGTCCAGCGACGGCAGCGCCGAGAACAGGCTGTCGATCATCGGGTTGCCCACCAGGTGCACCTTGGACGCGGGCACGCCCTCGGCCGCCAGATAGGACAGCGCCTCGGGAGAGGTGGCGAACAGCAGGTCGGCCAGCGCGTCGGTGACCACCCGGTTGACCTCTTCCGGCATGCCCCGGTCGTAGGAGCGCAGGCCCGCCTCCACGTGCGCGGTCCTCACGCCCAGCTTGGCACAGACCAGGATCGCCGCCAGAGTGGAGTTCACGTCGCCGTACACCACGACCAGCTCCGGCTCCTGCTCCTGCACGACCTCCTCGAGGCCGACGAGCAGCGCCGCGGTCTGCTTGGCGTGCGTGCCGGAGCCGACCGCCAGGTTCGCCACCGGCTCGGGCAGTCCAAGATCGGCGAAGAAGACGTCAGACATCAGCGCGTCATAGTGCTGACCAGTGTGGATGATGCCCTGCCGCACGCCGAGTTCACCGAGTGCCCGCACCACCGGGGCCGCTTTCACGAAATTGGGACGAGCGCCCAGAACGTGCAGGACCAGGGGGTTCTCCCTCATTGACCTCGCCTTTCATAGCGGAAGGGAAAAAACGCTGCCTATGGTACGGTCCCTGCGTGGCATCCGACGCCAGTCGTCAAGACTCCTCAAAGGTTTCCGCGAAGTCCGCCCGTGCCGGCGTCGGTGGACTTCTCAAGGGCTTCGTCCAACATCCGATCATCGTCTCCCGCGTGGTCATGACGAAGGTCAAATCCGACCCCGTCCGGGTGGCCCAGGCAGCCGCCGACACGCTTCCGCCCCGGCTTCGCCCTCTCGTGGGCAGCGTGGCCTGGCCGGCCGCTCGCCGGGCCCGGCGCATTGTGCGCAAGTTCGGCATGCGCGTGGTCAAGGGGCCGTGGAACGAGGCCAAGGACCACTGGGACGCCGGACGGGTCACCGAGGCGGCCGCCGTCCTCGAGGCCCACACCAAATACCCCTTCGTCAAGCGCAGGGCCGCCTACTACCGTGGCGAGCTGGCCGCGATCAGCCCTGACCCGATCCCGCCGGGGCCCAAGGTGGCCCTGCTCGACCGGGTCCAGAACCGCGTCCTGCACGTGGTCACCAACGCGCTGCCGTACACGCAGGCCGGCTACACCGTCCGCACCCACCGCATCGTCACCGCCCAGAAGGCCGCGGGCATCGACCCGCACGTGGTCACGAGCTGGGGCTGGCCGATGCTGCAGGGGCACGCGGACGCGACGCCGTTCGAGGAGCTCGACGGCATCCCCTACCACCGGCTGCTGCCGGACGGGCATGGCGAGATGCCGTTCGAGACGCGGGGGCGCATCATCAAGGGCGCCGACCGTGTCACCCGGCTCGTGACCGAGCTGCGGCCCCAGCTTCTGCACGCCGCCACCGACCACCGCAACGGCTCGATCGCGCACGCCGTACGCGACCGGACGGGCACCCCGTTCGTCTACGAGGTACGCGGCTTCCTGGAGGAGACCTGGGCCTCGCGCGACCCGGTCCGCGTCGGCAGCCAGCGGCACCTGCTCCAGCGCGACCGTGAGGCGTTCCTCATGCGCGAGGCGGACGCGGTCGTGACGCTGGCCGAGACCATGGCCACCGAGATCGTCGAGCGCGGCGTGCCCAGGGAGAAGATCCACCTGGCGCCCAACGCGGTCGACGACACACTGCTCACCGCCCACTACGACGGGGCCTCGTTCAGGAACGCGTACGGCATCGCCGACGGGGAGATCGTCGTCGGCTCGGTGTCCAGCATCGTGGCCTACGAGGGCTTCGCCACCCTGCTGCGGGCCGCCGCGCTGCTGCGTGACGACGGCACGCCGGTGCGGGTGCTCATCGTGGGCGACGGCACCGAGCGCGAGAACCTCCTCGAACTGGTCGCCGAGCTGGGCCTGAGCGACGCCGTCCTGCCGGGGCGGGTCGGCCCCGACGAGGCGCTGCAGGCCCAGGACGCCATCGACATCTTCGCCTGCCCGCGCGAGGACCTGAGGGTGTGCCGACTTGTTACGCCATTGAAACCCGTCGAGGCGATGGCGCTCGGCAAGCCCGTGGTGCTCAGCGATCTGCCCGCTCTCTCCGAGCTCGTCGGCTCCGACGGGGCCGGGCTCCTGGTGCCGCCGGGCGACCCGGTCGAGCTCGCCAAGGCCCTCGCGGGGCTCCGCGAGGACCCCTCCAGGCGCGCTGAGATGGGCGAGGCGGGCCGGGCGGAAGTGGCGGCGAAGCGGACTTGGGCCCGCGTTGCCGAGACTTATCAAGCTCTTTACCGGTCCCTTGCGGAATGATGACCTTCGAGATGGCTGTCACTTGTGACGGGTTCTGTCGCATTAGGCGTGAGCTAGGTGGACTTGAGATAACCTTTGCGACCATGAAGTGTTGTTTCCGGCTCCCAAAGGCACAGCTGTGACAGAAATCGACTTGGCTGTCATCGGCCTGGGCTACGTCGGCATGCCGCTCGCCAAAGAGGCAGTGGCCGCCGGCCTGCGGGTCGTCGGCGTGGACGTCGACCCTCGCAAGGTCGACGCGCTCAACGCCGGGCAGTCCTACATCGATGACCTGACCGATGCCGACCTCGAGCACATGCTGGCCAACGGGTTCAGCGCCACGCTCGACGAGGCCGTGCTCGCCCGAAGCAACACGATCGTCATCTGCGTGCCCACCCCGCTCGACGAGGACCACCGGCCCGACTTGTCGGCCGTGGAGGGCGCCACCACGACCGTGGCCCGCAACCTGAGCAAGGGCACGCTCGTCGTGCTCGAGTCCACCACCTGGCCCGGCACCACCGACGAGGTGGCCAGGCCGCTGCTGGAGAGCTCCGGGCTGACCGCGGGCGAGGACTTCCACCTCGCCTTCTCGCCCGAGCGCATCGACCCGGGCAACCCCAAGTTCGGCCTGCGCAACACTCCCAAGGTCGTGGGCGGCTTCACGCCGACCTGCCGCGACCGCGCGACGGCGTTCTACGGGCAGTTCATCGAGCAGGTGGTGCCGGTCAGCGGCACCCGCGAGGCCGAGATGGCCAAGCTGCTGGAGAACACCTACCGGCACGTCAACATCGCCCTCGTCAACGAGATGGCGATCTTCTGCGACGAGCTCGGGATCGACCTCTGGGAGTCCATCGAGGCGGCGGCCACCAAGCCGTTCGGCTTCCACAAGTTCCTGCCGGGTCCGGGCGTCGGCGGGCACTGCATTCCCGTCGATCCCTCCTACCTGTCGTACACGGTTCGCAAGCTCGGCTACCCGTTCCGGTTCGTCGAGCTGGCACAGGAGATCAACGAGCGGATGCCGTCCTACGTGGTGGCCCGCGTCCAGCGGTTGCTGAACAGGTATAAGAAGCCCGTCAACGGCGCCAAAGTCGTTATGCTCGGCGTCACCTACAAACCGGATATCGCCGACGAGCGTGAGACTCCGGCCCTCCCGGTGGCGCGTGCGCTGCTGGAGCTGGGGGCAGAGCTCTCGTTCGCGGACCCGTACGTCAAGGAGTGGTCGGTAGACGGCACCCCGGTGCCGCGTGAGGAGGATCTGGCCGAGGCCGTGATCCACGCGGACGTGACGCTGCTCCTGCAGCAGCACGCCGCGTTCGACCTCGACATGGTCGAGGAGAAGGCCAAGCTCGTGCTCGACACCCGAGGCGTTCTCGCCGAGGGTGAACGCGTCGAGCGGCTGTAGCGACGGAGGGCTGCGCGCAGTGCACGTGCTCGTCATGACGGTGGTGCATAACCCCGAGGACGCGAGAATTCTGCATCGGCAGATTCGTGCCCTTGTGGATGCCGGTCATGAGGTCACGTACGCCGCCTCGTTCACCGCGCACGGCGTCGTACCCAGACCGTGGGTCACCGGTGTCGATCTCCCGAGGGCCGCCCAGCGCAGGCGGATGTCCGCCGTGTGGGCCGCGCGCCGGCTGTTCAAGCGGATGCGTGACAAGGTCGATCTCGTCCTCATCCACGACCCCGAGCTGCTGTTCGCGGTCTGGGGCGTGCGCAACCGGCCGCCCGTGGTCTGGGACGTCCACGAGGACACCCCGGCCACGCTCTCGCTCAAGCCCTGGCTGCCGTCGCTGCTGCGGCCGCCGGTGCGCTTCTTCGCCCGCATGCTCGAGGGCACGGCGGAGCGGCACATGCACCTGCTGCTGGCCGAGACGGCCTACGCGGGCAGGTTCAAGCACGCCCACCTGATCGTGCCGAACGAGACCTGGGTGCCCGACTCCGTGACGCCGCCGGGCGACGACCGGGTGGTCTACCTCGGGTGGCTGTCCAGGGCGCGCGGCGTGATGGAGGCGGTCGAGGTGGCCCGGCTGCTGCAGCCGTACCGGGTGGCGGTGGAGCTGATCGGGTACGCCGATCCCCAGAGCCGTCCGATACTCAACCAGGCCGTCACCGAGGGCGTGCTCGAATGGCGCGACTTCATGCCCAACGACGAGGCGCTCAAGCGGCTCGACGGGGCGCTGGCCGGGTTGTCGCTGCTGCACGACGAGCCGAACTACCGGCACTCGATGCCCACGAAGATCGTCGAGTACATGGCGCACGGCATACCGGTCATCACGACCCCCTCGCCGCGCGCGGTCGAACTGGTCGAGCGCTACGACAGTGGCGTCGTGGTGCCCTGGGAGGACCCCAAGGCGGTCGCGCAGGCCGTGCTGACCCTGCGGGACGACGTACGGGAGCGGCGGGCGCAGGGCGCGCGCGGTTACGCGGCCGCTCGCGCGAACCACCACTGGCCCAACTCCGCGAAGCGGTTCGTCTCCCAGCTGGAGTCCTGGGCCGGAGTCAAGCCGTAATTCACGAGGGCGGGTAGGTTCCTGAACGTGCGCTGGCTCTTCCTGGTCATTGGCGCAGCCATTTTGGCCGTGGTCGCGGCGGTGATCATCGTCCTGCCGCCGTCCGACGACGACCCACCGGTGACCCCCTCCCAGGCGGCGGTCACCAAGTCGGCGAGCGCCGAGCCCACCCCTCAGGTGAGCGCGTTCACCGACGACTGTGGAACGTTCGACACCGGCGAGAAGGCCCCCTACGCCGTCACCGGCTACTGGATCACCCCCAAGTCGAACCCCTGCACCTGGCGCAAGCAGCTCCAGGAGATCCACCGCGTCGGCGGCGACACGATCATCAGGATCGGGTACGGCCTGCAGTTCCGCACCGTCTCCGACTCCGGCGAGATCCTGGCCAAGGACGGCACGGTCGACCCGCTCTACAAGGCGTGCGAGGAAGACGGCCTGACCTGCTACGACGCGGCCGTGCGAGACCTCAAGGAGGCCAACCCCGGCAACCGCGTCGGCCGCACGTACGTCTACCGGACCGACGAGTTATTCGGTAAGGACCTGTTCCGCTGCCCGCAGCTCGAGCACACGATCGAGGCCGGCAAGCGCACCTACTTCCGGCTCATCACCCAGGCCGACGGCTCCGACGACTCCACCTGCGACTTCACCGGCAAGGCCAGGTCGTACGACATGATCCTGGTGACCGGCTCCAGCACCGACAGCCTGACCCAGTTGCTCGACCTGGCCGACCAGTTCGGCATGCGCGTCTACCCCGCGCTGCCGCTCGCGCCGCGCGACGCCAAGACGCCCATCCGGGCCGAGCGGCGCCACCTGGGCACGCTGACCACGCTGACGCGGCGCATCCTGCAGGACTACGGCGTGCGCTTCGCCGATCGGGAGTCCCTCGGCGGCGTCTATCAGCCGTTCGAGGTCCAGATGGCCGCCACGCTGGCCACGAACCCGACCCTTGAGGTGTACGCCGACCAGCACACGATCGTGGAGCAGGAGCTACCCGGCAAACCCATCCTGATCAGCCCTTACCTGGACGCGCGCCAGCGGGTGCCGTTCGGCCAGACGCCGAAACAGGTGGCCGAGGGGTTCAAGGCCCTGGTGAAGACCGGGGTCGGGATCATCGCGCCACAGGACAGCCGGGGCACCGGCAAGGTCGGGCTGTTCTGGCCGGACGAGCGCGACAGCGAGGTGGACGAGCGGCTGCGGCCGGTGGTGGGGGAGTCGACGTACGAGACGGCGTACCACGGGTCCACTCGCGACTACTACCGCGAGATGGCGGCGGCCCGCCAGGAGATGCTCGACTCGGGCTACACCGTGCAGCTCTGGGCGAACGTCGAGGCGTTCGAGCCGTCCGGCGACGAGCCGTGCGCCCCGCAGGGCACGCGCGGCAAGACCGACAAGGAACGCCTGGACCAGGCCGTGACGATGGCCGGCCGTTACGTGCAGAAGATCGTCTCCTACATGTGGAGCGACTTCATGACCTGCGGCAAGCCCTCGCTCGAAGAGGAGATCACCAAGGACTGGCAGCGGCCGATCGCCGTGGACGCGATCAGGCGGCCGCGCGACGTCCAGGACGGTCTCGAGGTACGCGGCTACAACCTCAAGGACAGCACCATCACCGTGCAGTGGTCGGGCGGCACCAGCGAGCTGGGGGTGTCGTCGGCCGGGTGGCTGGACGAGGACCCGATCGAGGAGGAACTGCCCGACGGGATGGCGACCGCGTGGGTGCCCTTCGACTGGGACAAGGTGCCGGCCGGAGAGTGGGTCAAGATCGGCGTCAAGGTGCCTTCGGGGAAGGCGACGACGGAGCTCCTTCACGTACGCATAGTCACGTAGGAGCTCTGTCGTACGGTTCGCTGGGCGCGTACGACTGCGTGTAACGTGCCCTGCATGGTCCCGAGCATCCCGGTCAGCGTCGACCTGGTCGTGCTCACGGTGCGTAACCATGCGTTGAGCGCCCTGGTATGGCGCCGCGACAATCCCCCGTTCCTGAGGCGCTGGTCCCTGCCCGGCGGCTTCATCCAACTGGACGAAGACCTCCCGGCCGCCGCCCACCGCATCCTCGCCGAGCGAGCCGGCCTCCCGGGCGCCCCGGTGCACCTCGAACAACTCCAGACCTACGGCTACCCCGACCGCGACCCCCGCCAGCGCGTCCTGAGCGTCGCCTACCTGGGCCTCGCCCCCGACCTCCCGGCCTCGGAGAAAGCCCATATGAGCTGGCAGCCGGTGAGCTCGCTGACGGTCATGGCCTTCGACCACCGCCGCATCATGCTCGACGGGGTGGAGAGGGCGCGGGCCAAACTGGAATACACCTCGCTGGGCGCCGCCTTCTGCCCCCCGGAGTTCACGGTGGCCGACCTGCGCCGGGTCTACGAGATCGTCTGGGACCGCTCGCTCGACCCCCGGAACTTCCACCGGAAGGTCACCAAGGCGGAGGGCTTCCTGGTGGAGGCCGGCGCCACCACGACCAGAGACGGCGGCCGCCCGGCCAAACTCTTCCGCCGCGGCCCCGCCGAACTCCTCCACCCACCGATGCTCCGCAGCCTGAAGGAGTAGCCGCTCTGGCGCTCGTCGAGATGACGTCGGCCTGACCATAGGGGTTCTCCAGGCCCGTGGTGCCTGGCACTCTTGGTCTCGTGACCCCAAGGACCGGCCCGTTGACCGTCCTCGCGTTCGCGCTCCTGGTCGTGGCCGCCGCCCTGGTCACCATGATCTCCCTGACCGGGTCGGGAAACGCCGAGAAGGAGCAGCCCAGGGTGGCCGTCGGGGTGCCCGGGGGGTCGGACCCGGTGGTGGTCAAGACCGAGCCCTGGACCCAGGACGGCGAGCCCGGTCTGCCCTACGTGGCCCACCAGCTCGTCGTGGGCGTCGACATCGAGCCCGGGACCTACACCACCCAGGGCGCCGACACCTCCGAGAACCCCGGCATCACCTGCACCTGGGCCAGGCTGAGCGGGCTGTCGGGCCGGAGCAGCGAGGTGATCGACCAGGGCGTCGCCACCGGTGCGACGTCCGTCACCATCCAGCCGACGGACAAGGCGTTCGTGACCGGCGGCTGCCGGGAGTGGGTGGGACCGGGCGCACCCTAGTGCCGCCGCGCACTTAAAGTAAGGCCATGCCTCGTTTCCGCCAGATTCTGGACACCATGGCCCCGTACAAGCCGGGCAAGGCCGTAGCCGCACCCGACGGCCGGTCGTACAAGCTGTCGTCCAACGAATCGCCGTACGACCCGCTTCCGTCCGTGGTCGAGGCGATCGCCGAAGGGGCGCGGCAGATCAACCGGTACCCCGATCCCGGCTCCGTCGCGCTGACCGAGGCCATCGCGGAGCGGTTCGGGGTTCCGGCCGAGCGCATCGCGCTCGGCGCCGGGTCGGTCACCGTGGCGCAGCAGTTGTTCGAAACGATCGGGGATCCCGGGGCCGAGGTCGTGTACGCGTGGCGGTCGTTCGAGGCGTACCCACTGCTCGCCGACCTGGCCGGGGTGAAGTCGGTCATGGTGCCGCTGGCGGGTGAGGACCACGACCTGGACGCCATGGCGGAGGCGGTCAACGACCGGACCCGCATGGTGTTCGTGTGCAACCCGAACAACCCGACGGGCACCGCCATCCGGCGCGGCGCGCTGGAGGCGTTCCTCGACCGGGTGCCCGAGCACGTGCTGGTGGTGCTGGACGAGGCCTACCGCGAATACGTGCGCGACGAGGACGTCCCCGACGGCCTCACCCTCTACCGCGACCGGCCCAACGTCTGCGTCCTGCGCACCTTCTCCAAGGCGTACGGACTGGCCGGCCTGCGTGTCGGCTACCTGATCGCCCACGAGCCCGTGGCGTCGGCCGTGCGCAAGACGATCATCCCGTTCGCCGTCAACCACCTCGCCCAGATCGCCGCCATCGCCTCGCTGCGCGCCGAGGACGAGCTGCTCGAACGGGTCGAGCGGGTGGTCAAGGAGCGTACGCGGGTGCGCGAGTCGCTCGTCGCCCAGGGGTGGACGGTGCCGCCGACCGAGGCCAACTTCGTCTGGCTCCGGCTCGGGGAGCGCACCCTTGACTTCGCCGCCGCCTGCGCGGTGGAGGGTGTGGCGGTGCGGCCGTTCGCGGGGGAAGGCGTGCGCGTGTCGATCGGCACACCCGAGGCCAACGACGTATTCCTGGCCGCCGCCAAGGAGTTCCCCCGTTAGACCTTGACCTTCTCCTGGAGGACGGGTTTCACGGTTTTCGAGCGTCGCTCTGTCGACACCACCAGGGCGACGCCGACCAGGATCACCAGGCCGCCGACGACGATCTGCGGGGTCACGTGCTCGTTCACGACGAGCACGCCGAGGATGACGGCGACGATCGGGTTGACGTACGCGTACGTGGACACGAGCGAGATCGGCGCGTTGCCGAGCAGCCACATGTACGCGGTGAACCCGACCAGCGAGCCCACCAGCACCAGGTAGACCAGCGCCGCCCACGACCGCCCCGAGACGGCGGCCAGGTCGAGCCGCTCCCCGATCGACAGGCCGGTCACGGCCAGCCCCGCACCGCCGACCAGCATCTCGACGGTGCTGGCCGCCCACACGTTGCCGGGCATCGGGATCCGCGACGACAGGAACGAGCCGATCGACCACGACAGCGAGGCCACCAGGATCACCACGATCCCCGTCGTGCCGGCCGCCTCGCCGCCGCCGTTGAGCGACAGGGCCGCCACCCCGCCGAACCCGACCAGCACCCCGGCCAGCGTCAGCACGGCCGGCCGATCCCTGACCACGAACCGGAACACCACCAGCCACAGCGGCACCGACGCGACGAGGAGCGCGGCCAGACCGCTGGAGATGTGCTGCTCGGCGACGGCGACCATGCCGTTCCCGCCGGTCAGCAGGAGCAGACCGACCAGCGCGGCGCCGCCGAACTGACGCGCCGACATCTTGAACGCCGAAAGGCCCTTCCTGACCACCAGGAAGCCGGCGAGCAACAACGCGGCCGTCACGAACCGCATCGCGCCGTGCAGCAGGGGCGGCATGGTCTCGATGGCGATCCGGATGCCGAGGTATGTCGAGCCCCACACCACGTAGACGATCGCCAGCGCACCCCATACCAGGAGTGGGGTGCGAGTGTCAGTAGTGTTTGCGCTCATGGCTCATGACCCTACAGGCGGGGGGCGACAAAAAGCTCGCGGGTATCAGACGCTGGACTATGGCCGAATTTCTGGCCATTTTTGGGGCTATGGCGGGATATTAGCGGTAGGCGACGTTCGCGCCACTGGCACCCCTTCATGATGCGCTGACAGGATCCTTGGCATCCATCCACCTCGAAGGGAACCCGCACCATGCCCTCCACCGCCATGCCTGCCACCGGGTCCTTTTCCGCCGTGTCCGCCGTCCCCGCCGCCGCCCATGACGTCGCGATCGCGCACTTCGCCGCGCGCCTGTCCGTCGAGACCGACGTGTCCGACGTGGCCGCCGATCTGGCCGCCTCGATCCCGGGCCTGGTGGTCGTGGACTCGCGCAGCCGGGAGAGCTGGGACCAGGGTCACGTCCAGGGCGCCGTCCACCTTCCCACAGCCGAGATCGCGGCGAAGGCCGCCGCCCTGATCGCCGGGGACGCGATGGTGGTGACGTACTGCTGGGGCCCCGGTTGCAACGGCGCCACCCGGGCCGCCCTGGAGTTCGCCAGGCTCGGTTACCGGGTCAAGGAGATGATCGGCGGCTTCGAGTATTGGGCGAGGGAGGGATTCCCCGTGGAGACCGCGTCGGCCGTCACCCGCCGTCCGGTGGACGCGTTGACCGCGCCGGTGTCAGGGATCTCCTGCGCTTGCTGACCGCTCCCCGGCATCCGGACTCCGGCACAACCCCGGAAAGCGCTCCCAGCGCCCCTGGAGCCCCGCACAGACCCCTTCTAAACCTGCCTCAAACCCCGCCAGACCCGCAACGGTGTAGCGATCAGCCCCAAACCCGCCAGTTCTGTACCAGTGAGCGCTCTCGCTGCCCAAAGTCGCCCGAACCTCGTGAGAAACGAACACCAACCGCGCCCAACTCAGGACACTCGGTGATGGAGGGGCTTCCCCGGAAAAATTTGGTGCCCCCGTCCGAATCCCGTCGATCGGGGGCGTGGGAGAACATACCCCCATCTACACGCGTCAACCAATTAGTTCACAAGAGTCAGCACTCAAGTTCGCAAAGCTGACACCTCCCGTCAATGACAAAGCCCTCCCCAGGTCACGGATCACCCCTCAGGCGGCCCACAGAGCGCCGTTACGGCGCCCGGCCCCGTGCGGGTCAGAGGCCGTTCTCCTGGAGGCCCTCAGCGCGCTACGGCGGGTGGCGCCCAGGTGGCTCCGCCGTACTGGATGGGGCGGGCGACAACCCGGGTCGGCGGCACGCCGCACGCACAAACGGGCACGCCGCACGCACAAACGGGCACGCCGCACGCACGAGCGGGCACGCCGGAAGCACAGTCGGGTGCACCCCGGCCCCCGGCCCGCCTGGGCGGCGGGCGCGGGGGCCGGGGTGTTCAGCGCGGACCCAGTTTTTCCACGATCAGCCGGTAAAGCTGCCGTGGACGCCCCGGTTGCGGCGTACGGTTCGGCGGAAGCGGCCACGCGAGTCCCTCGTCAACCAACGTGCGCAGCAATCGGCGAGCCGTACGAGGTGTGACCCCCAGCATCTTGCCCGCGCCCTCCGCGTCGACCACCGTGTCGCCGCCTTCGAGCTTGGCCGCCAGCCTGGCCAGCACCTCCACCCCCTTTGGTTTGAGGGCGGTGGATCCGGTCGGTGGCATGCGCGGGGCCGGGATGAGTGCCCGCCCCTCGCGATCCACCGCGAACCCCTGTGCCTGCTTGCCCGCTTGTGTGCGGGCCAGCGCGGCCCTGGCGTGCGACTCCGCGTCGTGCGTCGTGCGTCCCATTCCCACGCCGACCTCGACCGCCAGCCCCAGCTCGTCCCTGATCCTGGCGGCGAACGGCAACACCCTGAACCCGTCTGTCGCCGCCGCGATCGAGCCCCTGGTCGCGGTGACCAGGTAACTGTGATCGTCGATGGGCCAGACGGTGGCGTTGATCCGATTCGCCTCCTGGACCAGCAGCCGGTGCAGCGACAGCCGCAGTTCGTCGCGCCAGTAGCGGGGGGCCGCGCGCCGCACGGGTTCGCGCAGCGTCGGCACCTCCACCAGCACGACGGTGAGTTGCGACTCCTCCAGCCGGTGATGCGCCCCGAGCAGCGCCGCGGTGTGCAGCGCCGTACGGACCGCCGCGGAGGTCGGCCTGATCCTGATGACCGGTACGCCCGCCGCGTGCAGGCGTTCGGCCACCGCCGGAAGACACGTCAGTGCCCCCGTGGTGGCCCCCTGCCGAGCCAGGCGTTCGTGGTATGCCGCGATCGTCCCGGTGGCTCCGGGTTCGTCGCGGCTGTGCACGTCCGTGGCGGGGATGCCGAGGTCGGTGTACGCCTCCTCGACATCTGCCCTACTGACCACGTCGATGCTGACCCTCTGGGGGTCCATGCGGGTGTCCAGCGCGGCCTTGGCCAACGCCGCCACCAGTGCTGCTCCACCGAGTTGCACGTACGTCGCGGGCATCGTCAGCACACCGGATCGCCTGGCCAGGTCATAAGGGACCGGGCTGGCGAACAGGCACGCGTCGACACCTGGACCGAGCCGCGTCACCTTGTCGGGCGCCTCCTGTTCGTCGCGGTAAGCGGCCGCGACCAGGCGACACGGCAGCGGTGCCGCGGCGTGACCCATCAGCATGACTCGCTCGACCAGGTCGTGGGGTCCGACCACGCCGATGGTGAGGTCCGGTGTCATAGCGCCCGGGCGTGACACTCGGGGAGTTTCTTCGGCCCTCTCGACCAATGTTCGTCCCATCCTGCCGTCCGTTGCAGTGCTCTCTTTTGGAACGATCGCTCGCGGGGGCCGTAATGTCACGCCCGACTTTTCCGGAAAGCCGTTCTGGTTGACCGCCCGACAAGATGTCCTAGCAGCTCAACGAGGTTTTTCTCGCGTTTTTTAGAGCTCGGAAATCTCTCGTGTAATGTCCGCGCCGAGCGCACGCATTCGAGCGGCGAGATGTGCGTGACCGCGATCGATCAGGTATCCCGAGTCGATGAGGGTCTCTCCTTCAGCCGCCAGTCCGGCGAGCACCAGGGCGATCCCGGAACGCAGATCGTGAGCCGTGACCTGGGTGCCGGTCAGCGGCGTGCGGCCGCGGACGACGGCCCGGCTGCCTTCGACCTCCACGTTGGCGCCCATCTTGTTGAGCTCGCCGGCCAGCGCGAACCGGCCGTCGAAGATGCGCTCGTGAATGTAGCTGGTGCCGTCGGCGAGCGCCGCGACGGTCATCATCGGCGACTGCAGGTCGGTGGCGAACCCGGGGTAGGTGTCGGTGATGATGTTGATCGGCCGCAGCGGGCCCTCGCAGCCCACGTGCAGCACCGCGCCCTGCCGGTGGAACTCGACGCCCATCTGCTCCAGCTTGTAGCGGACCACGCCCAGGTCGAGGCCGGTGCCCACGAGGCTGAGCTCGCCACCGGTGATCGCCGCCGCCATCGCGAACACGCCCGCGTCGAGCCGGTCGGGCATCACCGTGTGCTCGACCGCGTGCAGCTCCTCGACGCCCTCCACGGTGATGAACCCGGTGCCGCCGCCACTGATGCGCGCGCCCATCTTGGTGAGCATGCCGATGACGTCGAGCACCTCGGGCTCCAGCGCCGCGTTCTCGATCACGGTGGTGCCCTTGGCCAGGGCGGCGGCCATGATGAGGTTTTCGGTGCCGGTGTGGGAGGGGGTGTCGAGGTAGAGGGTCGCACCGGTCAGGCCGGACGCCTTGACGTGGATGACGGTCTCACCCTCGTCGACGATCGCGCCCAGCCGCTTGTAGCCCAGGTAGTGGAAGTCGAGGTTGCGGCTGCCCAGGTTGCAGCCGCCGACCCCTTCCACGATCGCCTCTCCGAGCCGGTGCAAGAGCGCCGGGGTGAACAGGACCGAGCCGCGGAACCGCCTGGCGATCTCGGCGGGCAGCACGGGGCTGCTCACCCGGGAGGCGTCGATGACCAGCGTGCGCTCGGACTCGTGCAGCTCGACATACGCGCCGATCGCCTCGGCCAGCTCGACCGCGCGGCGGACGTCCTCGATGATCGGCACGTTGCGCAGGACGGTGCGGCCCGCCGGGGCGAGCAGAGCCGCACCGATCATGGGTAGCACGGCGTTCTTCGCGCCCTGAATGAACGCGGTTCCACGCAGTGCGTTGCCACCGCGCACGCGGTAACGGACCATTCGTGCGGCTCCTTGAATTCTGGCGGTGAGGCTCGATCGGGCCAACAGTAGTCGCTCACACCACATGACCCAGCCGAATCATCCGCTAAAGGGAACCCCCGTGACGCGCTCATACGCTTCTAGGTATCGCTGCCGAGTGCGCTCCACCACTTCGTCAGGAAGTCGAGGTGGGGGGGTTCCAGAGGATTTGTCCCATCCGGATTCGGGCGATACTAGCCAATCGCGTACATATTGCTTGTCAAAAGAAGGCTGTGAACGGCCCGGATTCCATTCGTCGGCCGGCCAGAACCGCGAAGAATCGGGAGTCACCACCTCGTCGCCCAATGTCAGCACGCCGTCGGAGTCCCATCCGAGCTCGATCTTGGTGTCGGCCAGGATGATGCCCCGCTCGGCCGCGATCTCCGCCCCGCGCGTGTAGACGCCGAGCGTGATCTGCCGCAGTCGCTCGGCGGTCTCCGCGCCGACCTGCGCCACGACCCCGTCGTACGAGATCGGCTCGTCGTGCTGCCCCTCCGGCGCCTTGGTGGACGGCGTGAAGATCGGCTCGGGCAGCCGCGACCCGTCCTGCAGCCCCTCGGGCAGCCGCACCCCGGACACCGTCCCGGCGGCGCGGTATTCGCCGAGCCCGCCGCCCGCCAGATAACCCCGGGCCACGCACTCGACCTGGACCATCTTGAGCGGCCTGCACAGCACGCTGCGCGCGTCGTCGCCCGGCCCCACGACGTGGTTGGGCACGACGTCCTTGAGCTGGTCGAACCACCACAACGACATCTGCGTGAGGATGGCCCCCTTGTCGGGGATGTCGGGCTCCAGGACGTAGTCGAAGGCCGAGATCCGGTCGGAGGCGACCATCAGCAGCAGACCGTCGTCGGTTTCGTAGAGGTCGCGTATTTTGCCGGAGTGCACGTGCTTCATCGGGCGATGTCCGTCCTGTGGAAGGAGCCCCGCAGCTCGATCTTGCCGACGAGGTCGTAGGCGGCCGCGCGGGCGCTCTCCTGGTCGGGCCCGCTGCCCACGATGCCGAGCACGCGCCCGCCGTCGGAGACGATGTCGCCGCCCGCCCGTCTGGTGCCGGCGTGGATCACGTAGGCGTGCCCGGTCTCCTGCAGCCCCTCGATCACGTCGCCCTTGACCGGCGCCTCCGGGTAGTTCTCCGCGGCGATCACCACGATCACGGCCGAGCCGTCCTTGAACACCGGGTCGAGCCCCAGCTCGCCGGTGGCGGAGGCCATCAGCAGCCCGCCGAGCGGCGTCTCCAGCCGGTCGAGGAGCACCTGCACCTCGGGGTCGCCGAAGCGCGCGTTGAACTCGATCACCTTCGGCCCCTTGGCCGTCAGCGCCAGCCCGACGTAGAGCACCCCCTGGTAGGGCAGCCCGCGCCGGGTCAGCTCGCCGATCGTCGGATGCACGACCTCCCGCATGACCTGCTCGGTCAGCCCGTCGGGCGCCCACGGCAGCGGGGTGTAGGCCCCCATGCCGCCGGTGTTGGGCCCGCGGCCGTGGTCGTAGGCCCGCTTGAAGTCCTGCGCGAGCTGTAGCGGCACGGCCGTGCTCCCGTCGCACAGCGCGAACAGCGAGACCTCGGGCCCGTCGAGGAACTCCTCGATCACCACCCGCTCGCACGCCAGCGCGTGGGCCAGCGCCTGCTCGCGGTCGTCGGTGACGACGACGCCCTTGCCGGCGGCCAGCCCGTCGTCCTTGACCACGTAGGGGGCGCCGAACTCGTCGAGCGCGGCGGCGGCCTCGGCCTCGGTGACGCAGGTCCTGGACCGCGCGGTCGGCACGTCGGCGGCGCTCATGATCTCCTTGGCGAACGCCTTGGAGCCTTCGATCATGGCCGCGTCGCGGGAGGGACCGAAGCAGGCGAAGCCGGCCTCGCGTACCGCGTCGCTCACCCCCGCCACGAGCGGCGCCTCGGGACCCACCACCACGAGATCCACCCGCAGCCGCCCGGCCAGCTCGGCCACCTGAGCGGGGTCGAGCGGGTCGACGGCGTGCACGGTGGCGACCGCCTCGATGCCAGGATTGCCTGGCGCACAGTGGAGCTCGGTGACCTGGGGGTCGAGCTTGAGTGAACGGCACAGGGCGTGCTCACGCCCTCCGGAACCAATGACTAGAACGCGCACGGGCTCCATTGTCGCAGGCCCGCCGCCTGCCGCACGCTCAGGCCCGCACCACACCAAATGCCGGAATAGGGCTCGATCTTTGTGGAGTTCTACCTGAGCCGAGGCCCTCCGGGCGAGTATCGTCAGTTGGGTTAACCCGCCTGTGGTAGGTTAAGGCGGCTTTGCGGCGTCCCTTGTGATTGGAGGTGGTCCGGGATGAATCCTGGTGATCCCAGCGATACGTGCTTTCACACGTACGGCCTGAATACCCCCGACCACTCCAATCCGGCAGCCTGATCGTGCCTCCACGCACCTTCGTTGATTGAGGTGACAGTTCATCGCGCGTGGAGCGTGCCATGTCGGGCGGAAAGGGACTGCCATGCGCTCGTCCACTCTCTTCCGTCGCATCAACCGTCACCCCGTGCAGACGCGTACGGCCCACCAGCTCCACAAGCCTGTGCCGAGTGAGGTCTGCGGGCCTCCCGTCGAGTCGCTGGTCGAGTTCGGGGCCTACCTCCAGGGCAAGAAGGTCGCCGCCACGGGCATCACCGAGGCCCTCGACCTCGTACGCGAGCACAACAGGAGCGCCGACGGCGCCAACGCCTTCGTCTGGGTCGGGCTGCACGAGCCCGAGGCTCCCGAGGTGGAGTGGCTGTCCGAGGTGTTCGGCCTGCACCCGCTGGCCGTCGAGGACGCCGTCAAGGCCCACCAGCGCCCCAAGGTCGAGCGATACGGCGAGTCGCTGTTCATGGTGCTCAAGACCGTCGCCTACCTCGACCATGACGAGCTGACCGCCACCAGCGAGATCATCGCCACCGGCGAGATCATGGTGTTCCTCGGCCCCGACTTCGTGGTGACGGTGCGGCACGGCCGGCACTGCCCGCTCACGGTGGTCCGCGAGCGCCTCGAGGACAAGCCCAAGCTGATGAACCGGGGCCCGGCGGGCGTGCTGCACGCCATCGCCGACCACGTGGTCGACCAGTACCTGCAGGTGGCCGACCTGATGCAGCTCGAGCTCGAAGAGGTCGAGGCGACGGTGTTCGCCGATGTCAGCTCCCGCGACATCAACCGGATCTACCAGCTCAAGCGCGAGATGCTGGAGATGAAGCGGGCCGTCACCCCGCTGATGGCCCCCCTCGCCGCGCTGCCCCAGCGCCGCGTCATCCCCTCGGAGATGCGCGAATACTTCCGTGACGTCGGCGACCACCTGTCGCGCGTGTGCGAGCAGGTGGAGTCCTCCAACGAGCTGTGCAGCTCGATCCTGCAGGCCGCGCTCGCCCGCTCGAACGCCCTGGCCAACGAGGACATGCGCAAGATCTCGTCCTGGGTGGCCATCCTGGCCGTGCCCACGATGATCGCCGGCATCTACGGCATGAACTTCGACTTCATGCCGGAGACCAAGGCGGTCTGGGGCTATCCGGCCGTGCTGGCCGTCATGATCACGACCTGCGTGCTCCTGCATCGCGGCTTCCGCCGCAACGGCTGGCTCTAGACGCCGACGGGCCTGAGCGGCCCCACGGGCTCGGGCAGGTCGAGGCCCCGCTCCCGCCACAGCTCCCGCATCCGGTCGGGGTAGTCGGTGACGATCCCGGCGGCCCCGAGGTCCAGCATCCTGGCCGCGAGCCCGGGCTCGTTGACGGTCCACACCGCCACGTCGAGCCCGGCGGCGGCGGCCTGCGCCATCAGCGCCTCGTCCACCATGATGTGCTCGGGCGAGAGCGTGGTGGCCCCGGCCGCGCGTGCCGCGGCGGGCACGTCGTCGCCCACGCCCTCGTTCCAGTGCAGCGTGTCCAGCTCGATGAGCGCGAAGCGCCGCGTGTCGGGGGCGATCTCGGCGGCGTGCGCGATGATGCGCCAGTCGAAGCTGAGGATGGCCGCGTTGCCGAGCCGGCCGTGCCGGTCGAGCTCCTCGACGACCAGCTCGGTGAAGGCCTCGGGGTCGGGGGTCAGCGCCGGCCTCGTGGGGTCGGACTTCAGCTCCACGTGCAGCCGCACGTCCTCCGCCTCATAGGCGTTGACCAGCCCCAGCACCGCGCCGAACGTCGGCATCCGGGTCTCGGGCATGGCGACCTGCGTCAGCGCGAAGGGGTCGTCGGGGTGCCGCGGCAGGCGTACGCCCACGTCGAGCGTGCGCAACTGCGCCAGGGTGAGCGCGTTGATCGGCTTGCCGACATAAGGGAAGAGAGGATCGGACGGCCGGACCGGCCGCCTGTCGGCGCTCGTCACGGCGGAGACCGTGAGGTCGTGCGTGAGCACGAGGCGCCGGTCGGCGGTGAGCGCGACGTCGAACTCGAGCGCATGCACGCCGAGCTCCATCGTGCGGCTCATCCCGGGCAGGGTGTTCTCCGGCCAGAGGCCTCGAGCCCCCCGATGACCATGAATCTCAACGCGCACAACCGGGACCCTACCTGGCTGGAGGCACGTCCCGGCAGTGCCACGCCGTGTCCTTTTTATCCTGCTACGCCCGGTCGTGCGATAACAGGCAGACAATAGGCTGTTCTCTATGACGGAGGTTCTCAAAACGGCCTATTCCGCAACGGTGCGGGCGTGGGTCGACGGCTGGGTCATCTCCCGCAACGCCCCCCAGCCCGTACGCGAGCCATGGGGCCTGCGTGTGGACGTGGGCCTGCCCGGCCACGTGGCCCGCCACATCGTGGCCAGGCCGACCCCGGAGGTCCTCCACCGCCTGACCGAGACGCTCACCACACCCGGCACCTGGCTGAAACTTTGCGCGCCCGCCGAGGCCGTCGCCCCGCTGCTGCCGCCCCGCTGGGCCGTCCAGGACCCGGAGTTCATGATGACCGTCCCGCTGGCCCGCGGCATCGCCCAGGTCCCGCCCGGCTACACCCTCGCGATCACCACGAGGGCGGGAGTCACGGCCGCCCGCCTCCTGACGGCGGCGGGCGAGGTCGCGGCGCGGGGGCAGTTCGCGGTCGCGGGTACGACAGCGGTCGTGGACAAGGTGGAGACGGCGGGCGGCCACCGCCGGCGCGGCCTCGGCACGGTCGTCATGAAGACGATCGCCTCGACGGCCGCCTCCATGGGCGCCCGCACAGGCGTCCTGGTGGCCACCGCCCAGGGCCGCTCACTGTACGAGACCCTCGGCTGGAGCCTGCACACCCCGGTGACGGCGGCCGTACTCAACGGCTGAGCACGGCCGTCCACGCCGTCCGGGTACGGCCGTCCTCGCCTGTACGGGTACGGCCGTCCTCGTCGTCCGGGCGCGCTCAGACGAGCGGGCGCACCACGATGGTCTGGTCCCGGCCCGGCCCGACGCCGATGGCCGAGATCGGGGCCCCGCTCATCTGCTCCAGCGTCCGCACGTACGCCTGCGCGTTCGGCGGCAGGTCCTCGAACGACTTGGCGCTGGTGATGTCCTCCTGCCAGCCGGGGAACTCCTCGTAGATCGGCTTGGCGTGGTGGAAGTCGGTCTGCGTCATGGGGATCTCGTCATGGCGCACTCCGTCCACCTCGTAGGCCACGCACACCGGGATCCGCTCCAGGCCCGACAGCACGTCGAGCTTGGTGAGGAAGTAGTCGGTGACGCCGTTGATGCGGCTGGCGTAGCGGGCGATGACCGCGTCGAACCAGCCGCAGCGGCGGTCGCGGCCGGTCGTGACGCCGTACTCGCCGCCCGTCTGGCGCAGCCATTCGCCCATGTCGTCGGTGAGCTCGGTGGGGAAGGGGCCGGAGCCGACGCGGGTGGTGTACGCCTTCAGGATTCCGATGATCTTGGTGAGGCGGTTCGGCGGGATGCCGGCCCCGGCGCACGCGCCCCCGGACGTGGGCGACGACGACGTGACGAACGGGTAGGTGCCGTGGTCGATGTCGAGCAGCGTCCCCTGCCCGCCCTCCAGCAGCACGAACTTGCCCTGGTCGAGCGCCTGGGAGAGCACCAGCGAGGTGTCGGCGATGTGCGGCTTGAGCCGCTCCGCGTACGCCAGGTACTCCTCCAGCACCGCCTCCGGCTCGATCCCGCGCCGGTTGTAGACCTTGGTCAGCACCTGGTTCTTCTCGGTCAGGGCGACCTCGATCTTCTTGGCCAGGATGCCTGGGTCGAGCAGGTCCTGGACCCGCACGCCCATGCGGTAGATCTTGTCGCCGTACGCGGGGCCGATGCCACGCCCGGTGGTGCCGATCTTGGCCTTGCCCAGATAGCGCTCGGTCACCTTGTCGAGCGCCTTGTGGTGAGGCATGATCAGGTGCGCGTTCGCGCTGATCAGCAGCCGCTCGGCGGAGATGCCCCGCTCGGCCAGGCCGTCGATCTCACTCAGCAGCACCCCTGGGTCGATGACCACACCGTTGCCGATCACCGGGACCACCTCCGGCGACAGGATCCCCGTGGGGAGCAGGTGCAGTGCGTACTTCTGATCGCCGATGACCACGGTGTGACCCGCGTTGTTGCCACCCTGATAGCGGACGACGTAGTCGACGTCGCCACCGAGCAAATCGGTGGCCTTGCCCTTGCCCTCATCGCCCCACTGGGCACCAACGAGAACGGCAGCCGGCATGGTTCAGTCTCCCGAGCACAAAACGAAACCCCTGGCGCAAGCGCGACAGGGGCTCTTGCGTTGAGAGACTACCCGAACGTGCCCATTCGTCCCAAGGGACCTGGGCCTATCCCTTGCTCAGCGCGTCGTAGCCGCTCTCGGTGCTGTCCTTCAGGAACTGCAGGCACCGCTCGGCCTCGTCCTTCTCACCGATCGCCTGAGCCGCCCTGGCCAGGGCGTAGAGGCAGCGAAGGAAGCCCTGGTTCGGCGCATGCTCCCACGGGATGGGCCCATGCCCCTTCCATCCGCTGCGGCGCAACTGGTCGAGGCCACGGTGGTAGCCCGTGCGGGCGAAAGCATAGGAGGTGACGGCGTGCCCCTGGGAGAAGTACTCCTCCGCGAGCGCGGCCCACGCCGCCGGGTAGGCGGGAAAACGGGCGGCCACGTCGGAGGCCTTGACCCCGGCCTCGAGCGCCTCCCTGGCCTCGGGCAGATCCGGCAACTGAGTCGGGGGCGGCCCGGCGAGAAGGTTGTCCATAGGACAAGTCATACCCGCCAGGCCGCTCTTTGGGCTACTGGTGCGCAACCCGCGCCGCGGGAGCCGGGGTCAGGAGCGCTTCGTGCCGGCGCTCTTCAGGTGCTGGCAGGCTTCGACCACGCGGGCCGCCATCCCGGCCTCGGCGGCCTTGCCGTACGCGCGGGGGTCGTAGGCCTTCTTGTTGCCGACGTCGCCGTCCACCTTCAGGACGCCGTCGTAGTTGCGGAACATGTGGTCCGCGACCGGGCGGGTGAAGGCGTATTGGGTGTCGGTGTCGACGTTCATCTTGACGACGCCGTAGGAGATGGCCTCGTGGATCTCCTCCATCGCCGAGCCGGAGCCGCCGTGGAAGACCAGGTCGAACGGCTTGTCCTTGCCGTATTTGGCGCCCACCGCCTCCTGGATGTCCTTCAGCACGCCAGGCCGCAGCTTGACGTGGCCCGGCTTGTAGACGCCGTGCACGTTGCCGAACGTGGCGGCCAGCATGTAGCGGCCCTTCTCGCCGAGACCCACGGCCTCGGCCGTGGCCAGCGCGTCCTCGGGCGTCGTGTAGAGCTTCTCGTTGATCTCGCCGACGACGCCGTCCTCCTCGCCGCCGACGACGCCGATCTCCATCTCCATGATGATCCGCGCCCTGGCGCACTTCTCCAGGAGCTCCTTGGCGATCTCCAGGTTCTCCTCGAGGGGCACGGCGGAGCCGTCCCACATGTGGGACTGGAAGAGGGGGTCGAGGCCCCTGGAGACCCGCTCCAGGGAGATGTCGATCAACGGCCGCATGAAGCCGTCGAGCTTGTCCTTCGGGCAGTGGTCAGTGTGCAGCGCCACCGTGACGGGATATTTGTCGGCCACCACCCGGGCGTACTCCGCCAGCGCCGTCGCGCCCGTGACCATGTCCTTGACCGTGGCCCCCGAGAGGAACTCGGCACCGCCGGTGGAGACCTGCACGATGCCGTCGCTCTCGGCCTCGGCGAAGCCGCGCAGGGCGGCGTTCAGCGTCTGCGAAGAGGTCACGTTGATCGCCGGGTAGGCGAATCCACCGGCCTTCGCCCTGTCGAGCATCTCAGCGTAGACCTCTGGAGTCGCAATAGGCATGATTCATCTCCCTGAGAAGTTACGGCTTCGCGCCAGGGCCCAGTATCCCGGCTCACTACCCCTTGTGGTAGAGACAACGCGTCCTTGATGGTCATGTCGCGCATCCCGGCTACGGGTAGGCTCTCCGCGTGGACTGGCTTTGGAATCTCCTCGACCCGACGTGGTGGCTCACGATTCTCGGCGCTTTCGCCACCATCGGCGTTCTCGCGATCATCTTCGCCGAAACGGGTCTGCTGCTCGGCTTCTTCTTGCCGGGTGACTCGCTGCTGGTGGCCGCGGGGATTTTCAGCTCGGCGTCGGTGGCCGCGGGAATGGGCATCGAACCGCTCTCCTTCCCCATGCTCCTCATCGGCACACCGCTGTGCGCGATCGCGGGCGCCCAGCTCGGTCATTTCCTCGGGGCGCGATTCGGGCGCAAACTCTTTGACAAGCCGGATTCGCGTTTGTTCAAGAAGGAGCACGTGCTCAGGGCCGAGGTGTTCTTCGAGAAGTTCGGCCCGGCCAAGGCGGTGATTTTGGCCAGGTTCGTCCCGATCGTGCGGACGTTCATGAATCCTGTGGCGGGCGTGCTCGAGATGTCCTCCAAGCGTTTCTTCATCTGGAACGTCGTGGGCGGCATCGTCTGGGTCGAGGGCCTGCTGCTGCTGGGCCACTTCCTCGGCGGCCAGGTCGACCCCAAGCAGATCGACAAGTACATCCTGCCGGGCGTCTTCGTGATCGTCCTCATCTCGCTGATCCCGATCTTCGTCGAGGCCATCAAGCACCGCCGGGAGGCCAAGAAGCTGCCGGTGCCCAACGGCAAGCACCACCGCATCCCGTCGTCCAGCACGGACACTCAGTACTGACGGGATCCGCGGATCATCACCGGGTACGCTGCCCACTGTGGGACGCCACAGGTCAGATCCGATGGGCCTCGCCCGATTAGCGCTCGCCGTCGTGGCGGCCGGGGCCGTGGTGACGCTCCTGGTCATCGGCGGTCGCGCGCTGCTCGGCTCGGCAGGCGCGCCATCGCCCGAGAGTGAGCGCGCCTCCGCCCCCGCGACGCTCGCCTCCGCGACCGAGGAGGCGGCCACCGCGCAGGTGCCGACCGTGCGCATCGAGTGCGTGGCCGAGACCTGCCCCCTCGTCACGGTCCGCGTGCCGGGGGGCGACGTGCTCCAGTATCGCGAGATGAGCAGGGGCGAAGAGGTCAGCTATTTCGAGCCCGAGCTCGACGTGGTGCTCAGCGACGCGGGCACGGTCCGCGTCACCGAGAACGGCGAGCCGCGCAAGCAGGGCGAGCAGGGCGCCCGCGAGGCCTTCACCGTCCGCGGCAAGAGCGGTTAGCACCAGAGACCCTCCGGCGCGCCAAGGGCCCGAGTGGGCTCCAGACAGCCAGAGCCCGAGACCCTACCCTCCGGCGTGCCGGTCGCGTGGTCAGAGACCCGTGGTCAGAGACCCGTGGTTAGAGACCGAGGTCGGCCAGCGTGTAGGCCGTGCGGTAGTCGAGACCCTCGGCGGTGACCCGCTCCCGGGCGCCGCGGTCGACGATCGTCGCCACCGCCACGACCTCGGCCCCCGCCTCGCGCAGCGCCTGCACGGCCGTCAGCGGCGAGCCGCCCGTCGTGGAGGTGTCTTCGACGGCCAGCACCCGGCGGCCCTTCACCTCGGGCCCCTCGATCCGGCGCTGCATGCCGTGCTCCTTCTGCGCCTTGCGCACCACGAACGCGTCGAGCGCCCGCCCCCGCGCCGCCGCCGCGTGCAGCATCGCGCCCGCCACCGGGTCGGCCCCCATCGTGAGCCCGCCCACCGCGTCGAAGTCGAGGTCGGCCGTCAGGTCGAGCATCACCCTCCCGACGAGCGGCGCGGCCACGCCGTCGAGCGTGATGCGCCGCAGGTCGAGGTAGAAGTCGGCCTCCTTGCCGGAGGAGAGCGTGACCTTGCCGTGGACGATGGCCTTGCTCTTGATCTCGGCCAGCAGGTTGTCGCGATCTGTCATGGGTCCAAGCTTAGGGTCCTGATCAGGGCGAGAGCCTGCCCGTACGCCCTGGGCAGAGGGCGGACGCGGACCTCGGGGCGGCGGCCGTACAGGATCTCCGAGGCGCGCAGCCGCGCGAGCCTGCCCGGCAGGCGCTCGTCGTTCTCGGTGAGGGCCGCCACCCGGGTGGAGGCGAGCAGCGCCAGCGTCTCGTCCCCCGGGAACGCCCCGCGCAGCGCCGTGGCCAGGTTGAGCGCCGCGGCCAGCCGCTCGGCCAGCTCCCGCGCCCCTTCGGACGGCTCGGCCACGACCAGGCACATCCCGGCGACCGGCCCCCGGTAGAGCTGCGTCAGCCGGGTGCGCAGGTAGGCCACCGTGACGAGCCCCGTCAGCGGATCCTCGCAGTGCAGCTCCTCCATGGGCGCGAAGCTCCGCTCCGCCCACCCCGCCGCGAACGAGCGCAGCGCGGCGAACGGCGGCTCGCCCATCCCCGACACGGCGAAGAGCGCCGCCAAGTCGTCCAGGCCCTCGGCGACGCCCACCCCGGCGCCCGCCCGCGCGGATCCCAGGGCCCAGCACGCCTGCGACGGGTCGAACCCCTCGCACACCGCCTTGACCGTGAGCTCCACCTCCGGCGCCCACCAGTCGTCGGCGAGCGACCAGCCCGCCGCCATGCTCCTGCCACGCCAGCGCGACAGCACGTCCTCCACCATCGATTCCTCCCTGGGAGTAAAGACGCGGCTGCGGTTTAGTCATGACGGGGAATGCGGAATGATTGCGCGGGGCAACCCCGCGTAATCGTGAGGTCACTATGGGTGTCGAATCGCCGCAGAGCGATGCGGATCTACTGCAGGCGGTCAGAGAGGGCAACGCCGCCGCCTACGGCGAGCTCTACGAGCGCCATGTCGGCGCGGCGCGCGCGCTGGCCGGGCAGCTCGCCAGGCGTGCCGAGGTCGAAGACGTGGTCGCCGAGTCGTTCACGAAGATCCTCGAGATGGTGGGCAGGGGCGGCGGGCCCGAGTCGGGGTTCCGCACCTACCTGCTGACCGCGGTGCGGCGCACGGTCTACGACCGTTCGAGGATCGAGAGCCGGCAGGTGACCACGGGGGAGATCGAGCTCTACGACCCGGGGATGCCGTTCGTCGATCCGGCGCTGGTCGGGCTGGAGAAGTCGCTGATCGCCAGGGCCTATCTCTCGCTGCCCGAGCGGTGGCGGGCGGTGCTGTGGCACACCGAGGTCGAGCGGGCCAAGCCGGCCGAGGTGGCGCCGCTGCTGGGGTTGTCGGCCAACGGGGTGGCCGCGCTGGCGTACCGGGCCAGGGAAGGGCTGCGGCAGGCCTACCTGCAGATGCACCTGGGCGCGCCGCCGCCGCACGACTGCCGTCCCGTGCTGGGCAAGATGGGCGCCTACGTCCGGGGCGGGCTGGCCAGGCGCGACTCCAAGGTCATCGACGAGCACGTGAACGGCTGCGAGGAGTGCCATGGGGTGCTGCTCGAGCTGACCGACGTCAACCGCGGGCTGCGCGTCATGGTCGGGCCGCTGATCGCCGGGCCGCTGTTCGGCGGCTACGCGGTGACGCTGGCCAAGTCGGCGGTCGCCGGCGGCGGCGCGGGCGGGCTGCTGCGGGTGTTCGGGTGGGTGCGGCGGGTGCCCGGGCCGCAGGCGGCGGTGGCCGCCGGCACGGTCGCCGTGGTGGCCGCGGCGGCCACGCTGCTGCTGGTCGCGGACGAGCGGCCGATGAGGCGGACGCCCGAGACGCCGCCGGTCGCCCAGCCGCCCGTCTCGGCGCGGCCGGTGCCCGTGCCGGTGCCCCTGCCGCTGCCGAGCCGGCAGCCGGCCCGGGTGCCGCCGGTCAAGCAGTCCAAGCCGGGCCCGGCGCGGCTGCGGGCCACCATCGACGCGCTCGGCGCCCTCGTACGCGCCCAGCCCGGCATCGTCGGCATCCGCCTGCGCAACTACGGCGAGGCGCCGAGCGAGGAGCTGGCGGCGCACGTGGACCTGCCGCCCGGCGTCACCCTCGTCCCGCCGGCCAGGCGCGGCCACGGCGTCGCGCTGCTCGACCCCGTGGGCACGGTGGACGGCTGGGCCTGCCGCCCCTCGGGAGGCGGCGCACGGTGCGCCAGGAGGCCCCTGGAGGCGGGTCAGGGCACGGCGGTGTTCCTGCGGGTGCTGGTGGCCGAGAAGGCCCCGCAGGGCGCGGGCCCCGCCCTGCGCGTCGCCGCGGGCTCGCTGCGGGTCAGCGCGCGGGCCGAGGAGGGCGTGCGGACGACGGGAGCGCCCGCCAGGTTCGCCACCGACGGGAAGGTGGCGGTCAGGGCGATCGGCAACGCGCTGCTGAGCTGCCCGGAGGAGCGCGCGGGCTGCCAGGAGGCCAGGCGGCGCGAGGGCGCCCAGCGCGACAACGACCTGTGGCCGATGACCGCGCTCGACCAGGACGACAGGTCCGACACCGACGCCTCCAGCGGGGCGGCGCTGTCGCTGCCGAAGGGCGGCGAGGTGGTGTGGGCCGGGCTCTACTGGTCGGCCGCGAGCGGGAAGCCCGGTCCCATCAAGATCAGGCCGCCGGGCCGGAGCCGCTACCTGACGGTCCGGCCCTCCCACGTGGCGCTGCGGGAGCTGCCGCTCGGGCCCGCCTACCAGGCGTTCGCCGACGTGAGCGACCTGGTGGGAGACGCGCGCAAGAACGGCACGTGGTGGGCGGCCGACGCCCCGATGGAGGAGGGGGTGTCGCGTCATGCGGGGTGGAGCCTGGTGCTGATCGTCACGGATCCGGCGGAGCCGTACAGTCAGGCGGTGGTGCTCGACACGGCGACGGTGGTCGGCGGCGAGTCCCGCCGCGTGCACATCCCGCTGGGCGGCCTGAGCCCCGCCGCCTCGCCCGCCCGGGTCGAGCTGGTGACCTGGGAGGGCGACGCCGACCTCAGGGGCGACAGGGTCTCGCTCGGGTCCGGCGCGCTCACCCCCGCCGCCGGCGACCGCGACGCCGCGAACGTCTTCGACGGGTCGTCGAACGGCGTGGCGGAGATGACGTTCGGTGCCGACGTCGATACGGTCAGCGCTGAGCTCGGGGTCGACCCCGGGCTGACGATCGTCACGGACAAGGACGTGGTCCTGTTCGGAGTCGCTGCCTTGAGCGTGCGTGCGCGATCGTGATGGCGAACGGGACAAACTGGTACGGTCTGCCTGGTTGGTCCGGCGGGACGGCGGGCGGGGGTCGAATCGTCGGGATTAACCCTCGCGCGATCACCTGCTTTCATTACCCTGAGAGAGGGCCGCCGAGTCCGGTCTCTGACGGTGCAGAGCCGAGCAAGGTCGGACCACCAGGAAAGGGGCGGTGTCAGTGGATCGCTGTGCGCTGTTCGTGGACGCTGGCTATCTGCTGGCTGACGGAGCGATGGCCGTGCACGGCACGCGTCATCGCGAAGCGGTTTCCTGGGACTACCCAGGGCTGCTCCAGCTGATGACCAGCCTGTCGCGCGAGCGCACCGGCCTGCCGCTGCTGCGGTGCTACTGGTACGAAGCGACGGTCGAAGGCCGTCGCACACCGGAGCACGACGCACTGGCCGACATCCCGGGCCTCAAACTCAGACTGTCGCGCATCCGGCCGGGCCGGCGCGAGGGCGTCGACGCCCAGGTCCATCGTGACCTGATGACGCTCGCCCGCAACAACGCCATCTGCGACGCGGTCGTGGTCAGCGGCGACGAGGACCTGGCGCAGGTCGTGTGCGACGCCCAGGACCTCGGCATCAGGGTGAGCGTCATCCACATCGCGGCCGACGGCGGCTGGGCGGTCTCGCGGTCGTTGCGGCAGGAGTGCGACGACCTGGTGGAGCTGGGGGCGGTCCACCTGCGCCCCTACGTCAGCCTGGTGACGGGCGTGTCCGAGTCGTCCAACGGCCACCATCACCACCATCAGCCCCAGCCCCAGCCCCTCAGCAACGGCCAGGCCACCCACTCCCTGCCTCCCGCGCAACCCTCCCTGCCTCCTTCGCCGTCGTCCACGGGCAGTCACTCGGGCAGCCACGGTGGCTCTCACAGCGGCTCTCATGGCGGCTCTCACGGCACGGGCACCCATGGCACGGGCGGTCTCGGCACCGGCAGTCTGGGCACCGGCAGCCACGCCGCCGGCGCCACCTCCTCGCCCGGTGGCCAGCCGTCGTCCAACGGCGGCCCGTCGTCGGGCCGTGGCCAGTCCTCCACGCCGCCGGCGCTGCCGGCGCTGCCGACATACGCGAGCTACCAGCCGGAGCAGCCGCCGGTCCAGCCGCCCTCCTCGGCCCCGGTCACGGGCCCCATCCAGGCGCAGTCGTCCTCGCCGACCACCGGCCAGTTCGCCTCGCCGTCCAACGGCACCTACCAGCCCTCGCAGCTCGGCCCCTACACCGGCCCGCAGCCGGCCCCGCTCACGCCGTCACCGGCCTCCACGGCGGGCGCCACCACCCTGTCCGACGCCGTCAAAGCCGCCCACAGGGAGGGCCACGACTTCGGCGACTCGGTGGCCCGCGACGCGCCGGCGCTCTGGCTGGAGGCGGTCCTGGCGCGCAAACCGCGCATGCCCTCAGACCTGGAGGCCAGGTTGTTGCAGGGCTCGTCGCTACCGATCGACTTCCTGCTCCACGACGAAGTCCGCCACGCCCTGCGCCGCGGCTTCTGGGACGCCTTGGAACGCGCCCGCCACTGACCCCCCACCAGCGTCACCCGCCCCACACCCCCCACCAGGCCCGACGGCATCAGAGCCCGCGCTGTACGCCCCGGCTCACCCCGTCGCAGCGACTCGTCGGCCGCCGCTTCTCCGGCCCTCGCCGACCGCGCCTCAGCCGGCCTCTCGCACTCTCCCGATCGGATTAACCGATCACCCGCCACCCGGTTCACGATGCCCGAGGCGGACGAAACGCGAGCCCCGGAATCCACGCCGGCAAATGATCACGCCCCCGGGCGCACACCTACGGCCCAGGGGCGGAACGCGGGAGGTCAGGAGAGGGCGTCGAAGCCGGCGCGCAGGTGCTTGAGCCGATCCGTCAGATCGGCCAGCGGCACGGCCAGCGCCGGGTCCTGCGACTTGCGGGCCAGCTCTCTGACCCTGGTCAGCTCGTCCTCCACCGCGGTCAACCGCCGGGACAGCTCCGGCAGCACCGACGCGTGATCCCCGGCCCCCGGCGGCAGTTCGCCGCTTACGCGGTCGCGGAGCAGCGACGCCTGTTCGGCCAGGCGCTTGTTCATGTTGTACAGCTCGCTGAACACCGACACCTTCGCCCGCAGCACCCACGGGTCGAACGGCTTGGTCAGGTAGTCGACCGCCCCGGCCGCGTAGCCGCGGAAGGCGTAGTCGGGGGCGCTGTCGACCACGGTCAGGAAGATGATCGGGATGTTCCTGGTGCGCTCACGCCGCTTGATGTGCGCGGCGGTCTCGAAGCCGTCCATGCCGGGCATTCGCACGTCCAGCAGGATCAGCGCGAACTCCGTGTTGAGCAGCGCTTTGAGCGCCTCCTCGCCCGACCTGGCGCGCACCGGCACCAGGTCCAGGGAGCTGAGGATGGCTTCGAGGGCGATCAGATTCTCCTCGCGGTCATCGACGAGGAGGATCTTGGCACGATCCGGCATCGATCACGACCCTTCGGCTGATGAATCTGATGAGTCGGACGCGGCGCCCCGCCCGCGGCTGAGCCAGCCGCGCAGGCGTTCGAGCAGGCGGTCGACGTCGACCGGCTTGGGCACGTAGTCGGACGCGCCCGAGGCGATGCTCTTCTCCCGGTCGCCGCGCATGACCTTGGCGGTCAGCGCGATGATCGGCAGGTCGGCGAACTGGGGCATGCGGCGGATGGCCGAGGTCGTCGCCCAGCCGTCCATCTCCGGCATCATGATGTCCATCAGCACGAGCGCGACGTCCTCGTTCCGTTCGAGCTGCTCGATCCCCTCCCGCCCGTTTTCAGCGTAGACGACTGTGGAACCATGTCGCTCCAGGACGCTGGTCAGCGCGAACACGTTACGGATGTCGTCGTCCACGATGAGGATCTTGGCGCCGTTGAGCGGGTCGTCGCCCTGCCACTGGCTGGGCGTCTCGATCGGCTGCTCGACCAGCTCGGGCATCGGCAGGTCCAGCGGCAGCGGCGGCTCGGGCGTCGCGGTGGGCTCCTCGGCCGGAGACGTCATGAGCTGTCTGCGCGCCGCCCCTCCGTCGGTCGCGGCCAGCGGCCCGGTGTAGGAGGCCGGCAGGTAGAGCGTGAACGTGCTCCCCTTGCCCAGCTCGCTGTCCACGTGGATCTCGCCGCCGAGCAGCCGGGCGATGTCCCGGCAGATCGCCAGGCCCAGGCCGGTGCCACCGTATTTGCGGCTCGTGGTGCCGTCGGCCTGCCGGAACGCCTCGAAGATCACGTCCCGCTTGTCGGGCGCGATGCCGATGCCGGTGTCGACCACCTGGAAGGCCAGCAGGTCGTCGGCGTCGTGCAGGGTGTCGTCGTCGTAGTCGACCCCCACGGGCGCCTTGGACACGCGCAGCTTGACCTCGCCCCGCGGGGTGAACTTGACCGCGTTGGAGAGCAGGTTGCGCAGCACCTGCTGCAGGCGCTGCTCGTCGGCGCGCAGCTCGTGCGGCACCTCGGAGTCGATGTCCACGGTGAGCGACAGGCCCTTGTCCTGCGCCAGCGGCGCGAACGCGGCCTCCAGCAGGTCG
Source organism: Nonomuraea sp. NPDC050643 (assembly GCF_040654715.1). NCBI lineage: Bacteria > Bacillati > Actinomycetota > Actinomycetes > Streptosporangiales > Streptosporangiaceae > Nonomuraea > Nonomuraea sp. NPDC050643. The sequence continues at coordinate 47,453 of NZ_JBFAIM010000043.1, read as the reverse complement.
ACCATCTTCGGCAGCGACACCTGGATCGGGTGGATGTCCATCCGGCCCGCCTCGACCTTCGACAGGTCGAGCATGTCGTTGATGAGCTGGAGCAGCGCCGAGCCCGCGCTGTGGATCGTCCGGGCGAACTCCACCTGCTGCGAGGTCAGGTTGCCCTCGGCGTTCTCGGTCAGCAGCTTGGCCAGCACCAGCAGGCTGTTGAGCGGCGTGCGGAGCTCGTGCGACATGTTCGCGAGGAACTCGGACTTGTAGCGCGAGGACACCGCGAGCTGCTCGGCGCGCTCCTCCAGCGTGCGGCGGGCCTGCTCGATCTGGAAGTTCTGGATCTCGATCGCGCGGTTCTGCTTGGCCAGCAGCGCCGCCTTGTCCTCCAGCTCGGCGTTGGACCTGCGCAGCTCCTCCTGCTGGCGCTGCAGCTCGTCGGAGCGTTCCTGCAGCTCGCGGGTGAGCCGCTGCGACTCGGTGAGCAGGTCTTCGGTGCGGGAGTTGGCGATGATCGTGTTCATCGTGACGCCGATGGTCTCGACGAGCTGGGTCAGGAAGTCGAGGTGCACCTCCCCGAACGGCGTGAACGAGGCCAGCTCCAGCACGCCCAGCACGCGGTTCTCGAACAGGATCGGCAGCACCACGATCTGCGCCGGCGTGGACCGGCTGAGCCCGCTGTCGATGGTGATGAACTGCGGCGGCACGTCGTCGAGCACGATGTGCCGGCCCTCGGCCGCCGCCTGCCCGACGATGCCCTCGCCGATCCCGAACCGCTGACGCGGCCCCCGGTCGGGGCGCACGCCGTAGCCGCCGATGAGGATCAGCTCGTGGTCGCCCTCGGGGTCGATGCTGTAGAAGGCGCCGTAGCGGGCCGACACCAGCGGCGTCAGCTCGCTCATCGTCAGCTTGGCCACCTCGAGCAGGTCGCGGTGACCCTGCATGAGTCGGGAGATACGGGCCAGGTTGGACTTGAGCCAGTCTTGTTCCTGGTTGGCCTGGGTGGTCTCGCGCAGGCTGCCCACCATGGAGTTGATGTTGTCCTTCAGCTCCGCCAGCTCGCCCTGCGCCTCGATGGCGATGGAGCGGGTGAGGTCACCGCGCGCCACGGCGCTGGTGACGGTCGCGATGGCGCGGATCTGCGTGGTGAGGCTGCCCGCCAGCTCGTTGACGCTCTCGGTGAGCCGCTTCCACGTGCCCTCGACGCCCTCGACCCGGGCCTGGCCGCCGAGCTGTCCTTCGGTGCCCACCTCGCGGGCGACTCGGGTCACCTCGGAGGCGAACGAGGAGAGCTGGTCGACCATCCGGTTGACGGTCGTCTTGAGCGCGAGGATCTCGCCCTGCGCGTCGACGTCGATCTTGCGGGTGAGGTCGCCGTTGGCGACCGCGGTGGTCACCTCGGCGATGTTGCGCACCTGGTAGGTCAGGTTGTTGGCCATCGAGTTGACGTTGTCGGTGAGGTCCTTCCAGACGCCCGACACGCCCTTCACCCGGGCCTGACCGCCGAGCTGCCCCTGCGTGCCCACCTCGCGGGCCACTCGGGTGACCTCGTCGGCGAAGGAGGACAACTGGTCCACCATCGTGTTGAGGGTGTCCTTGAGCTGGAGGATCTCGCCCTGGGCGTCGACGGTGATCTTCTTGGACAGGTTGCCCTGGGCCACCGCGGACGACACCGCGGCGATCTGGCGCACCTGCGAGGTGAGGTTGTTGGCCATGGAGTTGACGTTGTCCGTCAGGTCCTTCCAGACCCCGGACACACCCCGCACCTGGGCCTGGCCGCCGAGCTGCCCTTCGGTTCCCACCTCCCGGGCGACCCGGGTCACCTCGGAGGCGAACGAGGAGAGCTGCTCGACCATCGTGTTCATGGTCGACTTGAGCTCGAGGATCTCGCCCTGGGCGTCGACGTCGATCTTGCGGGTGAGGTCGCCGTTGGCCACGGCGGTGGTGACCTGGGCGATGTTGCGCACCTGGTAGGTCAGGTTGTTGGCCATCGAGTTGACGTTGTCGGTGAGGTCCTTCCAGACGCCCGACACGCCCTTCACCTCGGCGCGCCCGCCCAGCTTGCCCTCGGTGCCCACCTCGCGGGCGACCCGGGTGACCTCGTCGGCGAAGGAGGACAACTGGTCCACCATCGTGTTGAGGGTGTCCTTGAGCTGGAGGATCTCGCCCTGGGCGTCGACGGTGATCTTCTTGGACAGGTTGCCCTGGGCCACCGCCGTCGCCACGGTCGCGATGCTGCGTACCTGTGAGGTGAGGTTGTTGGCCATGAAGTTGACGTTGTCGGTGAGGTCTTTCCAGACGCCCGACACGCCGGTCACCTGGGCCTGGCCGCCGAGCTGGCCCTCGGTGCCCACCTCGCGGGCCACTCGGGTCACCTCTTCGGCGAAGCCGGAGAGCTGGTCGACCATCGTGTTGACGGTGTTCTTGAGCTCGAACATCTCGCCCACGGCGTCGACCGTCACCTTGCGGCTCAGGTCGCCCTTGGCCACCGCGGTGGTCACCACGGCGATGTCGCGCACCTGCGCCGCCACGCGGGAGGACATCGTGTTGACGGCCTCGGTGAGGTCGCGCCAACTGCCCGACATGCCCCGCAGGTTGGCGCTGCCGCCCAGCCGGCCCTCCGTGCCCGCCTCGCGCGCCACCCTCGTGACCTCGGAGTTGAACAGCGCGAGCTGGTCGACCATGCCGTTGATGGCCTTGCCGAGCCGGCGCACCTCGCCGCGCGCCGACCGGTCGAGGTCGATGCGGCGGGACAGATCGCCCTTGGCGACCGCGTCGATCACGTCGGCGGCGCCGCTCACGGGGCTCACCAGGGCGTCGATCAGCATGTTGACCGACTCGACGCTCTCCGCCCACGCGCCGACGCCAGGCCCCGGCGTCAGCCGTTCACCGAAGCGGCCTTCCTTGACCACTTCTTTACGCACGCGTACGAGTTCGTTCGCGAGATGCTCGCGCCGATCGGCCACCTCGTTGAGAAGCAGCCGCACCTCACTGAGGATTCCAGGAGGCGCATGAGGGACCCGACGCCGGAAGTCGCCGTCACGCCAAGAGAAGAGAGTCTCCAGGATGGGAACGAGATCCGATTCCGTGTAAGTCCTCTCCTCGGGGCTTGGCGCGGCCTTGGCCGTGGTCATTGGGCCTCCTTCACTCGCTGCCGGCTCCGGCGAGTGATTCAAGTCTGTCACGATGAGTAGCTCGTAGTCCTGTCCTTGGATTTACCCCAAGTCAGCGGGAAGTGTGGTAGGCACGTTGGGATGACTGCTTCTCCCCATGCGGTGCTCGCTGCGACGTTCGCGCCAGGCGAGACCGCTGTGACGGCTGCGATGAGGTTCACGCGTGAGGTGATGACCGCGTGGGCCACTGGTGGCATGCTCCATACTGCCGAGCAAGTCGCGGGAGACTTGGCCGAGCAGGTCGCTGACGAGCCGTTTGAGGTGATTTGGAAGCATTTCGGGGACGCCGTGCAGGTGGAGCTGCGGCAGCGCAACCTCTCGCAGAGTGATCCGAAAGCTCCCTCCGTGAACGTCGAGGAATGGGGAGTCACCTTTGCGGGCGATTCCCGTGTCCATTGGGCAAGGCTCACGCTACCCGGCTCCGTCGACAGGGTGGCATCCGAATGGCTGGAGGAGAGCGCCAGGGGCCCCCACTGGCTGGGATTTCTCGCCGACGCGAGCGACCTGCTCGCGGGCACGCTAGACCCTGACATGGTGCCCGCGATCATCGCTCAGGTCGTGGTCCCGCGGCTGTCGAGCTGGTGCGCGGTCTACACCTCCGACAACTCCGGCCCGCCGCGGCTGGTCTACCTCTGGCACGCCGACGAGGCCCGGATCGACGGCCTGCGCGAGCAGCTCGTGGACATGGACGTCGCCGCCGCCGACACCCGGGTCACCTCGACCATCCACCTGGCCGAGTCGCAGGTGCTGGCCGTGCCGCTCACGGCGCGCGGCCGCAGCCTCGGCATGATGTGCCTGGGGCGCTCCGACCGCTTCCCCGACGAGGTCATCCAGTTCGCCGAGGACATCGGCCGGCGCGCCGCGCTGGCCATGGACAACGCCCGGCTCTACGCCCAGCAGGCCGCCGCCAACCGTGCCCTGCAGCGCAGTCTGCTGCCGCCCAACGAGCCCGAGGTGCCCGGCCTCGACTACGGCGTCATCTACGAGCCCGCAGGTGAGGCCAACGAGGTCGGCGGCGACTTCTACGACCTGTTCAAGGCGGGCGACGACTCGTGGCGGTTCGCGATCGGCGACGTGTGCGGCACCGGCCCCGAGGCCGCGGCCGTGACGGGCCTGGCGCGGCACACGCTGCGGTTGCTGGCCCGCGAGGGCTACGGCGTGGCGGCGGTGCTCGGCCGGCTCAACCAGGCGATCCTGGAGGAGGGCGAGCGGGCCAGGTTCCTCACGCTGCTGCACGGCGACATCACGCCCGTCGCTGACGGCCTGGAGGTGCGCCTGGTGTCCGCCGGCCACCCGGAGGCGCTGCGGCTCAAGCCCAGCGGCAAGGTGGAGGCGGTGACCACCCCGCAGTCGCTGCTCGGGGTGTTCCACGAGGTCGTGTTCGAGGCCGACACCGTCCATCTCGACCACGGCGACGTGCTGCTGGCCGTGACCGACGGGGTGACGGAGCGGCGTTCGGGCGGGCGGCTGCTCGACGACGACGGCGGCCTGGCCAAACTGCTGGCCGAGTGCGCCGGGCTGTCGGCCCGGGCGGTGGCCGAGCGCATCCGCAGGGGCGCGGCCGAGTTCGCCTCCGAACCCAGCGCCGACGACCTGGCCATCGTGGTCCTGCGCGCCCGCTGATCCGCCCCCCACCGCACTTCGGCGCGGGTCCCTTCGGGGGGAGCCCCAAGAGCACGGCGGGCCCGCCCGCGACGGCCCTTGCGGGCAGGGCGAAGGGGGCGGCGTTCGGGGGAGGAAGTGGCAGGGTGAGGGGGCCCGTGTGGAGGGCGTGATCGGCGTTGGTCCGGAGTGGGGGATCAACGTGCGCCTTCCGACGTCGGTGCGGTGGGCGCGATCGTGACAGGTGTCAGAGCCGACGGTCAAGGTAGCCCGTCGGGTGGTTTCTTACACTTTGTCAGCGTTCAATGATCATGAATGTGCTTGCGCGCGAACTCGAGCTGGAGCGCCGTCTGGGCGATCCGCTCTGAAACCACCAGGGAGCCGCGAATGGCGTCGTAGGTGTAGACCTCGTGCTCGCGGCCGTGCTCGGCGAGTTTGGCCACGTATTTCTCGATCTGCCGCAGCGGGCAGCGGGTGTCGTTCTCGCCCGCGAGGATCAGCAGCGGGCTCTTCACCTGGTCGACGTAGGTGATCGGGGAGCTGGCCGCGTACCGGTCGGGTCGTTCGTCGGGCGAGCCGCCGAGCAGCGCGCGGTGGTAGGCGCGCAGGCTCTCCGCCTCGTCCTCGTACGAGGTCTGGTGGCAGGCGATGGGTACGGCGGCGATGCCGGCCGCCCAGAGGTCGGGCTGGGTGCCGAGGCCGAGCAGCGTGAGGTAGCCGCCCCACGCCGAGCCCGCCAGGACCATCCTGCTCGGGTCGGCGATGCCCTGGTCGGCCACCCACTGGCGGACGGCCGCCACGTCGGCCAGCTCGATGTGCCCGACGTCGCCGTGCAGCGCGTCGCGCCAGGCCGAGCCGTAGCCCGTCGAGCCCCGGTAGTTGACCCGGACGACCGCGAACCCCGCGTCCACCCAGGCCGCGACCTCCGGCGAGTAGACGTCGCGGTCGTGCGCCGTCGGCCCGCCGTGCAGCAGGAAGACCGTGGGGAAGGGTGCGGTGCCGACCTCGGGCTTGGAGACCAGCGCGTGGATGCGGCCGCCCTCGCCCTCGACGTCGACGTCCTCGACCGGGACGCTCGGCGGCGCGGCGGGGCCGCTGGAGTTGACCACGACCTGGCCGGTGCTCGACCGGATCACCGGCGGGCGTGAGGCGCTGGACCAGGAGTATTCGACGTGGCCGCCGGGCCGGGGAGCCGCCTCGTCGATCACGCCGTGCGGGGTGTCGATGAGGGTCAGGCCGCCGCCCGCGAGGTCGTAGCGGTGCAGGAAGCTGCGGGCCCGGTTGTCGCGCAGGATGAGCAGGCCGCGGCCGTCGTCGTACCACTCGGCGGTCAGGTCGCCCGAGTCGCGCAGCCAGATCTCGCGCTGCTCGCCGGTCGCCGGGTCCCAGACCAGGGGCTCCTGGCGCTGGCGGCGCTCGTGCAGGGCGAGCAGGCGGCGGTCGCCGGCCACCGGGGCGAAGCTGAGGCCGACCACGCCTTTGCCGGCGCCGTCGTAGAGCTCGCCTACCGTGTCGCCGTTCTGGCGTACGACGCGGAGCGCGGGGTGGCGGAAGTCGCCGTATTCGCCGTGGTTGATCGCGATGAGGGAGCCGTCCAGCGACATGTCGGCCACCCAGGCGGCCTCCGCGTGCTCGTACAGGAGCCTGGCCGGTTGGCCCACCCGCACCAGGTGGATGCGGAACGCGCCGTCACAGGCCAGGCTGATCGCCACCTCGCCGGTCGTGGACAGCGCGATGCCGCCGGGCTGGCCCGGCGGCAGGTCGGGGGCGATCGGCTCGTCGGCGCCGCCGGTGAACGGCTGGCGCCACCATTCGCCGTACTCGTCGCCGTCGCTGTCGGCGAACCAGTAGATCCACTGGCCGGTGGGGTCGATGGCGGCGTACGCGGTGCCCTTGGGGCGGTCGGTGACCTGGCGGGTGGCGCCGGTCACGCGGTCCCAGGCGTAGACCTCCCACGTTCCGGTGGCGTTGGAGCGGTAGATGGAGCGGTTCGGGGCCTGGCGCGCCCAGGACGGCAGCGTCATGCGCGACGCCCGGAACCTGGCCTGCCAGCGTTCCTCCGCCTTCATCCGGCGCGCCCCCTCCCTGTGATGTCCCACGCCTCCCGGCGTGGGATGCCGTCCAGTATTGCGCCTGTGCCGGGGAAATACTTGGAGAATGTGGGGGAATTTCGGACTAAATGCCCCATCAGTAACACCTGTCACACATGTCCGTCAAGGAACGCGTCTTGCTCGAGGTGTGGGCGCGTAGATAGACAGGTGAAACGCCGCGCGCGTTACTACTTTTCGTTGTCTTTTCGCGACATTCCGGGAGACAAATGTAGCGATTCGCTCATCCAGCGTGGTCGGGTCGTTATGCCACGCACTCGGGCCCATCCCGACCACCTGGGCGATGTCGCCATGCCCCAACTCCATCTCGAACTCGATCGAGCGCCGCTCGGACTCGGCGAACCCCTCAAGACTGCGGGCCAGCCTGCGCTCCTTCTCCGCGTCCACGGAGAGCAGCCCCAGCTCCTCGACCAGCGGGCTCAGATGCGCCGGTGTCGGGGTGACGACCAGCGCGACCCCGTCGGGCCGCAGGATCCGCCTGAATTCGGGCCCGTTCCTGGGCGCGAAGACGTCGATCACCACGTCGGCCACCCCGCCCCTGATCGGAAGCGGGCGCCACACGTCGGCCACGAACGCCCCTGCCCTGGGATGCACCCGCGCCGCCCGGCGTACAGCGTGCTTCGACACATCGAACGCCATCCCGATGCCATCGTTCACCGCGTTGAGCACGGCCGCCAGGTAGTGCCCGGTGCCCGCGCCAGCGTCGACGATCACCGGCGCGTCCCTGCCTTCTGCGCGACGACCCTCGACGTTCTCCGGCTCCCGCGCGGGTCCTGTCGGGCTCGCGCCGTATCCGGCCTCCACTCCCGCCCCACGGTACGCCCTCAACTCCGCGCCGTCATTCGTTTCAGTAGAGGTCTCATGTTTTCCTGGAACGTTCTGACCTGTCACATGCGCGCGCACCGTCTCGGCGATCGCGTCGGCAAGCGGGGCGTAGTGCCCTCGGTCCAGAAACTCGGCCCTGGCGGCCACCATCGCGGGGCTGTCGGCGGTGCCCGGCGGCCTGGAGCCGACGAGGAGGCTGACGTATCCCTGCCTGGCCACGTCGAACGCGTGCCCTCCCGCGCATCGGAGCGCGCCCTCGCCGAGCCGGACGTCGGCCTGGCAGATGGGGCAGATGAGGTATTCGACGATGTCGGCCAGCATGTGGCCCATTCTCGCGGGCCGGTGCGACCGCTCAGGCACTGGCCTCGAGGAGGAAGGCGGCGTTGGAGGGGGTGGAACGGAGCCTGTCGACGAGGAGCTCGAGGCCCTGCCGCTTCTCCAGGCTGGTGAGCATCCGCCGCAGCCGCCAGACCACCTGCCGCTCCTCGGGGTGCAGGAGGATCTCCTCGCGCCGCGTCCCGGAGGCGTCGAGGTCCACGGCCGGGAACAGCCGATGCTCGGCCAGCTCGCGGGTCAGGTGGACCTCCATGTTCCCCGTCCCCTTGAACTCCTCGTACAGGTTGTTGTCCATCCGCGAGCCCGTGTCCACCAGCGCGGTGGCGAGGATGGTGAGCGAGCCGCCGCCCTCCACGTTGCGGGCGGCGCCGAAGAAGCGCTTCGGCGGGTACAGCGCCCGGGCGTCGATGCCGCCCGTCAGCACGCGCCCGCCGCCCGGCGCCAGGTTGTTGTACGCCCGCCCCAGCCGCGTCAGCGAGTCGAGCAGGATCACCACGTCCCGGCCGGACTCCACGAGCCGCTTGGCGCGCTCGATGGCCAGCTCCGCGATGGCGGCGTGGTCGCGGTCGGGGTGGTCGAAGGTCGAGGAGTACACCTCGCCGTCGATGGTGGCGCGTATGTCGGTGACCTCCTCGGGCCGCTCGCCCACCAGGATGACCATGAGGTGCACCTCGGGGTGGTTACGGGCGATCCCGGCGGCCAGCGCCTGCATGACCATGGTCTTGCCGGCCTTGGGCGGCGCCACGATGAGGCCGCGCTGTCCCTTGCCGATGGGCGCGAAGAGGTCGATGACGCGCGTGCTGAGCGACTCGGTCTCGATGTTGAGCCGCTCGGTGGGGTGGATGGGCGTCAGGTCGGCGAAGTCGGGGCGGTCGCGCCAGTGGGCGGCGCCGTTGACCGACTCGACGTCGATGAGCCTGTTCCCGGCGAAGGAGGCCACGATGTGGTCGCCGGGACGCAGGTCGTACTGCCGCACCTTGTCGGGCGGCAGGCGTACGTCGTCAGGGCCCGGCAGGTGGGCCGGCCGGACGAACGCGGACTTGTCGCGTACGTCCAGGAGGCCGCGGACCTGCCTGATGGGCACGGAGGCACGCTGCTCTGGAATGGTGTGCAAAGACATGATGAAGCCCCTCTGGGGGAGATGCGCCGGACCCTGAGGTCGGGCGGGTGATGAAAAGAGAGCCGGGCCCTCAAGAAGGGGGCTGGGCTTTGAAGATCCGCGGAGCTGAAGCTCAACGCTTGATCGCAAGATACCACACGATCTGACCCATGGAACGCCTAGCCCTCTTGGGCTATTCCCGGGCTGTTCTCGTGTCTTCGCCCGCGAAGGCGGGACAGGGCGCGTGACAATGTTCTTCTCGGCACCGTACTGCGAGGAAAATTACCGCACCCCGGTGTATCGAACGGCACAGAGCCCTTAACGGCACAGCGTCATCGTGTCAAGTGACATGCAGGGTCCCTGCAACTCGATGAGGGTTCCATAGGGACGAACAGAGAACACTCCTTGGGGGAGCACCATGAAAACCGTCAACTGCCCGCGGTGTCACCACGAGCTGGACGAAGGCCCGATCATGTACCGGTGCGCGCACTGCTGCCGCGCCGTCTACGCCGCGGACCTCGACATCGAGTACGTTCCGCGCCAGCCCGTCGCCGCCTAGGCCGGGCCCCCGTAGTCTGGCGGGGTGCCGCATCAACCGATAACCGTGTCCGGCGTCGAGGTGACACCGCTCTGCGACGCCGTGGGTCCCATGGGAGCGGCGATCCGCCGCCCGCCGGGGGAGATGTTCCCCGGCTCCGCGCTCCAGGACGAGCCGTGGGTCCTGCACTTCCACTGCTATCTGCTCCGCGACCCCGCCGGCCGGCTGACCCTCGTCGACACCGGCATCGGCGGCACCGACTCCCCGGCCTCGAGCTGGGCGCCGGTTCCCGGCACGCTGGCCGGTGAGCTGGCCGCAGCGGGCGTGACGCCCGCGGAGATCGGCACCGTCATCCTCACCCACCTGCACAGCGACCACGCCTCGGGCGCGGTCGCGGACGGCAGGCCGGTGTTCGAGAACGCCCGCTACGTGCTGCAGCGTGCCGAGCTGGAGGCCGCCCACGGCCCGATGCTCGACGAGATCGTCTCCCACATCAAGGCGCAGCTCCACGTGGTCGAGGGTGACGCCGAGGTCGCGCCGGGCGTGCACGTCCATGCCGCGCCGGGGCACACGCCCGGCCACCAGATCGCCAGGGTCGGCGAGGTGGCGATGACCGGCGACCTGATCCTGCACCCCGTCCAACTGGACGACCCGGCCATCCGCTATCTCTACGACGACGACCAGGAGGCGGCCGCGCGCACCCGGGCCGAGGTGCTCGCCGCACTCAGGGCCGAACGGGCGATCCTCGCCACCGCTCACTTCAGCGAGCCTTTCGTACGTCTGTGACCGCCTCGGGCACGATGTCTTCTCATGAAGACCTACATCGCGACCGGTGTCGCGCTCGGCGCCGTCCTGATGGCCCCCTCGACCGCGTCGGCCGCCACCGCGCCTGAGCTGTCCGGCGCCGCCGTCTACGCGGGCGCCGGCAACCAGCTCAGCCGCTACGACGGCGGCCGGTGGAGCACACTGGCCAAGACGGGCGACATGCCGCAGTTCGCCGCCTCGCCCGACGGCAGGAAGGCCGCCTGGGTGACCTCCGACGGCCGGCTCCAGGTCAGGCAGGGCGGCAGGACCACCACGATCGTGAGCGGTCTCCAGGGCGGCACGCCGTGCCTGACGCCCGTCTGGTCCGCGGACTCGACGGACGTCGCCTACACCGAACACGGCACCACGATCATGGCGGTCAAGGCCGACGGCAGCGGCGCCCCGCGCGAGCTGGGCCGCTCGCGCGGCGTCTGCCACCTGGCCTGGTCGGCCAACGGCCGCTACGTCGCGGGCTACACCGGAGAGGCCGACGCCCTCTACCGGCTCGACGTCAAGTCCGGCAAGGCGGTCCGGGCCAAGGGCGTCAAGCTCGTCACCCACCTGCAGAGCCTGTCGCCGAACGGCCGCAGCGCGGTCGTGGAGTTCCCGCGCAACGCCGACACCCTGGGCGACGGGAGCTGGCCCACCTTCTACAAGCCGGTCGTCGTGGACATGGTGACGGGCAAGAGGGTCCCGCTGAAGGTCAAGGGCACGCCGCTCGGAGCCCTCTACCTCGCCGACGGGCGCCTGGTCGTGCGGGTGAGCGGCAAGGAGCACAACACGCTGGTCGTGCTCGACGGCGAGGGCAACGAACTGCAGCGGATCGCCGAGCCCGCCAAGGCGAAGAAGCAGGCGTTGCTACAGGTTCTGCCATAGTGCCTGTGTGAGCGATGACTTCTATACCACGGTCAACCGCGTGATCACGGGGGCGGCGGCGTACATCACCGACGAGCGGGGCCGGGTGCTCCTGGTCGATCCGAACTACCGGGAGCACTGGTCGTTCCCCGGTGGCATCATCGACGCGGGCGAGCATCCCGCGCAGGCGTGCGCCAGGGAGGTCATGGAGGAGGTCGGCCTGGCGGTCGAGGTCGGCGGCCTGCTGACCGTGAGCTGGGTCGACGGGCTGCCGAACATCCCCTATCCGCTGGTCAACTTCATGTTCGACTGCGGCGTGGTCTCCTCCGACACGCCGATCACGCTGCAGGCCGAGGAGCTCGACGACTACGGCTTCTTCACCCTCGAGGAGGCCCGGGGGCTGCTGGCGGACTTCGCCCACGAGCGGCTGCTGGCCACCGCCGCCGCCCGGGACTCCGGCACGCTGACCTACCTACCGCCCGGCCGGAACGGGCTGGTCGGCAAGGAGGGCTGAGGGCAGGGCCACCATCGCGGTCAGGCCACCGTACGGCGAGGGCGTCAGGGTCACCTTGATGCCGTGCCTGGTGGCCAGCCTGGAGACCACGAACAGGCCGAGCCGGTCGCTCTGCGCCAGGTCGAACTCGGGCGGCTTGACGAGGCGGTCGTTCAGCTCGTCGAGTTCGACGCGGGGCAGGCCGAGCCCGCGGTCCTCGACCTCGACCATGAGGCCGTGGGCGGTCATCGTGCTGCGCACGTCGACCTTGGTCTGGGGCGGCGAGAAGAGGGTGGCGTTCTCGATCAGCTCGGCCATCAGGTGGGCCACGTCGGTGACCGCCGCGCCGGTCAGCGCGACCGGCGGCGGCTGGAGCACCTCGACCCGCTCGTACTCCTCCACCTCCGCGACCGCCGCGCGCAGCACGTCGAGCATCGGCACCGGGTTGCGCCAGCCGCGCCCCGGAGCCTGGTCGGACAGGATGATCAGGCTCTCGGCGTGCCGCCGCATACGGGTGGTGAGGTGGTCGAGCTTGAACAGCTCGGCCAGGACCTCGGGCTCCTCGGTGGCCCGCTCCATGCTGTCGAGCTGGAGCAACTGCCGGTGCAGCAGCGACTGGTTGCGCCTGGCCAGGTTTACGAAGACCTGGCTGACGCCGTGTCGCAGCCTGGCCTGGCTGACGGCGGCGGCGACGGCCGTGGACTGCACGTCGTTGAACGCTCGTACGATGTCGGCCACCTCCGACGTGTGCGCTTCGACCTCGATGGGCGCCACCTCGGTGGCCGTGGGCGGCTCGGCGCCCTTGCGCAGCCGCTTGACCAGCCCGGCCAGCCGCACGTCGGCCAGCTCCGAGGCGGCGTCGCGCAGCCCGGCCAGCTCGCGGACCAGGCGCTTGCGGAAGCGCAGCGAGAGCATGATCGAGGCGATGACGGCGATCAGGCCGATGCCGCCCGCCACGCCGATCTTGATGAGCATGCCGATGGCCGTCGGCATCACCCGGCGCGTGATGTCCTCGACGGCCGCCGCCTGGTTGCGCTCGACGGCGGCCCACAGGTTCTGGCCGTCGATGGGCCAGGTGGCCGCGGTGGCGGGCAGTCCGTTGGTGGCGGCCTGGCCCTTGATGGCGTCCTCGGCCTCCAGGAACTCCCGGTAGACCGGCGAGGAGGCCAGCTTCGCGAACGGTCCCCGCAGGGTGCCGTCCAGATGCGAGAGCGCCTGGGTGTAGAGCAGCCGCCTGGTGGCCACCATCCCCGTGAACGCCTCACGCTCCCTGGGCTCCACCTTGCCCCTGGCCAGCACCACCGCGATCAGCGCCCGCTCGCGGGACAGCACGTCCTTGGCCTCGCCCAGCATGGTCACCGCCCTGGCCTGCCGGTAGAGGGCCATGTCGGGCACCAGGACCATGGCGTCGTACATGCGGAAGGAGGCGTCCACGATCTGGCTGTAGCCGTCGACGACGTCGAGCGGCACGACGGAGCCGCCGTCGACCTCGCGGCGCACGTCGGTGATCTGCTCGATCTTGCCGTTCAGCGCGGTGACCTGGGCGGTCATCTCGGGTGACAGGTCGCGCTGCTTCTTGGACAGGGTGCGGAATTCCGTCACGGCCTGGTCGGTGTCGCCGCGCGCCTCGGCCATCGGGCCGGCGCCCTGGCCGGTGACCAGGAACTCCACCGAGACCAGCCGCTCGTTCTGCAGCGCGATGTTGACCCGCTCGGACGGGGTGGCCAGGTTGGTGGCCAGGTCGTTGATCGCCAGTAGGCGGACGCCGTCGCCGCCGGTCAGACCGGCCGCGAACGCCCACAGGCCCACGAGGGACAGCAGGGGAACGAGCAGCAGGATGAGGAGTTTCAGCGCGATGGGGCGGCCACGCGTGGGGGGCATGCGACCTCCGGGTGCATGATGAGATCGCCTCGCAGAGTACACCCCCCATTGGAAGGATTTCTGTGCGTCTTCCGCGTTCTTTCTCCGGCTGGACCATCGCGGTCTTCGGCGTTCTCGCCTTCGCCCTCGGCCTGCTCGGGCTGATCTCGCCCGGCACCCTGCTGGTCATGCTGGGTTTCGAGGTGCTCGACGTACGACCCAGCGGTGACTACACGCTGGTCTACATGGCCGCCTCATCGATGGCGGCCGTGAACATGGGCGTCTATTACATGTTCGCCGCGTCGGCGGACTACACGCCGTTCTTCCGGTGGACCGTGCCGTTCAGACTCGTGACGTTCGTCGTCTTCACCACGCTGGTCCTGACCGGGGCCGCGCCCGGCAAGTTCTTCGGCGTCGGGCTCTGGGAAGGTCTGGGGGCGGTGATCACCGGTCTCGCGCTCTGGCGCGAGGGCAAGCTGCTGCCCTCGCGCCAGACTGAGCAGGCGGCCTGACAGCTCACTGACGCTCGTGCGCGCCGCGGGCGACGAGCTGGTCGCCGTCTGACGACGGTGACGCCGTGTGCTCGCGCTCCAGCTTCCGCTCCAGGTCGCGCTTCTCGTCCTCCAGCTTGGCCACCCGGCTGGAGGTCTCGGCCCGGGCGGCGCGCATCCGGCGTCGTTCCCGGGCGGTCCTGCGCGAGCCCGAGCCCAGCAGCCAGAGGCCAAGCAGCAGAACGGCCGCCGCGGCCGCTCCCGCGAGGAACATCTCCACATGCCCGAGCTCGAAGGTGTACCCGAACAGGATGTACCTGGCGCTCTCCTCGGTGAGCACCAAAGCGATAGCGCCGCCGGCCAGCAGGACCAGAAGTAGTCCTAACAGAATCATCCAACTCACCCCTTGTCGTAAGAGCGACACTCCACTTCCCAGAGATCGGCGGGGTATGCGCGATGATTGGTGGATGAGACCCGAGCCAGGGGAGGTCCTGCACTTCTCCGAGGACCCGAGCATCGAGCGCTTCGTGCCGCACGTGGCGGTGACCAGCAGTTTGAGCGAGCCGTACGTGTGGGCGGTCGGTCACGACCGCTGCCCCGACTACTGGTTCCCACGGGCCTGCCCGCGGGCGATGGCCTGGATCGGACCGCGCACCACCGACGACGACGCGTTCCGGATCATCGGCTCCGGCTGCGGGCAGCGGGTGCACGCCATCGAGTACTGCTGGTTGAAGGCGCTGATGGACGTGCGGCTCTTCGCCTACCGCCTGCCCGCCGACGGCTTCGCGCCCATCGGCGACCCGCCGCACGCCGTCGTCTCCAAGGCACCCGTGCTGCCGCTGGGCCCTCCCGAGCCGGTCGGCGACCTGTTCGAGCTGCACGAGGAGGCGGGGATCCAGCTCAGGGTGCTGGACAACCTGTGGCCGTTCTGGAACGAGGTGACGGCCAGCACCCTGCAGTTCAGCGGGATCAGGCTGCGGAACGCCCGTCGATGAGCGCGGCCAGCGTCTCCGGCGACATTGAGCCCGGCGGCAGCTTATCGGCGGCGGCGCGGTTGGCCTCGCGCCGCAGCACCTCGTTGACCGGGGTGGGCACGCCGTGCAGGCGGCCGAGCAGGACGATCTCGCCGTTGAGATAGTCGGCCTCGATCGAGCCGCTCGACCTGGCCAGGCTCTGCCAGGACGATCCGCCGCCGCGCTCGACGCCCTCGATGGGGCGCATGTCGACCTTGTGGCCGCGCACTTCGGCCTCTTCCGCGGGGGTGGAGTAGGCGATGCCGGCTTGGTCGAGGACGGTTCTGGCCTCGGCCCTCGCGCGCTCGGCCAGATCGGACAGGCCGGGCGCGTGGCCGACGAGCGCTTCGGCGGCGTTGGCCAGGTTGCCGATCAGCTTGCCGTATTTCCAGCGCATGACGTCGGGCGAGCGGCGCGCCACGAGGCCGTGCTTGCCGAGGTCGGTGACGATCTGCTCACCGAGGTCGTCCACACCCTGTGGATAACGGCCGACGTGCAGCATGCCGGAGTAGGGGTGTCCGCCGGCGGCGATGACGCCCGGCTGCGGGATCTGGGCGGGCAGCCACACGCACATGCCGTAGACGCGGTCGAACCGGCGCAGGACCATGCGCTCGTTGGCCACGCCGTTCTGGGCGCACACCACGGGCAGGTCGGAGGGCCAAGGGGCGAGCGCGGCGATCGTGTCCTGGGACTTGGTCGCCAAGATGAGCACGTCGTCATCGCGCGTGGGCACCGGGCCGTCGGCGGCGGGGATGTCGAGGGTCTCTGCGGACTCGGAGGTGACCAGGCGCAGGCCGTCGCGCTTGAGCGCCGCGTAATGGGCGCCTCTCGCGACGAGGAGAACCTCGTGCCCGCCTTGGTACAGGCGGGCTCCGATGGTCCCCCCGACTGCTCCTGCTCCGACCACTATGTAGCGCATTGTCAGAGAATGTCACTCTTTACTTCGCGAGCGCCACTTGGGTCTGCGCCGTCACGGAGGTGCCGCGCGTGCGCTCGCGCACGATCGTCTTGAGCACGCGCCAGCCGTCGCGCACCGCGTGCAGGTTGCTCTCGCCGTGGATGCGGGAGCGCTCGTGGCTGGGGACCTCGCGGATGATGAGGCCGGCCTGGGCGGCGCGGACGTTCATCAGGGTCTCGATCTCGAAGCCGTCGCAGTCGAGCTCGAGGACCTCGAGGTGGCGCGCCCAGAAGGCGTTGTAGCCGTAGCAGAGGTCGGTGTAGCGGGTGCCGTAGAGGAGGTTGGTGAGCCCGGTGAGGACCTTGTTGCCGAGCGAGCGGATCGGACTGAGGTCGTCCGAGCCGCCACCAGGGGCGTACCTGGAGCCCTTGGCGAAGTCGGCGCCGTGGACGAGCGTGCTGACGAAGGAGCGGATCTCCCGGCCGTCGGTGGACCCGTCGGCGTCGATCATGACGATGATGTCGCCCCGGGCGGCCTGGAAGCCCTCGATGAGCGCGTTGCCCTTGCCGCGCCGCGTCTGCACGACGACCCGGAGGTCGGGGCGCAGCCTGCGCGCGACGTCGACGGTGTCGTCGGTCGAGTTACCGTCGACCAGGATCACCTCGTCGACCCAATCGGGCAGCGTGGCGAAGACGTGAGGAAGGTTCTCGGCCTCGTTCATCGCGGGGACGATGATGCTGACGCTGGCGGCGAAAGGCTGCTTGTTCATGGAAGCAAGGTCTCTCCGCGTACATGCAATCCACTTGAAAGTGCCTTGCATAGATCGGCGTTATTCGGGATCTTCGCGGATTCTCGCTTCCGCGGCCCGGGAAATGATCTCGTCAACGGTCTCCGCGACCGTTTGGCGGGAGGTGTCCAGCCAAAGGCCGATGCGTGGGGTTTCGCTCCTGAGTGAGCCGTTGAGCTGGGCTATCGTCCAACCGCCGCCGTAGCCGATCTTGTTTCTGGCCTCTTCCCGGCGCTCCACCGCCGCGGGGTCGGGTGCCAGGACGATCACATGAAGAGGACGGCTATGTATCAACTTCATAAACCGTTCCAAGTCCTGCCCGAGAATGACATCTTGAACTATTGCCGTGAACCCTGCGTCGAAATACATGTCCGCCGCATTCGCGGCAATTCGATATCGCAAGTGAAGCTGCCGCACCGCCTCGTCCGGCACATCCGGGGTCATGTCGGCGCGCCCGCCGACCACCATGCGCCGGAACGCGTCACCCCGGACGTGCGCCGAGCGCGGCAGCCGCTCCGCCAGCGCCTGGGCGACGGTGGACTTGCCGGCGGCCGAGACGCCGGTGATCAGGACGACTCCCTTCACGCCCCCACCAGCTTGCGCACCCGGTCGGCGCCCACGGCCATCAGCAGCGTGGGCAGGCGCGGCCCCGTGTCGCGGCCGACCAGCAGCCGGTAGAGCAGGGCGAAGAAGGCCCGCTGCGCCGTCTTCAGCTCGGGCGTGGCCTTGGCGTCCGCGGGCAGCCCCGCCTGGAGCTTGGGCACGCCGTAGACGAGCGTGGTCAGGCCCTCCAGTGACCAGTCGTCGAGCCCGTCGGCCAGCAGCCGCAGCGACTCCAGCTCGTCCGGTCCGAGCGAGTCGAGAAGTTCCTGGTCGGGGGCCTCGCGCACGCGTACGCGCTGGTCGGCGGGCAGGTGGTCGTCGACCCAGCGCTGCGCCCGGTCCAGGCGCGGACGGGCCGCGTCGAGGGACTCGACGCTGTCGAGGTCGCGCAGGATGCGCAGGGTCTGGTCGGCGTGCCCGGTCGTGATGTCGACGACGGAGGCCAGCGTCCGGTAGGGCACCGGGTGCGGAGTGCCGGGCAGCCAGCCGGCCGCCGTGCCCACCGCCCGCCGGTAGGCCGCCAGCTCGGCGGGCTGGGCCTGCCCGGCGGTGACCTTGCGGCCCAGGGCGTCCCACTCGTCGTAGAGCCGCTGGATCTCCTGGTCGAAGGCGATCTTGAAGGACTGGGCCGGCTTGCGGCGGGCGTACAGCCAGCGCAGCACCGGGGCCTCCATGATCTCCAGCGCGTCGGCCGGGGTCGGCACGTCGCCCTTGGAGCTGCTCATCTTGGCCATGCCGGTGATGCCGACGAAGGCGTACATGGGGCCGATCGGCTGCGCGCCGCCGAACACCTCGCCCACGATCTGGCCGCCGACGATCCACGCCGAACCGGGTGAGTGGTGATCGACCCCGGACGGCTCGAAGATCACGCCCTCGTGGGCCCAGCGCATCGGCCAGTCGACCTTCCACACCAGCTTGCCGCGGTCGTGCTCGGCCAGGCGCACGGTCTCGCCGAACCCGCACTCACAGGTGTAGGCCAGCTCGGTGGTCTCGTCGTCGTAGGCGGTGACCGTCGTCAGGTCGCGCTCGCACAGGTCGCAGTAGGGCTTGTACGGGAAATAGTCCTCGGCCTGCTCGGACCTCGCCTGCTTGGGCTCGCCCGGCTTGGAGCGGTAACGCGACAACACGGCGTCGATCCTGGCCCGCTCGCGCACGGCCACCAGGATCTGCTCGCGGTAGGCCCCCGACGTGTACTGCTCCGTCTGGCTGATGCCGCGGAACTCGACGCCCAGCTCCTTCAGCGCCGCGATCATGGGCGCCTTGAAGTGCTCGGCCCAGTTGGGGTGCGGGCTGCCGGGCGGCGCGGGGACGGAGGTGAGGGGCTTGCCGATGTGCTCGGCCCACGACGGGTCGATGCCCGCGGGCACCCGCCGGAAGCGGTCGTAGTCGTCCCACGACAGCAGGTGCACGCACTCCAGGCCGCGCCGCCTGATCTCGTCGGCGACCAGGTGGGGCGTCATCACCTCGCGCAGGTTGCCCAGGTGGATCGGGCCCGACGGGCTCAGCCCGGATGCGCAGACGATCGCTTCGCCGGGGGCGCGTCTCTCCGCTTCGGAGATCACCTCGTCCGCGAACCTGGAGACCCAGTCGGTCTCGGCAGTGTCAGCCATCGCGCCATTGTCGCGGGTCCGCCGGGTTCAAGCCAACGCGTTACCGATCACCCCGGCTCCTGCGGCTCGATACGGGGGTCGGAGAAGACCTCCGCGACGTCGGGATCGACCCGCCCGGCCGCTCCGCCGGTGACGCGTAGCACGTATCGCCCGGGGGCGACCGCCACCAGCCCGAAGGCCGCGTCGGCGTCGTCGGCGGTCAGGCCGAGGAGCCGCAGCGCGTCGTCGAGGGTGGCGTCCGGTGGCAGCCGCACCTGGACCAGGGTCACGTCAGGCGGCCCGCGTCCGGTTCTGCCTGGCGAGCGCGGCCACGACGGCCGGCGGGTCGATGACGCCGTAGCCGTAGTCGTGGTCGAAGCCGACCGTGCTGCGGTCGTCGGCCGTGCGGTGCAGGAGCGTGCGGAGCTGAGAGGGGGACAGCTCGCCCGCGGTCCTCTGCGTACGGACGGCGGCGACCACGCCGGCGGCGACGGGGCAGGCCGCCGAGGTGCCGGTGTCGGCGGCGCCGGTCGCCTCCGAGCCGGCGAAGTGCGTGTAGGCGCACAGGTCGGGCTTGCGCTCCGACAGCCGGCCCGGACCCTGCGAGGAGTAGCCGACCCGCTCGCCCCGGGTGTCCACGCCGCCGACGGACAGGACGCGCGGATGGGAGTTGGCGCCCACGATCGACCGGTCGGAGTAGCCGCACCGCCGGTCGGGGCATTCGCGGCCGCAGTTGCCCGCCGAGAACAGGATGTCGGCGCCCGCGCCCTCCAGGCTGCCCACGATCACGTTGAACGGGTGCGCGGGGTTGTCGGAGTAGTTGCCGGGATGGCCGGGCGGGAAGTCCGTGTCGGGCGAGAACAGGCCCCAGCTGTTGGTGACCACCAGGGACCTGGAGTCGTCGGGCATGGCCTGGATGACGCCGTTCAGGTGCGCGTACGCGGCGATCGCGTCGGACAGCAGCCCGGCGATGGTCGACTCCCGGGTGAGCAGGACCGGGATGTCGAGCAGGGTCGCCTTGGGCGCGGCGATCAGCGCGTCGAAGGCGCACATCGAGCCGTGGCCGACGGGGTGGCGGCCGGGGGTCTTGGCCAGGCCCGGCGGGCTCCAGCTCCGCGCCTCGTCCACGGCCACGTCGTGGCCGATGCGGGCCGCGACGTGGTCGGCGTTGATGCCGGTGTCCACGACCGCGATGCTCACCCCCTCGCCGTCGTAGCCGGCCGCCCAGAGGTCGTGGACGTGCAGGAGCCGCCTGACCGCCTCCCAGTCGCCGACGGGGCCGTCTCCGCCGCAGGTGACGTGCCGCTCGATGGCCGGGTCGGCGAACAGGCCCGTCACCTCGCGCACGGACGAGGACAGCAGGACCGACCGGGTGGACAACTCGGTGTCGGGGATCTCCCCGCGCACGAGCACCGAGGCGTCCTCGGGGGCGAGCGAGAACTGCACCCGCTGGTTGAGCGACAGCGGGGCTCCGTCGGCGGAGACCGGCCGGGGGACGGGCACGGGGGTGAAGCCCTGGTCGAGGAGGACGCCGGGGAGTTCGGTGACGACGTCGGCCACCGTGCTGCGGACACCGGGGTCGATCACCGAGGCGACGACGTCGGGGGCCGGGCGGAGCTGGATCAGAACGCGCATGAGATCCTCTCTGTTACTTTGTCATTACTCAAAGTAACTATGCCCGGCCGCTGTCATGACGACTCCTTTGACATTGGGCGACGGAAATTTCCCGCCGCCCACGTCGCGGCTACAGGGTGGCGGCGTAGGGGTCCCAGCCGGCCGGCAGCGGCTCCGGCGCGGCCAGGGTGGAGGCGATCGGCTGGAACGCCGCCCGCTCACCCGACTCCGTGATGGCCGCCATCAGCTCGAGCACGTGGTAGGCCAGCTCGCCCGACGCCCGGTGCGGCGCTCCGGCGCGGATCGCCCTGGCCAGGTCCAGCACCCCGATGCCGCGCCCCGCCGTGGTGCCCGTCAACGGCAGCTCCCGCCAGTCCGCGTCGTGCAGCCCGCGGGCCAGCAGCGGGCCGTCGAACGTGTTGGGGTCGGGCAACGACAGGGCGCCCTCGGTGCCGATGATCTCGATCATCCGGCGGTTGACCGCCGAGTCGAAGCTGAACGTGGCCGTCGCCGTCGCCGTGCCGGGGAAGTCCAGCAGGGCGTTGACATGGGTCGGCACGTCCACGGGGAAGACCGTGCCCTCCTTGGGCCCCGAGCCGACCACGCGCTCGTCACGGGCCCTGCGCGTGCCGGCCGCCACCCGGACGACGGGGCCGAGCAGGGACACCAGCGCGGTCAGGTAGTAGGGGCCCAGGTCGAAGAGCGGGCCGGCGCCCGGCTGGTAGAAGAACTCGGGGTTGGGATGCCAGGACTCCGGGCCCAGGCTCTGCGTGGCCGCCGTGACGGCGACCGGCTCGCCCACCAGGCCCGAGCGCAGGGCGTGCAGCGTGGACTGCAACCCGGCGCCCAGGAACGTGTCGGGCGCGCCGCCCACGCGCAGGCCCCGGCCGGCGGCCTCGGCCATGACCTTGGCCGCCTCGTCCATGTCCATGGCCAGCGGCTTCTCCCCGTACACGTGCTTGCCGGCGCGCAGGGACTCCAGCGCGACGGCCGCGTGCGCGGACGGGATCGTGAGGTTGACGACGATCTCGACCTCGGGCAGCGCGAGCACCGCGCCGAGGGTGCCGGACGTCGGCACGTCGTGCTCACGCGCGACGGCCTCGGCCCGGTCGGTGTCGATGTCGGCGACGGCGACCACGCGCACGTCGGGGAAGGCGGTGAGGTTGCGGAGGTACTGGCCACTGATCACTCCGGCGCCGACCAGGGCGACGCCGACGGGGCCGTTGCTCAAGAGCCCTCCAAGGAGGTGAGGTAGGCGTGGCTGTCCGCGAGGGCGGCGAAGACGTCGGTCGCGCACTCGTCGAGCTCGACGACCCGCCGGGCGGCCGGGGCGGCGGCGAGGATCTCCGGCACGGGCATGACACCCGCGCCCACCGCCGTGTGCGGCTCGCCCTTGACCACCGGCCCGTCCTTGACGTGCAGCGCCAGCACGCGCTCGCCCAGGCGGCCGAGCAGGGCGGGCACGTCGGCGCCGCCCACGGCCGCCCAGTAGGTGTCGATCTCCAGGAAAACCCCGGGAGCGAGCAGGTCGGCCAGCGCCTCGATGGCGTGCCGGCCGTCGATCTCGGGCTCGATCTCCCACCAGTGGTTGTGGTATCCGATCCGCATCCCGTGCCCCGCGGCCTGCTCGGCCAGGCCGTTCAGCAGGTCGGCCGTGCGCGCGAGACCGTCGCGCGTGGTGAACTCCTCGTGCGCGATGCCGCCGGGGATGATCACCAGGTCGGTCCCGACCGTGGCGATCGCGTCGAAGACCTTCGCGGGCTCCTCGCTGAGCAGCGCGTACGCGTGCGTACCCGACACGCTCAGCCCCAGGTCCCCGGCGACCCGGCGAAACCCCTCGGGATCGGCCGTGGGGTCGTAGGGCTCGACCGACCGGTAGCCGATCTCCGCCAGCCGCCGCAACGTGTCGTCGCGGTCGGCGGCCATGGCGTCCCTGACGGTGTAGAGCTGGACGCTGATCGGTTCGGTCATCCGCGTACCCCCATGAGGTGCTCGAGTGCGAGCTGGTTGAGGTGGGTGAAGTGGAAGCCGCGGGCCGCCGCCGCCTCGACGTCGAAGTCGTCCCCGGCCAGGTCGGCCCACGACTCACCGGCCGCGAGCGTGGGCTGGGAGAGCTCGTCCACGCGGGAGGCGCGCAGGGCCTCCTGCACCTCGGGGTCGGCGCGGAAGGCGCGCGACTTCTCCTTCAGGATCAGGTAGGTGCGCATGTTCGCCGCGGCCGAGACCCACACGTCCTCGGGGTCCTCGGTGCGCAGCGGCTTGTAGTCGAAGTGGCGGGGGCCGTCGTAGCCGCCGTTCTCGAGCAGGTCCACCAGGAAGAAGGCGCTCTTGAGGTCGCCGTGGCCGAAGATGAGGTCCTGGTCGTACTTCGGGCCGTGCTGGCCGTTGAGGTCGATGTGGAAGAGCTTGCCGTGCCACAGCGCCTGGGCGATGCCGTGCACGAAGTTGAGCCCGGCCATCTGCTCGTGGCCGACCTCGGGGTTGAGGCCCACCATCTCAGGGTGCTCCAGCTCGCCGATCAGCGCCAGGGCGTGGCCGATCGTGGGCAGCAGGATGTCGCCGCGGGGCTCGTTGGGCTTGGGCTCGAGGGCGAAGCGGAGGTCGTAGCCGCGGTCGATGACGTACTGGCACAGGAGGTCGAGGCCCTCCTTGTAGCGGGCCATGGCGGCCTGGACGTCCTTGGCCGCGTCGGACTCCGAGCCCTCGCGGCCGCCCCAGCACACGTAGGTCTTGGCGCCCAGCGAGGCGGCCAGGTCGATGTTGCGGATGACCTTGCGCAGCGCGTAGCGGCGGACGTCGCGGTCGTTGCTGGTGAAGGCGCCGTCCTTGAACACCGGGTGGGTGAACAGGTTCGTGGTGGCCATCGGGACCTTCATGCCGGTCTCGTCGAGGGCCTTCCTGAAGGCGGCGATGGCCTTCTCGCGGTCGGGCTCGACGGCGAGCAGGTCGTCGTCGTGGAAGGTGACGCCGTGCGCGCCCAGCTCGGCCAGGCGGTGCACGCTCTCCACCGGGTCGAGCGCCGGACGGGAGGCGTCGCCGAAGGGGTCGCGGGCCTGCCAGCCCACGGTCCACAGGCCGAAGGTGAAGCGATCGTCGGGAGTGGGAGTGAATGCGGTCATTTTGTGGCCCTCTACCTTTAGTCCATAATCTGTACATAATCCTTAGGAGGTGAACGGGGTGTCGTCAAGAGGGATCAGGCATGATTCCATGCGCGCCCGTAACCTCGCCGTAGTGCTGGCGACCATCCACGGATCAGGACCTCACACCCGCGCCGCGCTCGCCGAGATGACCGGGCTCACCAAGACCACCGTGTCCAGCCTGGTCGCCGACCTGCTCGAGGCGGGGGTGGTGACCGAGAGCGGGGCCGTGCGGGGCGGCGAACGGGGGCGGCCCGGGGTGGCGGTGAGTCTGAGCGGGCACCGGGTGGCCACGCTGGGGCTGGAGGTCAACATCGACTACCTGGCCGCGTGCGTGGTGGACCTCAGCCGTACGGTGCGGCTGCGGCGTACGCGGCAGGCCGACAACCGCAACTCCGACCCCGTCCGCATCCTCGAGGAGCTGCGCGACCTGGCGAAGGAGGTCACGGTCGCGGCCGAGGAGACCGGGCTGCGGGTCATCGGCGCGGCGCTCGCCGTGCCGGGCACCGTCGAGGGTGGGGTGCTGCGCAGCGCGCCGCACCTCGGCTGGCGGGACGTGCGCGTGGCCGACCTGGTGGAGCTGCCCTTCGCGGTCGACAACGAGGCGAACCTGGCGGCGCTCGGCGAGCTGTGGTTCGGCTCGCGGGAGCCGGACTTCCTCTACGTGTCCGGCGAGATCGGCATCGGCGCCGGCCTGGTGGTCGGCGGGACGGTGTTCAAGGGCACCTTCGGGCTGGCCGGCGAGCTGGGCCACGTGGTCGTCGTGCCCGACGGGCCCACGTGCCGCTGCGGCGGCCGGGGCTGCCTGGAGGTGTACGCGGGCCAGGACGCCCTGCTCGGCGAGCTGACCTCGGTGGCCGAGCTGGTGTCCCGGCTGGAGTCGGGCGACCCGCGGGCGGTCGCGGCCTGCGAGCGGGCCGGGCACGCGCTCGGCGTGGCGCTCACCTCCGCCGTGCACCTGCTGGACCCCGGCAGGATCGTGCTCGGGGGCGTCTACGCGCCGCTCTTCCCCTGGCTGAACGGGCCGGTGTCGGAAGGGCTGGGCGCCCGGCTGGGACAGATGCGCGGCACGCCGCCCGCGCTCGTGGTCTCGGGCATCGGCGCCGACGCGGCCGTGCTGGGCGCCGCCGGGCTGATCATCCAGCAGCTCCTGGCCGAGCCGGCCCAGATGCTCGGGCTCTAGTAGTAGCCCTTCTGGCCGTCGAGCAGCTCCCTGATCGTGTCGAGCTGGCCGACGTGCCTGGCGGTCTCCTCGACCATGTGGATCAGCATCCAGCGCAGCGTCGCCTGGGCGGAGCCGAAGTCGGGGTGCTTGCCCACGTCGTCGAGCGAGTGGGCGGCGGCGATCTCGTTGGAGACCTCGCACTGGCGCTCGAACTCGTCGAGCAGCCGGGTCAGCGGGACACCCTCGACGCGCATGTCGGCGTCCTCGGCCGACTCGTCGAACTGCGGGTTCCCGCCGAAGTCGCGGCCCAGGAAGAGCACCTCGAACCAGCAGTGCTCCGTCCAGCGCATGTGGGAGACCAGGCCCGCCACCGTCATGAGCGGCGAGGTCGGCAGCACCGGCCGGTACGCGTCCTCCTCCGACAGGCCCTCGCACTTCCATCGGACCAGCGCGCGCTGCATGTCGAGCCAGCCGACGAGCTGGGTGCGTTCGTCGGCCACGAAGGGAGGGCGTACACGGGGAAGACTCATGGGCGCCGACGCTACTTCAGCGACCCTGGTGTCGCACGGTATTTTTCATGGCGAGGAGCTTATGAACCCTTCCAGCCCGATCCGGCGCTCGCTGTTCCTGCACGCCTCGCTCCGGCGCAGGCCGGCCGCCGTGCTGCGCCGCATGCTCGAGCTCGTCGACGACGACACCCTGCCCGGAGAGCCGCAGGCCGCACTTGAGCGGCGGCTGGCGGAGCTGCTGGGCAAGGAGGCCGCGCTGTTCTTCCCCACCGGCACGATGGCGCAGCAGGTCGCGCTGCGCGTGCACGCCGAGCGCCGCGGCAGGTCGGCCTTCGCCGCACACCCGCAGACCCACCTGGACGGCTGGGAGATGCAGGGCTACGCCGTCGTCCACGGCCTGCGCCTGCACCGCGCCGGCGACCGCCACGAGCTGATGACCACCGCGGACATCGAGGCCGTCGCCGAGCCGCCCGCGGCCGTGCTCTGGGAGCTGCCGCAGCGCGACCTCGGCGGCCTGCTGCCCGAATGGGCGGATCTGCGCGCCCAGACCGACCTCGCGCGGGCCAGAGGGGCCGCCGCCCACCTGGACGGCGCCCGCCTCTGGGAGGCGCAGACCTACTACGACCGGCCCCACCACGAGATCGCCAGGCTGTTCGACTCCGTGTACGTCTCGCTCTACAAGTCGCTGCAGGGCGTCGCCGGCGCCGTCCTGCTGGGCGAGGCCGGCTTCGTCGCCGAGGCCGGCGTCTGGCTGACCAGGCTCGGCGGCCACGAGCCCGAGACCTGGCCGCAGGTGCTGACGGCGCTGGCCGGGCTCGACACGCTGCTGCCGCGCATGGCGGCCTTCCGTGCGCACGCCATCGCGATCGCGGCGGCGATCAACAAGGACGGCGCGGCGTACGCCTACCCCGATCCGCCCCAGACGCCCCTGTTCCACGTGCACGTGCCGGCCGGACGGCGGGCCGTCACCGAGGCCGGCGCCGCCATCCTGGCCGAGCGAGGGGTACAGATGTTCGCCCGGGTGCGCTCGGCGCCCGACCCGCGCCGGTCGAGCTTCGAGATCACGGTGGGGGAGAACGCCATGGAGTTCGCGCCCGAGGAGGTCGCCGGGCTCGTCCACGAACTCGTGGAACGAGCGGGCGGCACCTGAGCTTTGCAGGTGGGAGCTGACGGCTTCATGAGCGGGACCTGACGGGCTCTACGGGCGGGAGCTGAGGGCGAACACCTTGACGTTGGGGGCCGCGCCGCTGGTGAACGAGAGCGCCTCCCGGGCCGGGTCCACCGGGACGGAGACGCGCCAGATCGTCACCTTGCGGCCGTCCGCGGTGCCGTTGACGTTGTAACGGGTGCCGGCGGTGAGCGCGGCCTGCTCGCCGAAGTGCGGGGACGTGCTCGCCCAGTCGGTCACCTTCAGCGGCGCCTTGGAGGTGGTGCCGTCGGCATAGGCGATCGTGAGCTCGGTCTGCTGGTCCCCGTTCACGGCCGTGACCAGCAGGTCGAGCGCCTGATAGCGGCCCAGGGCAAGGTAGGTGCGCTGGCCCCGCAGGCTGTGGAAGTTGCCCGCCGTGCCCTTGGTGTCGGGGATCAGGTGACCGTCGCGCGGCCCCGGCGCGGGAAGCTGCTCGGCCGGGAAACTCCAGCCCTTGCCGTCCAGGTTGCCCTGGGACTTGGCGTCGGCGGTGGCCACGCCGTCCACGTCGTACTGCAGGCGCTGGGCGCAGGAGGAGCCGACCGGCACGCAGGCCCCGGGCAGGTTCGGGATCGGCTCCGACGCGGTGGGCACGTGGTCCACCGGCAGGTCGGCGGCCTGGGTGGCCCACGACTTGTCCGCGGTGGCGCCCACGTTCACCACGACGTCGCCGCCCTCGTTGAGCAGCGACTCCGGCAGCCAGGAGCGGGTGTACGCCTTGCCGCCGACCTGCACGTCCTGGACGTAGATCGCCTCCGGGGCGGCCTGCGGAGCCGTCACGGTGATCGTTCTGCCGTTGCCCCGGTTGATCCACGCCTTCGGGAACATCGGGCTGGACAGGAGCATCTCGGCGCGGCTGGGCGTCTGGGGGTACATGCCGAGGGCGGCGAAGACGTACCAGGCGGACATGGTGCCGAGGTCGTCGTTGCCGGGCAGGCCGCCGGGGCCGGTCCGGTAGACCAGGGACGCCATCGCGCGTACCGTCTCCTGGGTCTTCCAGGGCAGGCCGAGTGCGTTGTACAGCCACGGGACGTGGATGCCCGGCTCGTTCGTCGGGTCGTAGCGGAAGCCGTCGCCGCCGGTCGCCCAGGAGCCGTCGGGGCGGTGGAAGAACGTGTCGAGCCGCTCGGCGGCCCGCTGCCGGCCGCCCATCGCGGCGGCCAGGCCGGACACGTCGTGCTGGACCATCCACGTGTAGGTCGCGCTCGTGCCCTGGGCGAAACCGGCGTCCGAGGTCGCCGAGAACGGCCACAGCCAGCTTCCGTCGGCCTTGCGCGCCTGCTGGTAACCGCCCTCGGCCCCGGCCGACGGGTTGAACGTGTTGCGCCACCAGCTCGCCCGCGGCATCAGCGCGTCGCGCTCCGCGTCGTCCCCGAGCCGGTCGGCCCAGTCCGCGAGGGCGAAGTCGGCGGCCGCGTCCTCCAGCGTCTCGGCGGCGCCGCCCCAGCAGTGGCAGGTGTCCTGGGGGGCGTACCTGAGCCGCAGATATTCGGCCAGGTTCGGGCGCTGGCCCTCGCACTGGCCCGGGCAGCCCTTGTCGGACAGGCCCGACAGGTGCGGCACGGTGGCCTGCCTCACCAGCGACTCGAACGCGCCGCGCACATCGAAGTTGCGCACGCCGAGCGAGTAGAAGCCGGCCAGCGCCGGGGCCGACGGGTCGCCGGTCATCACGTGGGTGGGGCCGTTGACGTGCACCCAGCGGTCCCAGACACCGCCGTTCTGCCGCGCCAGGTTGTACAGCGACTGGGCGTAGTCGCCGGCGACCTCGGGTTCGAGCAGGGCGAGGAGCTGGGTGTGCGCGCGGTACTGGTCCCAGCCGGAGAAGTTGCCGTACTGGGCCTGCTGGCCGCTCTCCAGCCGGTGCACCTTCTGGTCGCTGCCGAGGTAGGTGCCCGCGACGTCGCTGGTGACGTTGGGCTGCAGGTAGGCGTGGTACATCGCGGTGTAGAACGTCGTGAGCAGATCGGCGGAGCCGCCGGCCACCTCGACGGAGCGGATCCGGTCGTTCCAGGCCGTGCGCGCCTTGGCGGCCACGGACTCGACCGTGTCGCGCGGGGCCAGCTCGCGGGCCAGGTTCTCCTTGGCCGCCGCCAGGCTGGTGTAGGAGATGCCGACCCGCATGCCGACGTCGGCGTCCGTGGTGGTGTCGAAGCTGACGTAACCGCCGGAGCCGCGGCCCGCGCGGTCGGCGCCGGTGGCGTAGCCCTCGCCGCCGCGCGCCGTGGTGGTGCCGGGGCGCAGCTCGCCGTCGACCCACGTACCGGTGCCGGAGAAGGCGCGGTCGAACGAGGCCACGAAGTGCAGCCGGTAGTAGCTCTTGCGGTTGTTCACGCCGCCGTTGGCGCGCCGGCCGCAGAACGCGCCGGTCAGCACCGAACCGGAGACGGTACGCGTGGCCGGGTCGATCGTGATCTCGGCGTCCTCGCTGCCGTTGAGCGAGTTGGACACCCGGAACAGCAGGTTGGCCGCGGCGCCCTTGGGGAAGGTGAACGCGCCCGCGCCCGCGCGGGTGGTGACCGCCAGGTCGGTCTTGACGCCGGAGTTGAGCGTGACGGTGTAGCGGCCGGGCTCGGCTCGCTCGTTGCCGTGACTGAAGTCGGCCGCGAAGATCCTGTCCGTGGTGTCCGCCGTCGGGGACGAGGTCACCTCACCGGCGAACGGCATGATCGGCACGTCTCCCGCGGCTCCTGGATGGCAGCCGGCGCCGTTGACGTGCGTCAGCGCGAAGCCGCGTACACGGGGGGTGTTGTAGGAGTAGCCGTTGGCGCCCGCGGCGTTGGTCTGGTCGCCCGCGGTGTTGGTCGGGCTCCACGAGATCATGCCGAACGGCATGACCGCGCCGGGATAGGTGTTGCCGCCGTTGGCCGAGCCGATCAGCGGGTCGACGTGGCGTACGGGGTCGACGTCCTTCACCGGCGGGCGGCTCGGAGCGGCCGAGAGGCTCGGGCCGGTCGGCAGTGGGGAGGCGGCGGCCGGCGGGACCGCGACGCAGGTGCCGAGCAGGGCGCCTAGGGTCGCGACGGCGAGCCACGAACGGGGAGAGAGCACCTCGTGATCACACTGCTCCAGATTAACCGGGTCATGAACGCGCAAGTAAGTGCGGGAGAAAATCTTCGGCGAGGATGTCGAAGACCCCGGGCCGGCTCCGACCGAGGGGTAGACAGAGAGTCACCACCCGAGGAGACCAGCATGAAGTACATGATCATCATCTACGGCAACAAGGAGCTGTGGGAGTCGTTCTCCGGCGAGGACACCCAGCGCGCGATCGACGAGCAGGACGCGTTCAACCGCAAATACGTCGAGACCGGGGAACTGCTCGGCGCGTACGGGACCGCCGACGCCGCGGAGGCCAGGACCGTACGCGTCCGCGGGGGCGTCCCGGCCGTGACCGACGGCCCGTACCTGGAGTCCAAGGAGCACCTGGCGAGCTGGTACCTGATCGACGTGGCCGACGAACGGCGCGCCCTGGAGCTCGCCGCCGAGGTGCCGTTCGCCTCGGTCGGGGCGGTCGAATTGTGGCCCGTACCGCACGAAGCCCCCGGCAACCGTTTGTAATCGCGCGGGAAGATATCAATCCCGCCAACACCGCTGATATCAGGAGCCTCCGGGGCTACGCTCTGGTCTTCCCCGTCGATCGGAGACCCGATGGCGCACCCCGGCTCCCCGCCCAGGCTCGACCTCCCGGCCGACGCGGGCCGTGGCAGGAAAAAGACGATCATCGTCCTCTCCGTCGTCGTGGCCGTGGCCGTGCTTATTGCCGCCGCGGCCCTGATATTCCTCGGTGGCGAGGAGGCCACCTCCCAGGGAACGCCGCGGGAGGTCGGCATCGGCATCGCCACGGAGGACGGCGCGCTGTCGTTCTCCGTGGTCAAACTCCAGTGGAGCGAGCAGGTCGGCAACGCCAAGAACGGCACCACCGCGCAGGGGCGGTTCCTGCTCGTGCACGTGATGGTGCTGAACACGGGGGAGGAGCCGGAGACCTACCGCGCCTCGGCCCAGAAGCTGTACGCGGGGGGCCGCGAGTACGCGACGTCGGCCAAGGCGGCGACGTACCTGCGGGACTCCTCCGAGAAGGTCATCAACCCCGGCGACAGCCTTGTCGTGTTCGTCCCCTTCGACCTGCCCAGAAACGTGACCCCCGACAGCATCGAACTGCACACCACACCGGACTCCACCGGCATCAGGGTCACCCTGCGCTGACCCCGTCCGCGCTCGACGATCCGCCGGTACGTGCACGCCGCCTCGCCGTCCAGCCGCGCCACCCACGCCGCGAACCCGTCCGGCGAGCCGACCTCGTCGGCCGGCCGCAACCCGAACCCGTCCTCATGAACACCGGGACCCCCCTCGGCATGCGCCTCGAGCCAGGCGGCGTGCAGGCGTACGGTGGGCGCGATCAGCTCGGCCACCCGCACGACCGCTGTGACGGGCGGAGAGGCCGCAAATCGGGTCATCGGTTTGTACAAGTTATATGCGGGCGATATGCAGCCCTCGGCTACCTTCCATCGGGAATCACCTGGACGCCAGATCGTGACCGGATCACCGCGAACTGGCCGGTTCGGCAGCAAGCCTGGAGCGCCGCAAGATTTCATGTTCGCAGAGATTGATGAAGAAAACTTTCAGGACCACGCACTTCCCTGAAAGCGGCCTCCTCCTCCGTTGAAGTGGATCAACATGCCACGAGAGTAGCCCTGTCGCCACGGGGCTCAACGGCATCGAGGAGTTGGGCGTGCCGACCGTGTCCCCCGTAACCACCTGTTCAGAGAGGTGAGCATGCCCGAGACCAGCAGGCCGGCCTGGCCGAAGACCCTCAAGTTCGCCATTGTCGCCCTGTCGGCCGCCTTCGTGGCGACCCTGGCGCCCCAGGCCGCGTCGGCCCAGAACGCCGGCGCCCTGGCCGTGTCCCACAAGAGCCCGTTCAACTGCGGCAAGACCTTCAACGCCAACAACTGGACGGGCAGCCCCAACCACAACCCGTTGGGCTCGATCGACTGGCAGAACTATGGCAGTGACGCCATCAACGGTGAACCCGTCCGCGCCACCGCCGCCGGCACCGCGTACTTCTACAACGCGGGCAACACCAGCTACGGCAGGTGGGTGGAGATCCGTCACAGCGACGGGAGCCGCACCCGCTACGCGCACCTCGCGACCCAGGTCAAGGCGGCCGGCAGCTCCATGAGCGTCAGCCAGGGCACCCAGATCGGGACCGTCGGCTCGACGGGCGGCTCCAACGCCCCCCACCTGCACTACGAACAGCGGACCTCCGGCGGCGGGATGGACACCAGCCCGACCGTGGAGGGCACGACCGTGTCCGTCGGCCAGAAGAAGGCTCTCAAGAGCACCAACGGTTGCGGCGGCAGCGGCGGCAACCCCAACACCGCCGAAGAGGTCTGCGGCAGCGGCTACGCGGTCATCGACTCGGCCGCCCTCACCGGTGGTCGCACCTACCTGCTGTACAACTCGGGTAACGGCTACAACTGCGTCGCGACGCTGAAGACGACGAACCTCAACTCGTCCTCCGCGGCGTCGGCCTTCCTGGAGCCGAAGGGGGAGAACAGGACCACCGACTCGGGCAGCTACCAGTACTACGCCGGACCCGTGAAGCGCGACGCGGCCGGACAGTGCGTCAAGTGGGGCGGCTCGATCGGCAGCAGCACCTACACCAGCGGGTTCGAACACTGCGGCTAGGAGCGCGACTCCGCTGATGGTCTCGAAGGCCACCACTCCGTCAGGGGTGGTGGCCTTCAGCCTGTGGTGCAGACCTGCCCGGGAGAGCCGAGGCCCTACCGGGCGGAGTCCTGGAGGGCCTGGATCAGCGCGATGGTGGCGGGCGGGTCGGGTGGGTCGCCGTAGGTGGCGGCGTAGAGCCGCCGGGTGTGGTTGGTGAGCTCGGTGGTGTGGATGTCGGGCCGGCGGTGGGCTTGCAGCGCGAGGCCGGGCAGGGTGGTGACGCCCTTGCCGGCGGCGACGAGGGCTTGCACCACGACCATGTCGTCGCTGAGTGATGCGATGCGCGGGGTGAAGCCCTCTTGCCGGCACAGCGTGACCAGCTCGTTCTGGCATCGTTTGCAGCCGCCGATCCATGCGGAGTGGCGATGGTTGGCGATGCTGTCGTCGGGTCGCCGGCTGACGAGGTGGATCGGGTCGTCGCCGATGTGGACGAGCCGGAATCCCTCTTCCTCGACCGGGGCGTGGGCGTACTGGAAGATGAGGGCGACGTCGATCTCGCCCTGTCGCAGCATCTGCAGCGCCTCGACCGGATGACGCTCGATCAGGATCAGCTCGAGTCCCGGATGCGCCTGGTCCAGGGCCATGGCCGCCTTCGGCACGATCGTGCTCAGCGGCGAGGCGTTGGCGGCCAGGCGGACCCGCCCCGTCCGCAGACCGACCTGCGCGGCCAGCTCGCTGGTCGCCGCGTCGACCCGGCCCACGATCTCGATGGCCCGGTTGGCCAGCAGCCGCCCCTCGGGGGTCAGGCGGATGCCACGGCCCACCCGCTGGACGAGCTTGACACCGGTGGCCGCCTCCAGGCGGGACAGGTGATGACTCACCGACGGCTGCGAGTAGTGCAGCTCCCTCGCCGCCTCCGTCACGGACTCATGTCGCGCCACCGCGGCCAGCACCTTGAGATGGACCAGGTTCAGCATTCATCAAAGATATCAATATGAAGGGCGATGGATTGGCATTAGACGTCATCTCTTGATGCGTCCATGCTCTCTGGTGAGGGCGCCGGACGTTGGCGCCGAACCGACTGAGGGAGCACGATGAGCAAGCTCAGGTGTCACATCTCGATCTCGCTGGACGGTTTCGTCGCCGGCCCGGACCAGAGCGAGGAGAACCCGCTCGGCGTGGGTGGCGATCGGCTCCACGACTGGGTGGTTCCGCTGGCCGCCTTTCGCGGGGCCCACGGTGAGCAGGGCGGCGAGGTGAACGCGAGCACACCGGTGTTCGAGGAGTCGATCCAGAACATCGGCGCCGGGGTGATGGGCAGGAACATGTTCGGCCCCATCGGCGGTGGCGCCTGGGGCGATGAGCGGTGGACGGGCTGGTGGGGCGACAACCCGGCTTTCCACTACCCGGTGTTCGTCCTCACCCATCACTCGCGTGAGCCGGTGGAGATGAAGGGAGGGACCACGTACCACTTCGTCACCGACGGCATCGAGTCCGCGCTCGAACGGGCGAAGAAGGCCGCCGGCGGCAAGGACGTCATGCTGTGGGGCGGCGGCGACGTCGCTCGCCAGTACCTGGCAGCGGGACTGCTGGACGAGCTCGAACTGCACGTCGTTCCGGTGCTGCTCGGCGGGGGTTCCCGCCTCCTCGACGATCTCGGGGGCGCGGACGTGCGACTCGAGCAGGTCCGGGCCGTCGAGGGGCCCGGCGTGACCCACCTCAGGTACCGGATCCTGCGGGGTGTTCCGTCATGATCGACGTGGCGATCATCATCGGCAGCACCCGCCCCGGACGCAAGGGCGAGGCGGTCGCCGGCTGGGTCCATGACCTTGCGGTCAGGCGCGGCGACGCCAGGTTCGAGGTGGTGGACCTGGCCGACTTCGCGCTTCCGCCCCTGGACGAGCCGATGCCGGCGATCACGGGCCAGTACACCCGGGCGCACACCCGTACGTGGGCGGCGAAGATCGCCTCGTACGACGCCTACGTGTTCGTGACCCCCGAGTACAACCACTCGGCACCCGGCCCGCTGAAGAACGCGATCGACTATCTCTACGCCGAATGGACCAACAAGGCAGTCGGGTTCGTCGGCTATGGCACCGCCGGCGGCGCCCGCGCCATCGAGCACCTGCGGCTGGTGATGAGCTGCCTGCAGGTCGCCCACGTCAGCGCGCAGGTGGAGCTGTCGCTGTTCACCGATTTCGAGGACTTCACGGCCTTCCACCCGGCGAGACGCCACAAGGACACCCTCACCACCCTGCTGGACCAGGTCATCGCTTGGAGCACCGCGCTGCGGGCACTGCGCAGAGGAGAGCACTGTGGAGCCTGATCGCCTGCGTACCTTCATCGACGAGGTGGCACTCGTGGTGAGCGGCACCGACGACGAGCACGAGATCACGGCGCGGATCGCCGAGCGGCTGTCCGCCCTGCTGGCCGGCGGCTACCGGCTCCCGCCGGAGGTCACGCGAGCATCGTCCGCGCGTCACATGACGTATCCGCTCTACATCGCTCCCGACGAAAGCTGGTCGATGGCGTCCGTGGTCTGGGACGTGGGCCAGCAGACCAACGTGCACTCGCACCAGACGTGGGGCGTCGTCGGCATCTACGCGGGAGTAGAACACGAGACCCGCTACCTCAAGCCGACGGCGTCCACCGCGAACACGCCACTGACGCCGGCCGGCGAGGCACGGTGGACGCCGGGGCAGGTGACCGTCTGCTGCACCACCGACGACGACGTCCATGCCGTCGCGGCCGTCGGCAGCGAACCCACCATCGGGATCCACGTCTACGGCGGCAACATCGCCACGATCAGACGGCGATCGTACGACCCCGCCACCGGCGAGGCCCACTGGTTCGTCTCCGGCTGGGACAACCCCGAAGATCTGCCCTGAAGCCCGGTCCGGCCGGCGATTCGGACCGCGTCCGGTGACGGCCCGGCACCGGCTCAGTGACGCGCTATACCGCAGACATACCGGCCCTTCGTAGCCTTGGCGGCGAAATTTCAGCGCCGTTCGCAAGAAAGGGCCACCATGGCATCCTTCAGATATATCCGCAGCTTGAAAGCCGTATCCATTCTCAGTGCGTCGCTCGTGGCGGCTTCCATCTTCGGAGCCGCTCCGGCGTCCGCGGCGGGCTCGTGGTCGGTGGAAGCGCCGACCCAGGCCACGCAGGTGAGCACGCTGGTGAAGAAGGACTTCGGCGGCTACACCCTCCAGCTCCGCTACGGCAGGTACGGGGGCAAGGGATGGATCTGGGCGCGGATCACCGACATCGACTCGGACATGAGCGGCGACAACCTCTGGATCAAGGTCCACAATCGCGCCAGCGACGCGGAGGTATCCAAGTGGACGTCGATCAACGGCAAGAAGACGACCTTCAGCGTCGCCTACCGGTACCGCGCTGACCACACGTTCCAGGCCTGCGAGAAGAACAACATCCTGGGTGGCAGCCCGGCCGTGTGCATCACCCACCGCATCTGAGAACCGGCATCCGGGCCGCGTCACCTGCATTCAGGCGCTGCCCCGTGCCGCCCGCCTTTCGGGTCGAAGGTGAACTCGTCCGGGCCAAGACGGTCGCGACGTGCCGGTACCGCTCAGCCATGCCCATCGGTTCTCCAGACATTAAGGTCACTCGTGATGAGCCGGACGTGACGCTGGGCGTGTGCCACAACATCGACGGGCTCTTCGCAGACCCCGAGCCCGTCCCTCCGCCCGAGACCTTCACCCTGCTCGCACCCTGCTCGGCTGCGATCCGGCGGGTCCGTTGCTGGAGGCGCTGCGGCGTATGGGGACCGAGCGGGCGTGACTGTCCAGCACCGCCCTGACGCCCGTCCACCGGCCAACCAGCAGCGGCCCGCCGGGTGCTGGGAGTACGAGCACGCGTGAGGAGGAGCTCATCGACGTCACCGTGGTCGGCCGACGACCGTCGGCGGCCCGGGACGCTTAGGACTTGCCGAGAAATAACTTGTAGCGTTTCGGCTTCGCTGCCGATGCTCTGGTGTGAGCGTGTCGGCGGAGACCGTGGAGATGCTGGCGGGCAAGCTCGCGGTGATCTTGCCGCATTTGGATGAGCAGCAGCGTCGGCTGTTGCTGGGTGCCGGGGCTCGTGCGTTGGGGCGGGGCGGGATCCGGGCGGTGGCCCTGGCCGCGGGTATGCGGGAAGCCACCGTGTCGCGGGGCATGAACGAGTTGGATGCGTGGGGTGAGCCGTCGGAACGGGTACGTCGCCCGGGCGGGAGCCGCAAACGGCTGGTCGAGACCGACCCGGAGTTGCGGGTGGCGCTGCTGGCCCTGGTGGAGCCGGATGAGCGCGGGGATCCGACCTCGCCGCTGCGCTGGACGACCAAGTCCACGCGCAAGCTGGCCGGTGAGCTCATCCGGCAGGGACACCAGGTATCGGCCGACACCGTCG
This sequence comes from Nonomuraea sp. NPDC050643, assembly GCF_040654715.1. Lineage (NCBI taxonomy): Bacteria > Bacillati > Actinomycetota > Actinomycetes > Streptosporangiales > Streptosporangiaceae > Nonomuraea > Nonomuraea sp. NPDC050643. The sequence goes on along the minus strand of NZ_JBFAIM010000043.1, from coordinate 10,709 downwards.
CGGGCATCCTGCGTGGCGAGGGGTTCAGCCTGCAGGCCAACGCCAAGACGCTGGAGGGTGCCCAGCACCAGGACCGCGACGCGCAGTTCACCCATCTCAACGAGCAGGTCCGTGAATATCGGGACGCCGGACAGCCGGTGATCAGCGTAGACACCAAGAAGAAGGAACTGATCGGGCCGTTCAAGAACGCCGGGCGGCAATGGCGGCCGAAAGGTGAACCGGTGCCGGTCAACGTCTACGACTTCGCCGACTCCGCCGAGGGCAAGGCGATCCCGTACGGCATCTACGACATCGCGGCCGACAGCGGCTGGGTGAACGTCGGCACCGATCACGACACCGCCGCGTTCGCTGTCGCCTCCATCCGCCGCTGGTGGCACGCCCAGGGCAGTGCCGCTTACCCGCGTGCCACCCGGTTGCTGATCACCGCCGATGCCGGCGGCGCCAACGGCTATCGCACCTGGTCACGGTCGCCCATCTCGCTCAGGAAGTGAAACGGCTCAACACCGAATACGACCGTGCGCCGTCTGCGTCACTACTGGCCGGTGCTGCTCAAGCACACAATCAAGTGACGTTGCTGCGATCGCATGCGCCGAGGGGGCGCATCCGCCGCGAGCTTTCGATCTCCGCTGCCGAGTCTGCCACGTTGATGGGGCAACTGGTCTGGGACGCATCCCAGCGGCATGATCATGTCGTCGCGGTGCAGTATTTCGATCAGGCGATAGAGGCCGCACGCGAGATTCGTGATCCGGTGTTGGAAGCCCACGCTCACCTACGCAAAGGATTCATCGCCTTGTACGGCACAAAGGATCCCGAGGAAGGCTTTCTCGCCCTCCCAATTCGGGCGCCTTGCCGGATCGTGCTACCTGTTCCTCGGCGTGAATGACAAGGCCGAACGGATCCTCTCAGGCACGGCCCGCACGCTGGTGCAGTGGAAGAAGTCCCAGTCCATCGTGTTGGGCAATCTCACGCCGCCTACATCAGGCAAGGCAAGTTGGAGGAGGTGTGCAGCACGCTGCATGAGGCGATCGACCTGATCGAGGCCACGCGCGGCGGAGGTGGGCTCAACATCGCGTTCTCCGCGGGCCGTGAGCTGGCGCCGTGGCGGCACGAACCATGGGTGCAGGAGATCAGTGACCGCCTGTTCGGGCTGATGACGACGTGATGCACTTGGAGCATGAGTCTTGATGCTGCCAAGAACGCAGTCCGGGAACGTATCTGGTCCGCACTGATCGAGGCTCAGGTCTCGACCGCGGACGCCCAGGGGTACATCCCTGATTTCGTCGGCTCGGACCGCGCGGCCGAACTGCTCGCCTCTATGGATGTGTGGCGCTCAGCTCGAACGGTGAAGGCCAACCCCGACACCGCCCAGCTCCCAGTCCGCGCACGGGCGCTGGCCGAAGGCAAGATCCTTTATATGGCTGTCCCGAAGATCGCCACGATCGAGCGATTCTACCTGATCGACCCCGCCGAAACCCGTCTTCCGCCTGCTCAAGCGGGCATCGAGCAGTGTCGCCGCCCAGGCTGGTCCGCGTGTGGGGATTGAGGAGATGCGCCTTATCGACCTGGTGGTGTGCGGCACAGTAGCGGTCAATCATCAGGGCGTACGGCTCGGCAAGGGGGCCGGCTACTCCGACATCGAGGTAGCCCTGTTGATCGAGGACGGGCTCGTGACCGATGAGACCGTGATCGTGACCACGGTGCACTCATTGCAAGTGATCGACGAGCCTCTACCTGAGGGCAACCACGATTTTCGGGTGGACTTCATCGTCACTGAGAACGACATCATCCAATGCCCGCGATCGCGGCGCCCCTCCGGTCTGATCTGGGAGAGCATGCCCGCCGAGAAGATCAGGGCGATCCCGATCCTGGGCGCGCGAGCGAAGAATCACCTGAACTAAGGCCCCAGGCTCCAGATTCGTATCGTCTTGTCACTCCCGCCGGTAATCACGACAGGAGTCCCGTCACTGCGTTTGCCTGCCGACACAGCGTAGATCGTGCCGGAATGCGCGGCGAATGGCTCTCCCGCTGCCGCTCCGGTGTCCAGATCCCACACGGACACGTTGCCGGAGACATCGCCGTAGACGATGGCAGGGGAACCATCACCGCGTCGCCCCACGGCCAGGTCCGCGAACTGGGTGGCTGGGATCCTGATGGACTTCCCAATCGGCTTTCCGGTGTTCAGGTTGTACGTCCAGATCTTGCCGTCCGGTGTGTCTTCATCCGGCAGGGGAAAGTCGGTGTTCGCGGAGATGGCGACGGGTGTGCCGTCGCGGCGCTTCCCAACCGCCAAGGCTCGGGCCTGGCACTGGTCACAACTGAAGAGCGACTTAGTGAGCGGCCTTCCGGTCTCCAGGCTCCAGATGCGTGTCCGGCCCTCGGTGTTGGCGGTGACGACGACGGGCGTGCCATCGCCGCGCTTTCCGGTCGCCAGGTCTGTGGTTGTGGTGAAGACCTCGGTGAAGGATCTCTTGATGTGTTTGCCTGTGTTCAGGTTCCACAGGCCGACGACGGATCTGATTCCTCCTGCGGTGGCAGCGACGACGGGGGTGCCATCTCGGAGTTTCTCCGTCGCCACTCCCCACATGATGTCGCGTTCGGACACGATGGGCTTGCCGAGAGGTTTCCCGGTGTCCAGGTTCCAGATCCGTACGGTGCTGTCCTCTCCGCCGCCGGAGATGATGACCGGGGTGCCGTCACTGCGCTTACTGATCGCGAGGCTGTAAACCTCCTGGCGATGTCCCTTCAGCGGTTTTCCGATGGGCTTTCCGGTATCCAAGTTCCAGATGCGGATGGTTTTGTCGAAACTGCCGGAGACGACGATTGGCGTGCCGTCACTACGCTTGCCGACGGCCAATGCCAGTACAGAACTCGTGTGCCCCTTCAGAGGGTCACCGATCTGAGTGCCCAGGGGAGGGATGTCGGCCGAAGACGAAGGACCTGCAGAGAGTACGGCCCTGGATACCGCGCTTTCCGCTGGCAGGTTCAGCGAACCAACGGCTAACAGCACACCCGCAGCAACGACTAGGGACCTGGCGCCCACCGCACGTACCTCGTATCCACGTTGATCATCGGTCGGGATCAGACTAGCCACTGTGCCGACGCGACAGGAAGAGGCTGGCTCCCGACTTCCACGGATCGCAGGCACCCCGGTTCAGGGGCGCTGGTTCTCCGTCCGGAGCCATTCGAGGTAGCTTTCGGCCCCCGCCTCCACAGGTGGGGTCGTGATGGGGCGGATTCTCGTCTTCCTGGCTGTCCAGGATGTGTTTACGCAGGGCAGGATAGGTGGTTTCAGTGGTGACGATCGCGAGTCGCCAGAGCGCGGCTTCTTCAATGCCGACATCCCAGCGTATGACCCTGGTCACCTCGGAAATCTCGACGAATGCAGCAAGCCCGGCTTCGAGAATGCCGTGAGCCAACTGGGTGGCCGCCTCGCGCCCCCTCCACGCTTACGCGGACCTCGATGAATTCCGCCATGACGCCTCACCCTACTCACCGGGACGTCTTAACGGGAGGGTTTCGTGATCGGGAGATCGTAGAAGACCTCCAGTGCTTCTCCCAGGCCGATGAACTCCTCCATGAGCAGGGGCCTATCCTTGCTCGACATCAGACGAGTGATCTGGAGGACGGGCGTTCCAGGTATGGCGTGCAGCGACTCTGCCTCATCGGGGAGGGGCATGCGAGCGCGGACGTGTTCCCGCCAGTGGAGCCGCGACGTGGTGCCGGCGAAGTGTGCGTAGATGTCGGGTGGGGCTGGCAAGACGGCATCCTCGGCCCATGGCGTGGTGGTTGCGACGCTGAAGGGAACGTACGTGCGGTGAAAGCGTCGGATGTCGTCGCTCACTTGCAGTACCGAACGAACCAGCATCGGCTCACCCGCAGGGATTCCGAGGAGTTCGGCATGCGCGAGTGTGGCGTTGAGCCGTACATATGACGGCTTGTCGGCGTCGCGCCATGTCAGCTCGCTCACGTCGTGGTAGCCATCTGAGGCGTGCGCGATGCCCCGCCTCTCGGCATGAGCGGGGGCGTGACCGCTGCCGTGGAGCTGGCGCTGCTCGTGTGGGGACGCTGGGTCAACCTGACCCGACCGATCGAACGCGGCTACGCGGCGATCACCACGGCGCGGGCGGGTGGCTGACCGCCGCCGCTCCCAACGGTCCCTTCACACCGCCGCTACCGGCGATCCTGCTGATCGGCGGGGTATTGCTGGCGGTGCCTTGGTGGGCGCACCGCCGGTGCCGCGCCCACGTCCGCGTCGAACGCACCCTGGCCGCCTGGCCCGACATCGCCAAAGCGGCCGGTCTGGCTGGATCTCGCGTTCAGTCCGCGATCGTGGACCTGTGGGGCTATCGCTTCCGGCTCGGGCTGGGGCTCGGCCAGTGGCCACCAAGCAGGCCAACCGCGCCGACATTCGAGTGATCGAAACTGACCCGCACGCCGATGCCATCGCCTGGGCAGGTCCGTCCATCACCTCGATCACCCAGCCCGTCAAGCTGGGGCTGTTCGAGGACGGCAGTCCAGTCCGCGTTCCCTGCTGCGGCGGCATGGGCTGTTCGCGGGCATGTCCGGGGCGGGCAAGTCCGGCGGAGTGAACGTCCTGCTCGGGGAGCTGACCGCTTGCCAGGACGTGATCCTGTGGGCGATCGACCTCAAGCGCGGCATGGAGTTACAGCCGTGGGCATCGTGCATCGATCGGTTGGCCACCACCCCACAGGAGGCAGAGGCCTTGCTGGGCGATGCCGTGGTGATCCTCGACGGACGGGCCGATGACCTCACCAGGCGTAGCGCACGTGTGTGGGAGCCGTCGCCAGAGCGGCCCGCGCTGATCATCGTGGTCGACGAGTACGCCGAGTTGGCCAGCGAGGCGCCACGCGCGATCGACTATGCCGACTCGATCGCAAGTCGGGGCCGCGCGCCGGCGGTCAATCTGATCGCTGCCACCCAGCGCCCCTCCAAGGACGCGATGGGCAAGAGTGCGGTCCGCTCCCAGATGGATGTCCGGCTGTGTTTCCGCGTTCGGGAACCGCGCGACGGGGACCTCGTCCTGGGACAGGGCATGGTCAAGACCGGCGGCCTCAAGGTGTGGCATCCGGTGACCGAGGCAGGGTTCAAGCACAAGAGGTTCGCCATCTACGTGTGGCGAGCCGACCGAGTAGGAGGTGACACCAAGACCCGCAAGTCACGCCGAACGCTGGAACTGCCCAAGCTCGCCGCTGAGGCACTCCGGCAACACCACACCCGCCAGGCCGCCCACAAGCTCAAGGCGGGCGAGGCTTGGCAAGATCACAACCTGGTGTTCTGCACGAACGTCGGCACTCCGCTCGACGCGGCGAATGTACGGCGAGCGTTCCGGAACATCACCAAAAACGCGGGAATCGGAACCGACTGGACGCCCCGCGAACTGCGTCACTCGTTCGTCTCCATCATGAGCGACCAGGGCGTACCCATCGAGACCATCGCCGATCTCGTCGGTCACGCTGGCACCAGCGTCACAGAGGCGGTCTACCGGCACCAGCTCAAGCCGGTGATCACCAAGGGCGCCCACACCATGAACACAATCTTCGGCGACAAGCCGACGGGTTGAGTCCGAGTGAGCCTGTCGGGGTGGCGGTGTGCTGGTTCAGGACATAGGAAACCCATGTCGCAAGACATAGGAAACTTCAACAGCGTGTGTCTCGGGACATAGGCAACCGCCGCTGTCATGAGCGTGGGCGGTGTGTCCAAGGCCAGAGTTGTCATCACCGCTGTTGTCGTCGAAGGCCGGTCTCAGGCAGAGGTGGCCCGCGCGTACGGGGTGTCCAAGGGCTGGGTGTCCAAGCTCGTCGCGCGTTACCGGGCCGAGGGCGAGGCGGCGTTCGGGCCCCGGTCGCGACGGCCGCTCACCTCGCCGAACGCGATCGACGCCGACACTGTCGAGTTGATCGTCCGGTTGCGCAAGGACCTCGCCGAGCAGGGCCTGGATGCCGGCCCGGACACGATCGCCTGGCACCTGCGCCAGCATCACGGGCGGACGGTGTCACGGGCCACGATCAGCCGCCATCTGATGCGGCACGGGCTGGTGACGCCCGAGCCGAAGAAGCGTCCCCGCTCGTCCTACATCCGCTTCCAAGCCGCGCAGCCGAACGAGACCTGGCAGGCCGACTTCACCCACTACCACCTCGCTCACGGCACCGACACCGAGATCCTGTCCTGGCTGGACGACCCTCCCGCTACGCCCTGTCGGTGACCGCACACGCCCGCGTCACCGGCCCGATCGTCCGCGACACCTTCCGTCAGGCCGTTGCCGCCCACGGCGTGCCGGCCTCCACCCTGACCGACAACGGCATGGTGTTCACCACCCGGCTGGCCGGCGGCCGCGGCGGCCGCAACGCCTTCGAACACGACCTGCGCCGCCTGCACGTCCGCCAGAAGAACTCCACCCCCAACCACCCCACCACCTGCGGCAAGGTCGAACGCTTCCAGCAGACCATGAAGAACTGGCTACGCGCCCAGCCCCACCAGCCGGCCACCCTTGCCGACCTGCAAGCACTCCTGAACCGTTTCTGCGACGCCTACAACCACCACCGCCCGCACCGGTCCCTGCCGCACCGCGCCACCCCGGCAGCGGCCTACACCGCCTTGCCCAAGGCCTTGCCCGACGGCAGCCGCGACGCCGACACCCACGCCCGCGTCCGCCACGACCGCATCGACCCCTCCGGCGTGGTCACCCTGCGCGTCAACGGCCGGCTACACCACATCGGCATCGGACGAACCCACGCCCGAACCCACGTCATCCTGCTGATCGACGACCTGCACATCCGCGTCGCCAACGCCATCACCGGAGAACTCCTGCGCGAGCTGATCCTCGACCCCACCCGCGACTACCAACCTCAGGCAAACCCCAACAAGACGAAACCCCCGAACCCGTAGGTTCGAGGGTTTCCGATGTCGTGAGACATCACACCTGTCGGGGTGGCGGGATTTAAACCCACGACCTCTTCGTCCCGAAGCAATTCGAACACCTATTCAAGTGGGTCGCGCCAGCCCTGTGGCCTGCGGTGAGAGTGCGGGACCGTCCGCCAACGTTCGTGATCGACCACGGCGATTGTCACGCAGTCTGTCACTCAGCCGACCTCACGACAGGTGACGGACTCCCAGCGTGATCACACCAGGGATCAGCAATGCACTGCCGAAGTGTTCCTGCAGGTATCAAGGGGCGGCGGCGCTGCGCGCCGAGCGTGCGGCCTGGAGGCCGGTCCCGGCGCGCGCAGGACTCCTGGCCGTCGCCGCACGCCCGCCCGCCCCGCCGTACCCATACGAACTCGCCAACCAGGGCCACGCCGCCGCTCCAATTCAGCACGACGATCATCACATCGTGGACGGTCGCCGTACGTGGTTGGGGCGATCGAAGGCCCAGGGCTTCGCACCTCAGCCGCGGCCCACCGGATTGCGTGCAACTCTCTGTGCCGGCTGAGCATGCGGGCACTGGCCATTGAAGGTCGTGTCCCGTAAGCAACCGAGCTACGGCGACTCCTGTGCACAGACGTTGTGAAACGTGGTTAGCCTCGCCCTCTCTGGCCACCGCCTAAAGTTCCCTACGACGCACCACTAGGATCTAAATCGGACTTACAGGTTTACGCGCGGCGGAGTGTTCGACTGGCCGCAGCGATCACGGTGGTAGCTAGCACCCATCCGCTCATAACGAGCACCATGGTGACCAGTTTCGACACTCCGAGCGGATCCCAAGCTTTCTCGTGCCCGAGGTCTACCAGTGGTATCAGCAGGTCGAGGGAGTATAGCCACGGATCCCAAGTGGGATGTTCGTCGGCCTTAACAGGGCACAGCCCAGGGCTTGTTGGAAGACAATCGGGTGCCCCGAAGGTGAACCAAAGGCCCGCTCCCATCAGCAATAGCGCGAAGACAGCAAGCGCCCGGCCCGGCGCATAACCGTACCCAATCACTGCGTCTTGCAGGCTGCCCCACAGTCTGATCATCAGGTTCTTCGATTGGTGCGCCCGCCGGATTGAAGCTAGGCGTATCGTGCGAGCGTCATCGTCTTGGCCAGCCAGGTCAAGGCAGGCGGCAAGTTCCTCGTACGGCCCTGACGCGTATGTGGGAGTGGCGCGTTTGAGCCACATCAGGCGCTCGGCTGCAGAAAGGTCAGAGTCGAGGCGCTCGTAGTTGAAGCCGGAAATGTTGATGGGTGCCGCCGCAGGCCACGAGGTGGCCCCATCGGCCAATTCTTGAACGCTTGCCGACGCCAGCGAGAAGGCGTGGACCGGCTGTAGGGCGGGTCTCAGCACGAGCGTCCCGGCGGTGAGCCCATCCGCCCGTAGCGCTAACGGTCCATCGGTGGCTAGGTGAGTGCATTCGAGGCGGACAGTGCGCCCGACGGTCACGCTGTCCATCACCAGCCCTCGCTTCAGTTGGGCCCCTCGCAAGTCGATGTCGCCAGCTATCCGCGCTCCTGTGCACCGCAGGGCCAGGCCACGCCACTCGCCCTTGGCATCTACCACAGTGCCGCGCGACGACTCGTCGGCGCTCAGGCCGTTCAGGGTAGCGTCGACGAAGCGCAGGTCGCCGTCGAGCAGGCTGCCAGCCAGGTCGATCAGCCCTTCCACGGTGCAGCGGTCGGCGATGAGGTCACCAGTAAGCTGCAGCCCAGAGGCGCCCAGGGCTATGCCGCGCGGGTTTGTCAGCTTTGCATCGGTCATCCTGAGATTGACTCCGACGGCGGCGTTCGTTAGCTGGACCGATCCTGTAGCGACGAACGAGCCGGTAGTTGCCAGGGATCCCTTGATAACAGCGCGGCGCAGGTCAAGGGCAGTGGCCGAGCCATTGCTGATGGTGGCGTTGTAGAAGTCAGCATTGCCGTCGATATGAATAGCGGTCAGGGTTACCGCACCATCGGAGGTGCAGTTTGCGGCTGAGAAACTGTTGCCGATGTTCGCCCCATTGGCATCTAACGCTGACCGCTTGTCCGAGGCGGACAATTTGGCACGCACGATCATGAGATTACACGCAATTCGTGCACCGTGCATGTACAAGGAGGAAGCAAGGTCGACGTCATTAAATAGCGCGGACCCTTCGACTTCTAGGTGGTCGGCGCGAATGGCGTCATCGTCCTTCTTGAGATCGCTAATTATGCTGCGCTTCAAGCTGATGTTGCAGCCGACTACCATGTGGTGAAGTTGCACCGCGCCGCGAATTCGAGCGTCGTCGCTACGAAATCTCATTGCGACGCGGCAGTGGTCAAAACTGAGTGCGGTCTCTAGTGGTCGCGATACCTCCAACCTATCCAGCAGCACGCTGTCGCCAATCGTGGCGCCTGCTAACAACACGCCGCCCGTCACCTGCACGCCTGTGCTTCCGATGATGGAGCCGCCGACTACAAGCGCAGGTGCGGCGAGAGCCCAGTTGCCTGGTGCGGCAAGTCTGGCGCCAGTCAATAGTAGGTCGCCGTCAATCCGCGCGGAGTCCATCCTCACCCAACCGGTGATGTTGGCGCCGTGGAGGTTGAGATCGCTGGCGACGTGCGTGCCGTTAAGTCTGATAGCTAGCTTGGCTTCCCCGGCGTCGATCGTCGCGTTCTTGAGTACAAGGTCCCCGCCTATTTCGGCGTCACCCAGGTGGATGGGACCGAGAACCCGGCTGCCGTCCAAAAACATAGGCCCCGAGCACGTCACCCGTTCCGCATTCAACCCTGGTAGCAGGCAGTCTGTGAAGCCAATGAACTGCGTATTTGCGTCGCTTAGGTTGAGGGTTCGGTCGAAGGCGCACCCCAGGAAGAGGAACGACTCCAACTCGCCACATCCAACGTCGAGCCAGCCGGATACCCGCGCTCCCTTGAGGATGAGCCTGGCAGGGCTACCGGGCAGTTGCGGGGGGCCATGCATGAGCAGATGGGCAATGACTTCGGCACGAATGATTCTTTCTAGCCCCCAATATTCGTTGCCGGGAGATCCAGTGACAGGACTCGGTCCTTCGAGATCGAGTTGCGCGCCTCGACGGAATGCGGTCCATAGCCGTTGTTCCGGCAGGCTCCAGTCATCTGGAGGGGACAAATCATTAGTTTGGGTCATCCGTGCCCCTCCAATCGTAACGATTGCTGGCGAATTCCCTGAAGATACATCAGGCTGAGGTCAGGTACGCACCTATAAGGGACTCACCGGTCAGCCCCAGCCGCGGTGGCCATGCCACCGCCCAAAACGGCACGAGGATCGCCACATCGTGGCGGGTGGTCGTCCATGGTCGAGGGGGCGGGAGTTCCAGGGTTGCGGCGGTGGAGTACTCGCCATGGCATTCAGCGTGGCATACGAAGAGCAAGATTGGCCATGGTGCATCGAGAGGTGACGGCAACGTTGACGACAACAAGGACGAACAAGCCCTCACTGAACCGCGCCGGGTTTGTTGGAGACCGGGTTACCTGGCTGGGGCGAGAGTAGCTGAGTTGATCTCTGTTCGGTAGAGGGCTTCGTATTCGGCGGGTGGAAGGTCTTGGCAGGCGCTGTGGATGCGGCGGTTGTTGTACCAGTCGACCCATTCCATGGTGGCGAGTTCGACGTCGTCCAGGCCCTTCCACGGGCCGTGGCGGTGGATCAGTTCGGTCTTGTACAGCCCGATGGTGCTCTCGGCCAGGGCGTTATCTCGATCCGTCAACTCCTCAGGTTCACGACTCTGAAGATGGTCTGGTGAGGGTCACTCATCCGTTCCATCCGCTGGCCGGGCAGGTG
>NZ_JBFAIM010000042.1:0-117613 GCF_040654715.1 Nonomuraea sp. NPDC050643 | reverse complement strand
TCAAACTCAACCCCGACGCCGCCTGGGCCAGACGCACCCAGACGATCCAGGTCCTCGGCCGCGAACAGAGCGCGACCGGCTTCACCAACCTGGTCCCACCCGCCACCCACACCTTCGACCCCGCCACCGGCAACACGGTGACCATCCCCGTCACCGCCAAGACCGCCGACGTACGACTGCAGATCACCACCAACTCCGGCGCCCCCGGCGGACAGGTCGCCGAATTCCAGATCTTCGGCACCCCCGCCGCCAACCCCGACCTCACCGTCACGAACCTCACCTGGGCGCCCGCCTCGCCGACCGCGACGACCGCGATCACGCTGACGGGCACGGTCAGGAACGCCGGCACCGCGCCCTCCGCCGCCACCTCGCTGACCTTCTACGCCGGCGCGGCCAAGGCCGGCACCGCCGCCGTGGGCGCGCTGGCCGCCGGAGCCTCCGCCACCGTGTCGGCGAGCATCGGGACCAGACCGGCCGGGACGTACCAGCTCTCGGCCAAGGCCGACGAGGAGAACAGGGTCGCCGAGCAGAACGAGGCGAACAACACCTTCACCGCGCCGACGTCCCTGGTCGTCGCCGAGGCCCCCGGGCCCGACCTCCAGATCGTCGGCGTCACCGCCGCACCGCCGAACCCCGCCGTCGGAGCGCGGGTCACCTTCACCGTCGCCGTGAAGAACCGCGGCACCAGCACGACCGGCGCCACCACCGTCACCCGGGTCGCGGTCGGCGGCACCACGCTCGACACCCAGACGCCCCCGATCGCCGCGGGCGCGACGGCCGACGTGGCCGTCAACGGCGGCTGGACCGCCACCAGCGGCGGCGCCACCATCACCGCGACCGCAGACGCGACCGGCGCCGTGGACGAGACCGACGAGGGCAACAACACGCTCTCGCAGCAGATCACCGTCGGCCGCGGCGCCTCGGTGCCGTACGTCGAGTACGAGGCCGAATCCGCCGCCTACCAGGGCACCCTGCTGCAGAGCGACCAGTTGCGCACGTTCGGGCACACCAACTTCGCGACCGAGTCCTCGGGCCGCAAGTCGGTCCGGCTGACCGGCACCGGCCAGTACGTCGAGTTCACCTCGGCCAACGCCGCCAACTCGATCGTCGTGCGCAACTCGATCCCGGACGCGCCCGGCGGTGGCGGCATCGAGGCCACGATCAGCCTGTACATCGACGGCGCCTTCGCCCAGAAGCTCACCCTGTCGTCCCGTCATAGCTGGCTGTACGGCACCAGCGACGACCCGGAAGCGCTGACCAACACCCCGCAGGCCGACGCCAGGAGACTGTTCGACGAGGCGCACGCGCTCCTGTCTCGCTCGTACCCGGCCGGCACCAAGTTCCGGCTCCAGCGCGACGCCGGCGACACCGCCGCCTTCTACATCATCGACCTGATCGACCTGGAGCAGGTGGCGCCCGCGGCGGGCAAGCCGGCCGAATGCACCTCCATCACCGACTACGGCGCCGTCCCCGGCGACGGCAACGACGACACCGCCGCCATCCAGCGCGCGGTCACCGACGACCAGAACGGTGCCATCACCTGCGTGTGGATCCCGCCGGGCCAGTGGCGGCAGGAGAAGAAGATCCTCACCGACGACCCGCTGAACCGCGGCCAGTACAACCAGGTCGGCATCAGCAACGTCACGATCCGCGGCGCGGGCATGTGGTACTCCCAGCTCTACACGCTGACCGAGCCGCACCTGGCGCAGGGCATCAACCACCCGCACGAAGGCAACTTCGGCTTCGACATCGACGACAACGTCCAGATCTCCGACGTGGCCATCTTCGGCTCCGGGCGCATCCGCGGCGGACCCGGCGGCGCCGAGGGCGGAGTCGGCCTGAACGGGCGCTTCGGCAGGAACACGAAGATCACCAACGTCTGGATCGAGCACGCCAACGTGGGCGTCTGGGTCGGCCGCGACTACGACAACATCCCCGAGCTGTGGGGGCCGGCCGACGGGCTGCAGTTCAGCGGCATGCGCATCCGCAACACCTACGCCGACGGCATCAACTTCAGCAACGGGACGCGGAACTCACGCGTGTTCAACTCCACCTTCCGCACCACCGGCGACGACTCCCTGGCCGTCTGGGCCAACCGGTTCGTCAAGGACCCGTCGGTGGACATCGCCCACGACAACACGTTCGTCAACAACACCGTCCAGCTTCCGTGGCGGGCGAACGGCATCGCGATCTACGGCGGCTACAACAACAAGATCGAGAACAACCTGATCTACGACACCATGAACTACCCCGGCATCATGCTCGCCACCGACCACGACCCGCTGCCCTTCTCCGGCCAGACCCTGATCGCCAACAACGCGCTGTACCGCTGCGGCGGCGTCTTCTGGGGTGAGGCGCAGAAGTTCGGCGCCATCACGCTGTTCGCCCAGAACAGGGACATCACCGGCGTGACCATCCGCGACACCGACATCTCCGACTCGACCTACGACGGCATCCAGTTCAAGTCGGGCGGCGGCAACATGCCGAACGTCGCCATCACGAACGTCCGGATCGATAGGTCCAACAACGGCGCGGGCATCCTGGCCCATGGCGGCGCGCGCGGCAGCGCGACATTGACCGGCGTCACCATCACCAACTCGGCGACCGGCGACATCGTCAGGGAACCGGGTTCGGGCTTCGTGATCAACGGCGGCTAGACCCACGCCGATCCGGCGGACGAGCGTGCGGCTTGGGCGGGGGTGACGTACCGCCGGAGCCGCCGCCCGTTCGGCGGGTACCGGCCTGGAAGGGACGTGCGCGCCGGGCGAGGACGAGCCCGGCGTCGTGGTCAGTCCACGGTCGGGAAGCGCTGGGTCAGGCCGGTGATGTGCAGCAGCCGGATCACGCGCGGGGGAACGCCGGTCAGGGCCAGCGAGATGCCCTGTCGGCGGGCCCGGCTCTGTACGTCGACCAGAACGCTCAGCCCGCCGGCGCCGCAGAAGGTGACCTGGGACAGGTCGAGGACGAGCAGGCTGGTACTGGAGGCGAGGGCGTTCAGCAGCCGCTGACGCAGGGGCGTCGTGGTGTGGATGTCGATGTCCCCGGACAGGTGCAGCAGAGTAGGTGCCGAGGCGGTCGTCCCGCCGGGCGGGGCCACGTCGATGACGGGCATGGAAGTCTCCTGTTCGGAGCGGTCGGATGAGAAGGGGACGCCTGCCGGCGGGAGATCGGTCGGCCGCCAGAGCGGGCGGTGCCAGAACCGCTCAATCCGGCCGGCAGGCGGCATGTGGGTCACCCCAGGGGCGACGGTGGTGCGACGGAGGACGGTGCCCGCTGACCGGCGACCGATGCGGCCTCGTTCTCTGGGCGGGACGAGCGGTCGGCGGCCGTGTCACGGGGGCTGAACGGTGTGCCTCGATGAGAAAGAACCGGGCTCATTGGTCGCTTGACCTGTCCAGGCCCCTCCGAACAGGGCCGATAGCGGTGGTTCGCCGCGGGCGACGCAGACCTGAATGCCAACGCTCGAAAAGTCCTCGGTGTCGTGAGCTTACCTCACGACCTCTGGAATCGGGCATCTCCGGCCCGCGTGCTCAAGGAGCGCCCATCTCGCCGGACAGCTCCACGGCCCGCCTCCGGTACGACTCCGCCGCCGCCGTGCCGCCCAGGGCGTCGGCGAACATGCGCAGCGTACGGGCCTCGCCTGGGCGATGACCGGTCTCGCGATGGATCTCCAGCGCCGCCTCGAACTCCCGCACCGCACGGCCGCGATCTCCGGCCATCCCCGCGATGCCGGCGCACGCGGTCAGCGCCAGCCCCTCCTGCAGGCGGAAGGACCGTTCGCGGGAGATCCGGAGCGCCTGCTCGGCGTACGTGCCCGCCTCGGCCAGCCCGAGCCCGGTGGCCGCGTACGCCAGCCGGACGAGACCGGAGACCTTCGTGTACGGATTGGCGTCGCCGACCCGCTCCACCGCTTCGTGAAAGCGTTCGATGGCCTGCTCGGGCCGCCCGGTCCCGTCGAGGACCAGGCCCAGCGAGAACAGCGCGCCCGCCTCGGCGAGGTGGTCCTCGAGGTCGCGGCTGCCGGCCAGGGCGCGGTTCGCGAGGTCGCGCGCCTCGTCGTACCGGCCGAGGTCGCACAGGATGTCGGCGAGCGCCGCGGCGCAGTAGGGCTCCAGCAGGTGGTCGGGAGCCCGTTCGAGATGGGCTCTCACCTGGGTGAGGAGCTGGTGCGCCTCGTCGTAGCGCCCCATCAGGTGACAGACGATGCCGAGGTTGGTACGCGCGTTGGCGTGGCGGCCCGTGGAGAACCGCAGGGCGCGGCTGAGATGGTCGTACGCGGGGCCGAGACGGCCGAGCTGGGCGTACACGACGCCGAGATTGCTGTGCTTGACCCCCAGCCCGGCCTCCCTGCCGAGGTGCCGGTCCAGCCGCATGCCCTCTTCGAAACAGCGGGCCGCCTCGGGCAGCCGCCCGTGACGCAGGTAGTTGCCGGCCAGGTTGCCCCGGATGGACGACTGGCCCTCGGCCCACCCGGCCGCGTCGGCGTGGGACAGGGCGCGGGCGTACAGGGACTCCGCGTCGAGTCGTTCGCCGAACGCGTGCGCGTCCGCGAGCACCAGCACGGCCGCGGCCAGACCCGAGACGTCGCCCTCCTCCTCCGCCACGGCCACCGCCACCCGCGCGCACGACAACCAGTCCCTCATGTGTCCGCTCGACCAGAAGTGGCTGCGCAGCGCGTCGGTGAGCAGCCACACCGAGGGCCGGGGGCCGGCCGAGACCGCCTGGTGGACGGCGTCGACGAGGTTGCCGTGCTCGGTGGTCAGCCAGGACAGGGCGGCCGTGGGGTCGTCGAAGACGGCGGGCGTCACGTCGGCGGGGGCGGGGGAGAGCGGCAGGCGGGCCCGGTTGGGGTGCAGGCATTCGACGGCGGCGCGGGCGCTGCGCAGGTACCAGTCGTAGAGCCGGTGCCTGGCCGCCTCCAGGCTCGGCGGGCCCTGCTCGGCGTGGACGCGTTCGGCGGCGTACAGGCGGAGCAGGTCGTGGAGGCGGTAGCGGCCGGGGGCGTAGTGGTGGATCAGGTGGGCGGTGGCCAGCCGGGTGAGCTGCCGACGGGCCTCCTCGGCGGTGGAGCCGCTCAGGGCGGCGGCGGCCTCGACGGTGAAGTCCGCGCCGGGCACCAGGCCGAGCAGCCGGAAGCTCGCCCGCGTCGGCTCGGGCAGGGCCGTGTAGGACAGGTCCAGCGTCCCCCGGACGGCGCTCCGCTCGTCGCCGTCGATGCGCAGCGCGGCGAGCCGGTTGCCCTCGCGCAGCTCGGCGACGTAGTCGGCGACGCTCTGGTACTGGTCGAGCGTCAGGTTCGCCACGGCGATCCGCAGCGCCAGCGGGAGGTGGGCGCACAGCCGGCCGAGCTCGGCGGTGGCCTCCGGCTCCGCCCGCGCGCGGTCGGAACCGAGGATCGAGGCGAGCAACTCGGCGGACTCCTGCGGGGAGAAGACGCCGAGCGTCACGTGGGAGGTGTCGCCGTGCACGGACAGGGCGCGGAGCTGGTCGCGGCTGGTGATCAGCACGACGCCGGCCGAGCCGGGCAGCAGCGGGCGCACCTGCGCCGCGTCGCGGGCGTTGTCCAGCACCATCAGCACGTGACGGGTGGCCAGCACGCTGCGCAGCAGCGCCGAGCGGGCGTCGAGGTCGGCTGGGATGCGCTGGGCGGGCACGTCGAGGCCCTGGAGCAGCACCTCCAGCGCGGTGGCCGGCTCCATCGGGCCGTCCGGGCCGAAACCGCGCAGATTCACGTAGAGC
Source organism: Nonomuraea sp. NPDC050643 (assembly GCF_040654715.1). NCBI lineage: Bacteria > Bacillati > Actinomycetota > Actinomycetes > Streptosporangiales > Streptosporangiaceae > Nonomuraea > Nonomuraea sp. NPDC050643. The sequence continues at coordinate 111,874 of NZ_JBFAIM010000042.1, read as the reverse complement.
TGACCGTCGGGGAAGTGCCGGCGCGTCCGGTGGCCCCAGTGCACGGCCAGCGCGGTCTTGCCCACACCCGCCGTGCCGGTGATGACAGCGATCCGCACCGGCCGAGCCGACCCACCGGGCCCCGCCAGGCCCGTCCGATCACGGCCTGCCTGGTCCCGGTCCGGCTGGTCACGGTCCTGCTGGTCACGGACTGCCTGGTAGTGGACCGGCCGGTAGTGGGTCGGCTGGTCGCGGGCCGGTTCCAGCAGGCGGTCCAGCGCCATCAGGGCTTCGGCGCGGCCCGTGAACGCGGCGATGTCCGAGGGCAGTTGCCACGGCCGCACATCGGCGGGCACCTGCTGCTCGGCGACCGACCCCAAGACGGCCGCCCCTCCGCCCGCCACGGCGACTGCCTCTCCGGCCGCCGCTATGGCCGCCTCCGCGGCTGCCCTCGCAGGTCCTCCTGCGGGTGACACGACGGGCGGCCCACCAGGCGAAGCACGTGGCACGGTCGCGGGCGGCGTGATGGGCGGCGCTGCGGAGGCTCCTCCGGGTGGCGCGGGGGGCACCGCCGTGGGTGGTGCACCGGGTGTCGTTGTGGGTGGCACGAGGGAGGTCGGGGATGGGAGCAGGAGCCTGGGGTCTCCGGCGAGGATGGACTGGTGCAGGTCGCGGAGCTCGTCGCCCGGATCGATGCCCAGCTCCTCCCGCAGCAGCCCCGCCACCGACCGGTACGCGACCAGGGCCTCGGCCTGGCGGCCGCACCGGTACAGGGCCAGCATGAGCTGGGCCCAGAGCCGTTCCCGCAAGGGGTGCGCGGCGGTCGCCGCCTGCAGTTCGGCGACCACCTGCTCATGCCCGCCGCCCCGCAGACGGAGCTCCAGCCACCGCTCCAGTGTCCGCACCCGCTCTTCCTCCAGGCGGACGGCGTGGTCACGGCGCAGCGCGTCCGACGGCACGTCCGCCAGCGCGGGCCCGCGCCACAGGGCGAGCGCGTCGTGCAGCAGGGCGGCCTCGGCGTCAGGCTCCGCCGTCCGCTCGGCGCGGCGGACGAGCCGGTGGAACCGGGCGACGTCGAGCCCGGCGTCGCCGACCTGGATGAGGTAACCGAACTCCCTGGTGTGGATCAGCCGCCGCCCGTCCCCGCCGTCGTCGAGCGCCTGCCGCAACCGGGCGATGTGGGTGTAGACGGTGGCCCGCGCGTCGTTCGGGGTGTCGCGGTGCCACATGTACGCGATGAGCTGATCGACGGACACGTGCTGGTCGGCGTGCAGGAGCAGCGTGGCCAGCGCGATCCGCTGCTTGGCGGCGGGGATGAGGACGGGCCGGGACGCCCGCACCACGTCGAGGGCGCCCAGGAGGCGGAACCCGACGACGGGGCGCTGCTCGGTCTCTGGGTGCTCGCGGTGCGACAAGCCCGGCTCCTGTCGTAGACGACGTAAGGACTATTTCTCGACCGGCCGGGACGACCTTGTCAAGGAGCCCCGAGGCCGGTTCCGGAAGGCGGTCAGCGGGCCGCGGACGCGGTCAACCGGCCCTGCTCCATCGCCAGCCGCTCCCGCGTCACGCCGAAGGTCTCCGCCGGACGCGCGGCGAGGCGGGCGGCGACCACGGACAACCGCAGCGGCAGGCCGCCGCACAGCAGCAGCACGTCCCGTACGGCCTCCGGCTCGGCGTCGACGCGCTCCGGCCCCACCAGGCGCGACAGCAGCAGGCGCGCCTCGTCTTCCGGCAGCGCACCGAGCCGGCTCTGATGGGCGCCGGCCAGGGGGACGAGCGAGCGGCGGCACGTGACGATGACGCCGCAGCCGGTCCCGCCGGGGATGAGGGGCCGCACCTGGGCGGCGTCGGAGGCGTTGTCCAGGACGACGAGCATCCGGCTGTCGTAGGTGGCCGACCGGAAACGCGCCGCCGCCTCGTCGACCGAGGCGGGGACGGCCGTCGCGGCGAAGCCGCACGAGCGCAGGAAACGGCCGAGCACCTCCAGGGGGCTCAGCGGCCGGAGGCCGGGCGTGGCGCCGTAGAGGTCCACGTAGAGCTGCCCGTCGGGGAAGTGGCCGGCGACCTGGTGGGCGGCGTGGACGGCCAGCGCGGACTTGCCGACGCCGCCGGTACCGACGATCGCGGCGAACGGGCGGGGCCGGCCGGAGGTCAGGTGCGTGCGCAGGTGCGCCAGCTCGGCCGTGCGCCCGGTGAAGGCGCCGGTGCCGGCGGGCAGCTCGGCGGGTGTCGGGACGCCGCCGCCCGTCCGCGACGGCGCGGAGGGCACGTCCTTGCGCGGGATGCGCTGGCGGGCCTGCCGGAGCTCCGGTCCGGGATCGACGCCGAGCTCCGTGGACAGCGCCCGGCGGGCCGTCGCGTACGTCTCCAGCGCCTCGGCCGGACGTCCCGCCTGGGTGTGCGCGCGGACCAACTGGGCCCAGAAGCGCTCGTGCGTCGGGTGCGCCAGCACGGCCGTCTCGAGGTCGGTGATGACCTCGGCGGGCTCGCCCCGGCCGATCTCCACCTCGAACCAGCGCTCCTGCGTACGCATGCGCTCCCGCTCCAGGACCGGCGCCACGTCGCGCTGCAGGGACTCGGAGCCGACGTCGGCCAGCGCGGGCCCCCGCCACAGCGTCAGCGCCTCGCGCAGCAGCCGGGCCTCGCCCACGGCGTCACCCCGTGCCCGGGTCGCGGCGGCCAGCGTGGTGAGGTGGCGGAAGCGCAGGAGGTCGAGCGTCTCCTCGGTGGCCGGCACCGTGTAGCCGGAGTCGCGCCTGGTGATCATCCCGGCCTCGCCCCCGAGAGTCCGGCGGAGCCGGGACATGTGCGTGTGCAGGGAGGCGAGCACGTCCAGCGGGAGCTCGCTCTCCCAGATCCGGTCCATCAGCTCGTCCTTCGTCACGAGCTGGTTGGCCCGCAGCAGCAAGGTGGCCAGCGCGATGCGCTGCTTGCGCGACGCGATGGTGACCGGAGCGGCGTCCCTGGTGATCTCCAGGTGGCCGAGCACCCCGAAACGTAGGCCACGCCCGATGGTCATGCCGTCAATGCCCCCCATCTCGCTGAACTCCTCGTCGATCCCCCGTGATCGCGTCGGTCCCCGGCCGGGCGGCGGAGGGCGAGGCGCGCTTTCCCCCGTGCGTCGCCGTTCCGCGCATGAATCCCCAATCGCGTCAGGGCGGGTGGTACGCCCGCCGGCGCGTGCCTGTGGACGGCAGCAGGGGGAGCATAGACTTGCGTAGGCGGTATGTGTCAACCCATGTTTGAGAAGAAGGCGATCTACTCAAACAACAGTTGGGAGGTGTGGAGTGGCCGAAGAACGGTCCCGAACGCTGGCGGACAAGCTCAACCACCTGTTCGCGACGATCCATCCGGGCGGGCGCGGGCCGTATTCGAACACCGAGGTCGCGGCCGGGATCAGCGCGACGGGCGGCTCGATCACGGACGCCTACATCGGGCTCCTGCGCAGCGGCAAGCGCAGCAACCCGACCTACAACCACCTCAAAGGGCTGGCCGAGTTCTTCGGCGTCAGCGTCAACTACTTCTTCGACGACGAGGTCGCCGCGAAGATCGACTCAGAGCTCGAACTCGTGGTCGCGATGAGGGACAATGACGTGATGCAGATCGCCCTGCGCAGCAAGGACCTGACCCCGCAGAACCGCAGCGCGATCCTCACGATCATCGACCAGATCCGGCAGATGCAGGGCCTGCCTCCCGCGAAATAGAGGGTGAGCCGTTGGGGAGGAGCCTGCGCAGGGCCTGCTCGGCCCGGTTACGAAGCCTGGGTCTGCCGTCACCGCTGACCATGCCGGGCCTCCGCGCGCACCTGGAGGAGGTCAGGGGGCGGCCGATCACCCTGACGCCCCTGCGCGGGCTCGAACCGGGCGGCCCCTGCGGCCTCTGGATCGCGACCCCCGCCACCGACTTCATCCTCTACCGCGACAACACCTCGCCGCTGCACCAGTCCCACATCATCCTGCACGAGTTCTCGCATCTCATCTTCGAGCACGAGCACGGCCTCGAAGGCGACTACCTCCGCCTGCTGCTGCCGAACCTCGGCAGCACCGCCGTCCAGCGGATCCTGGGCCGCTCCGCCTACGCGGTACGCGAGGAGCGGGAAGCGGAGACGCTGGCCTCCCTGCTCGCCCAGCAGATCACCAGTACGCCACCGGACACCGACGACGACCGGTCCGCGCGCGATCGCCGGCTGCGGGAGCTCCTCGAGTGACCCGGACCGGGTGAGCCCATGCTCCTGCGTCTCCTGCACATCGGGATCGCGGCGCTGTGCTGGATCATCCTGGCCGTGAAGGCGGCCGACCTGGTCAGGCGGCCACGGAACCGGGGCCTGCGCAGCCTGGTCGTGATCTGCCTCGGCCTGAGCGTCGCGCTGACGGTGGGGATCCCGCCCGTCTACGCGGCGATCGACCGGCTGACCCACGTCCCCAACGTGGCCAAGCTGATCCAGCACCTGGCCACGCTCGGCGCCGCCGGAGCGATCAGCGTCATGCTCGTGGGCCTCGACCGCGAGCGCCCCGGGGGCGGCGGACGGGCCCGGCGGCGCATCGCCCTCGCCTGCGCCGCCGCGGGCGCGATGACGGTCCTGTTCGTGCTCGCGCCCGTCGACGTCTCCGAGCCGATCCTCTTCGCGGACCGCTATTCGACGGCCGCCCTCGTCCCCGAGTACATGCTGGTGTTCATCGCGATGACGGCCCTCGCCTGCGTGGACATCGCGATCTCCACCTGGCGCTACGGACGGCAGCGGCGGCACACCGCGAGCCGCGCCCTGCGCCTGAGCGTGCGGCTGGTCTCCGCCGCCGCGCTGTTCGGCCTGGCCTACTGCCTTTATAAGGCGCTCTACGTCGCGATCCGGCTCCTGGGTCTCTCGCCGCCGGGCGGGGAGAACGCCGTCTCCACGCCGCTGGCGCTGACCGCCGTCATCCTCGGCGCCACCGGCCTGGCGCTGCCCAAACTGGGCGCGGCGGCCGAGGCGCTCCACAGGCGGCTCGGCTGCCTGCGCGCCTACCGCCGCCTGCGTCCCCTGTGGGCCGACCTGCACGCCGCCATGCCCGAGATCGCCCTGCACCGGCCGCGAACGCGGGAACCCCTGGTCATCCTCGACATCGAATACCGGCTGTACCGCCGCGTCATCGAGATCAACGACGGCATGCTCGCCCTCGACGTCGCCGGGCTGGTCCCGCACGGCGAACCCGACCCTCGCGCGGCCGCCGCCGCTGCCTCGGCCCTGGCGCACGCGCTCCAAAAACGCGACGGACGGCCGGCGGCCGGCGACGCCGCCCAGCCGGCCGGGCAGCCGGAACGTTCCCTGGACGACGAGGTCAGATGGCTGGTCATGGTCGCCGACGCCTACCGTCCCTGAGAGCCCGCTCACGCCGGACGCGGGCGGCGGGGCAGCCGCCGTACGACGACGCCGACGAATCGCCCCGCCGGGACGTATCCGTGGTGCCGCGAGTCATAGGAGAGCGGGAGGTTGTCGCCCACGACCACCAGCTTCGCGGGCGGGACCGCCGTCCCCGCCAGCAGGGGGAAGCCGACCCGCGGCACCGGATCGCCGGGCACCGCCACGGCCCGCTTGATGACGAGGTCCGGGTCCTCCGGCAGGCCGTGGACGGGGTCCCGCCTGATCAGCACCACCTGGCCCGGCCGTACGCGGGCGATCGGGACCCGCCGCACCAGCACCTGGTCGCCGGGCGCGTACGCCGGCTCCATGCTCGGCCCCGCCACCGTCACGAGCAGGTGCCGCCCGCGCGCCCACAGCAGGCAAACGCCCCCGGACAGGGCGAGCACGACGATCACGACGACCACGGGCGGAGTCCCTTCCCTGTCACAGGCCCGTCCGGCCCTCGCTCCCGAAAAACCTGGAAAACCTGACAAGTCTGGCAAGTCCGGCTCACTTGGCTCACCCGGCGAAGACCTCGACGAGGTCGTCGAGCCGGATGACGAGAACCGCGATCACCACGGCCACCGTCGCGGCGATCGCCACTCCGGCGGCATGAAGCGGCCCGGCGTTCCCCGGCCCGGCGAGCAGACCGGTGATCGCCGCCCCCAGCAGCACCGCGTTCCGGACGAGATGCGGCCTGCCGACCGGCGCGGAGGAGGAGCCGAAACACCGGCACGGGGTCCGCACTCCGGCGCGGAGCACCATCGCGATGCCCGCCGAGAAGGCGATCAACAGCCCGGCCGCCACGACCAGCCCCGCCCCGGCGGCCTCCGGCACGACCGTCGACGGCACGACCAGCGACACCGCCACGAAAGCCTCGGCGCCGGCGACCACATAGGCGACGCGCGCCGCCGTGGCGTGACTCACCGCCCGCCACGGCGGCACCGCCGACAGCATCCGCCGCGTCGCCCGCCCGAACTCCGCGAACGCCGCCCGGCCCCGCAGCTTGCCGATCAGGGAGACGCCGAAGACCACGGCGATGAGGCACCGGCAGGCGACGGCCAGATAGTCGGCGATCACGTTACGGGCAGTCCGTCCAGTAGGTCGCGCACCCGCACAGATGCCCGCTGATGCAGTCGTAACAGAGCTTGCCCCGGTAGTTGTGGCCGTTGATCCAGATGCAGCAGGGAATGCATTGGCAGTTGCACCGGTCGATCGCGGACGCCGTGGTGTTCGGCACGAAGGTCTCGAGCAGCCGATCGCTCCACTGTTCCAGCAGTGCTTTCACGGTCACCTCCACAGTAAGGGGAATCGCTGCGCGTATTGTCGCGGCCTCGCCTTTCCCGAAGCTGTCACCTGCCTGTCGCCGCGCATCCGGAGGTCGTGAACCGTCCTGGCCGGCATCGGCGACAGGTTCATGACAGGCCGCGGAAAGCGCCGGACGCCATCGTCGTGTCGTACGCGACCGCTGCTCTGCTCACGGCGATACGGGCAGGCGAACGAAGGGAAGAGGCGCCCATGGTGTTCATCTCGGTGGCAGTGATCCTCGTCGGGGTGCTGTGCCTGCTGGACCTGGTGCTGACGTTCGGCGTCATCCGCCGCCTCCGCGCGCACACCGCCCAGTTGGAGAGCCTGGGCCAGGGCGGCTCCTGGACGAGTGACCTCATCCCCTCCCCGGGATTCGAGGTCGGCGAGGTCACCGCGGCGACGGTCGACGGGGAGACGGTCTCCGCCGAGACGTTCGCCGAGCGGACGCTCGTGGCCTTCTTCGCCCAAGGGTGCACGGCGTGCGAGGAGAAGCTCCCCGAGTTCGTGAGCCACGCCGGCGCCGTGCCCGGCGGCCGGGACCGGGTGCTCGCCGTCGTCTCGGGAGAGCCCGGCCCCATGGCCGAGACGATCGCCGCCCTGGCCTCCGTGGCGCGCGTGGTCACCGGTACGCAGGCCGACCCCGTCGTCGCGGCCTTCGCGGTACGGGCGTTCCCCACGTTCGGCGTGGTCGAGGGCGGTACGGTGCGCGCCATGGACAACGACCTGGCCCGTCTTCCGGCGCCGGTCAGGGCATGAGCGAGGGCACACCCCCCGCTCGCCGTACCGCCCTCGCCCATGTGCTGTCCCTGGCCTGGCGCTCGGCGCCCTGGCACCTGCTGGGTCATCTCCTGCTGACGGCCGCCGGCGTCGCGGTCCCGATCGTGACCGTGTGGCTGACCAAGCTGACCGTGGACGGGCTGGCGTCGCGGGCGTCCTGGGACCTCCTGTGGCCGCCGGCCGCGGGACTGGCCGGGGCCGGGCTGCTGGGCGCGGCCCTTCCGCAGGCCGGCCGGTACCTCATGGCCGAGGCCGGCCGCCGGACGGCGCTGCGGGCCCAGGACCGGCTCTTCGCCGCGCTCGAACGCCTCACCGGGCTGACGCGGTTCGAGGACCCGCCCTTCCTGGACCGGCTGCGGCTCGCCCAGCAGAGCGCCGGCTCGCCCGTACAGATCGTGGAGTCCGGGCTGGGCCTGGGCCGCAACGTCCTGACGGGCCTCGGCATGCTCGGCTCGGTGACCGTGATCAGCCCGCTCGTCACGGTCGTCGTCCTGGTGTCCGGCCTGCCCATGCTCCTCGTGGAGCTGCGCCTGGCGCGGCGGCGGGCGCGGATGATGCGGGACATCACCCCGGCCCAGCGGCGCGAGATGTTCTACGGAGAGCTGCTGGGCAGCGGGCACGCCGCCAAGGAGATCCGCCTGCTCGGGCTCGGCGGATTCCTGCGCGGACGGATGCGCGCCGAGCTGGCGTTGTCCCACACCGCCCAGCGCGCCATGGACCGGCGCGAGCTCACCATGCAGGGCGCCCTGGTGCTGCTGGCGGCCCTGGTCTCCGGGTTCGGCCTGATGTGGGTGATCGCCATGGTGGCGGGCGGCCGGGGCACGGCCGGGGACGTGGCCCTGCTCATCGGGGCGCTCGGCGGCGTACAGGGGGCCCTCGCGGGCGCGGTGGCCGCCACCGCCGACACGCACTACGGGCTCCTGACGTTCGGTCACTACCTGGCCGTGGTCCACGCCGGGCCGGACCTGCCCGCGCCCGCCGCCCCGCGGACCCTGACCCGGCTGCGCCGCGGCATCGAGCTGCGCGACGTGTGGTTCCGCTACAGCGACGAGCACCCGTGGATCCTGCGCGGTGTGAACCTGACCATCCCGCACGGCAGGTCCGTGGCCCTCGTCGGGCTCAACGGATCGGGCAAGAGCACCCTGGTCAAGCTGCTGTGCCGGTTCTACGACCCCGTACGCGGAACGATCTCGTGGGACGGGACCGACCTGCGCGACGTGCCGCCCGACCGGCTCAGGGCCAGGATCGGCGCGGTGTTCCAGGACTTCATGACCTACGACTTCAGCGCAGCCGACAACATCGCCGTCGGCGACCTCACCGCGCGTGGCGACACGCACCGCGTCGAGGCCGCCGGCCGTCAGGCCGGTGTCCACGACACGCTACGGAGCCTGCCCCTCGGCTACGACACGCCGCTGACCAGGATCTACCTGGGCCTGGCCGACCGCGACGACCACAGCACCGGCGTCGTGCCGTCCGGCGGCCAGTGGCAGCGGATCGCGCTGGCCCGGGCCTTCCTGCGGGCCGACCGCGACCTGATGATCCTCGACGAGCCGAGCGCCGGGCTGGACGCCGAGGCCGAGCACGACGTGCACGCGCGGCTGCGGAAGATCCGGGCCGGGCGGACGAGCCTGCTCATTTCCCACCGGCTCGGCGCCGTACGCGACGCGGACCTCATCGCGGTGCTGTCCGGCGGCGTGATCGCCGAATGCGGACGGCACGCGGACCTGATCGCGGCCGGCGGCGCCTACGACCGCCTGTTCACCCTCCAGGCGTCCGGCTACACGCCGGTGCCGTGACACCGGCCGGCGACGGAAGGAGACCCCCTTGCCCACACCGCCCGAGACCGATTCGCCCTTGCGCGCCCCGCACGTCCTGCACCACGCCGTCGACCGGATGGGACGGGCCCGCGCCTACCTGACGGAACCCGTCGGCCTCGACGAGTACCTCCGGATCTGCCGGGCCCTGGAGACGTACGCGTGCGGCGCCGGCGGCAGCAGATGGTCGGTCCGCGGCCTCGTCACCGGCGGCCCGGTCTCACCGCGCGACGTGGCCGCGACGCTCGCCCGCGACACGGCGATCGAGGTCAGCCAGGCCCCCTCCGTCGCCGGCGGCCGGCGCCTCACCTGCCTGTGGACCGCCCGCAACCTCCAGGACCGCCTGCCTCCCCGCCCCGTCCGCGACGCGGTCTTCCGGGAGATCCAGGACGTACGGGCCCGGCAGCGCGAACTCGGCCCCGTCTTCCACGAGCGGGCCCTGCCGATGTTGTCCCGGGCCCGGGACCACGGCCTGAGCCTGGTGTGCAACGACCCGTTCGGCGACTGGGGGTCCGGGGCCGTCGACACCGAGATGTTCGTCCGGCTGGTGACCCACTTCTTCTACGTGGAGCCGGAGACCGCCCACCGCATGGCCCACGGCCACGGCTACTCGACCGGCGGCAACTACGTCTTCGGCATGAACGGCCCCGACGGGCGGCTGATGTGCGTGTTCGTGATGGCCGCCTGGCCGTGGGGGCTCGAACCCACCTACACCATCATCGACCGCGCCCAGCTCAAGGACATCATCGACCTGAGCGTGGCCTCCGTCCTGATGCTCCTGGCCAACGCGCTGATCGTCGATCGCCACGGACCGGACACGCTGGTCATCGGCGAGGCCAACTCGCTCAACGCCCGCCCCTGCCTCCAGGCCGGCTTCGAACCCCTCGAACCGGTCTTCTTCGACGAGGACGCTCACCCGGTGCACACCAACGTCGTGTGGGCCGACAACCCGCTCGGCGACTTCGGCGTCCCGTACGGCTCCGCCCCCCGCGTCCCCGGATACCGGGAGGCGCCGTACGTCAACTACGCCGTCGGCGTCCTCGCGCCGCACAAGGCCGAGCCGTACCGCGACGCCGCGCTGGAGTTCCTGGGCCGGGGGAGATGAGCCCTCAGGGCCGCCCCCGGCCCTGGCCCTCCTCGACCACGGTGGACCGGGGCGCGGTCAGGTCGAGCAGCAGCATCGCGTCATGGTCGGGCGTGCCCGGCTCGGCGACGTAGACGGCGAGCCGCTGGCCGGGGGTGCCCTCCAGGTCCATCGACTGGGCCATGAGGTCGATGGTCCCCACGGCCGGGTGGTGGAAGGTCTTGTGGGTGCGCCTGCGGCCGGTCACGTCGTAGCGCTCCCAGAGCCTGGCGAAGTCGGGGCTCTTCAGCAGCAGCTCGCCGACGAGGCCGGCCAGGTCGGGGGCGTCCGGCGCGGTGCCGGCCTGGGCGCGCAGGCGGGCCGCACAGCCGCGGACCTGGTTGTCCCAGTCGGGGAACAGCTCGCGGGAGGCGGGGTGCAGGAACAGGTAGCGGGCCAGGTTGCGCTGCTTGACCGGCCAGTCGTCCAGGCCCGCGTACAGGGCGAGCCCGCCGGGGTTCCAGGCGAGCAGGTCCATGCTGCGGCTGATGACGTAGGCCGGGCTGGGGCGCATCGTCTCCAGCAGCAGCCTCAGGTGGGGGCGTACGGCGCGGGTGGGCGGCGGCGGGGGCTCGGGAGCGTACCGGGCGGCGCGGGCGGCCAGCTCGCGCAGGTGCTGGTGCTCCTGGTCGTCGAGCTGGAGGGCGCGGGCGAGGGCGTCGATCACCGAGGGGCTCGGACGGGTCTCCTTGCCGCGTTCGAGACGCACGTAGTAGTCGATGCTGATCCCGGAGAGCGTGGCCAGCTCTTCCCGGCGCAGCCCCGGCGTCCGGCGCAGGCCGGGACCGACGGACAGCCCCACCTGCTCGGGCCCGGTCTGGGTACGGCGGGCGCGCAGGAACCGGCCCAGCTCCGTGTCGCTGCCGCCGGTGCTCTGCTGGTTGGCCATGTCTCCAGTGTCACACCGCGCTGACCTGCGCGGCGGCCAGGTGGGGGGCCGTGTCACTACCCCGAACAGGCCTCCCTGGCACCGCGTCCGTACCGGGGCGAGGCTGGATCCCATGACGAAGCGGCGCTCGTTCCTCCGTGGCGTGTTCCTGGCGGGCGCGGCCATGACGGCCGGTGCCCCGCTGAGCGGCTGCGCCACCGCCCCGCCCCGCGCGACCGCCCCCGGGCCCGTGGATCGGCCCGCGGGGTCCGTCCTGCTGGTCTACTTCTCCCGTGCCGGTGAGAACTACCACTACGGAGGCCGCCGCCACCTCAAGGTGGGCAACACCGAGGTCCTGGCCCGGCTGATCGCCGGCCGCCTCGGCTGCGACGTCTACCGTGTCCGGCCGGCCGACCCCTACCCCGGCGACTACTCCGAGACCGTCGAGCGCAACGTTCGCGAACAGGACGCCGGCGCGCGCCCGGCGATCGCCGGCCGGCTGCCCTCGCTCGACCACTACGGCACGGTGCTGCTGGCCGGCCCCATCTGGAACGTCCGGGCACCCATGATCATGACGACCTTCACCGAGAGCCTCGACTTCCGCGGCAAGACCGTCATCCCCATCACGACCCACGCCATGAGCGGGCTGGGGACCACCGAGCGCGACTACGCCGCCTCATGCCCGGGCGCGACCATCGGGCACGGCCTCGCCGTGCGCGGCGAGGAGGCCGCCGCCGCCCGGCCGGAGGTGGACGCATGGCTGCGCCGCATCGGCCGCCTCGCCTAGGATCTGCCCGCTTTCGGTCCTTCTGGCCTGCCGCGCCTTTCTCTTGACACGTGATCATCAGGCGTTCCATACTCCTCTCGAAGCGCCTCAAATAGCCTTCCAGGCCTCTCTCGAACACCCGACTTCGCGCGTCGTCGCGTTTTTCCGGCCCTTTCCGTGAGTCATTCACGACACCCCCCCTCATGGCGCAAGGAGTGACCTCTCCACATGCATTCGGGAGTGCTGATAAGTAACGCTCGACGGGGATTCCTGGCGGCCCTCGGCTAAAGGAGGCCGTCCTGTGCTACGGCGACTTGGCGCTCTCATTCTCACCGTGGTCTTCTTCTCACCGTGGTCTTCGTGACCGGGTGCTCGGCCCATGAGGAGCCCGTTCTCTACCGGGCCGACTATCCCCAGTACGAAACCGCCGACGCGCTCTTCGACCGGACGAACCTGGTGGTCGAGGCCCGCATCATCGGCGAGCCGCGCTATCTCCAGGAAGTGGCGCAGGCACCGGATCCGGCCGAGACGGATCCCGCGCTCAACCCCCAGGCGGGCGCCCCCGCCGCAGTGGCCGCCCAGCCCGAGGCCCCGCCGGTGGTCATCACCGTCTACACCGCCCAGATCCTGAAGGTCTTCAAGGGCCAGGCCCAGGTGGGGCAGTCGGTCGAGGTCAAGGAACTCGGGGGTGTCTTCGACGGGGTGACCTACCAGGAGGAGCACACCACCCCGCTGAACCAGGACAGGGGATACGTCCTGTTCCTGGAGGCCTATCCCGACTCGCCGGCCGCGCTGCTCAACCCGGTCCAGGCCAAGTATCCGCTGGACGCCGCGAGCAACCCCGCGCCGCTGCCGGAGAACTCCATCAAGCTGACGCGCGCCGAACTGGAGACGATGTCCTAGGGCGTCCTGAGGCGTCCTGAGCGACGCCGCCCGAAGACGAAAGGCCCGCCTGGTGCGGGCCTTTCGCATGCCGGGCCCACCGGCGGATGTCGCGGAGCACGTGGTGACGCCCCGCCCAGGTGTCACTACTCTTTGTATGTCATCCGTCACAGAAAGAGAGACCTCATGTTCGTAGCCTTGGTGGGCGTCGCCGTGGCGCTGGCCGCGGCCGCCGTCGTGGGCCTGGCCGCCCACCTCGCCGGCCGGGCCATCTCCGAGCAGGTCCGGCAGGACTTCCGCGAGGGCAGCGGCCTGGTGACCGGCATCGTCGGCACGCTGTTCGCGATCAGCGTCGGCCTCGTGGTCGTGGCCGCCTGGAACCAGGTCAACTCGGCCACCCAGACCACCTCCACCGAGGCCAGCAACCTGGTCGACGTCTACTGGTACTCCCGCAGCCTGCCCGAGCCGCAGCGTGAGACGCTGCGACGCCTGGCCGACGAGTACGCCACCACGGTGATCCGCGAGGAATGGCCGCTCATGGCCGAGCAGCGAACCCTGTCACCGGCGGCCTGGCGCTCGGTCGAGCAGTTGCGCGCCTTCTTCCAGACCATCGAGCCGAGCACCGGCGCCGCCTCCACCCGCTACGGGCAGGCCATGAACCGCATTCAGGCCGTGCTCGACGCCCGCAGGGCCCGAGCGCAGATGGCCGACACCGGAGTGCCGCCGCTGCTGTGGATCGCCCTGGCCGGCTGCGGGCTCATCGCCGTGCTGCCGGCGGTCGTGTGCGGCGGCCCGGTCCGCAAGGTGCACGTCACCATGGCGGCCGTGGTCGGAGGGCTCGTGGGCATGGTGCTGTTCCTGGTCTACCAGCTCGACTTCCCGTTCAGCGGCGGCGTGACGATCTCGCCCGAGGCCTTCGAACAGGCCCTCGACCGCTTCGCGAGCATCCGCTCCCTCGGCGCCGGTTAGCCCCATCGGGGACGGGAGGTCCCCGGCCTGATCGCGGCCGGGAACCCTCCTGTTCACCAGGCGCGCGTGCGGCCGACCCACACGTTGCGGGCGCGGAAGTGCGTGTCGCCGGTCGGTCCCGGCAGTTGCGTGGCCCAGCCGGCGTCGCCGGGGCCGTCGAGACCGGACGCGTAGGAGCCCATCTGCAGGTTGAGGATGAGCCGCTGCGGGACGCCCGCCCAGTTCTTCCCGCGGTGGGTCGCCACCCACTCGCCGTCGAAGTAGTAGTCGAGCATGACGTCGTCGCCCTCTTTGTACATCCAGACCCGGTACTTGTGCCAGGCGGTGGACGTGGCGACGGCGACCTGCGCCCGCGTGACGAAGTAGTCCTCCCCCTCCTCTTCGCCCTCATCGCCGCTGGAGGTCTTGTTCCAGGTGTTGAAGAGGTTGGTGGAATCGCCGACGAATTCCAGGATGTCGCTCTCCGGCGGCCAGGCCGGCCAGGTCCCGGTCGTCCAGAATGCCGGCCAGATGCCCGGCCCGGTCTGCGTGCTGAACTCGCCCTCGATGTCGTACTCGGGGAACTGGTCGTTGACGATGATCTGGTCCTTGGCGTGGACGGCGCCGGAGCGGTACCACAGCGGAGCGAACGGCTGGTGCGGGCTGGTCCCGTCCGCCGAGGAGAGCCGGGTCGCCGTCAGCGTCAGCACACCCTGGGAGAGCGAGACCTGGCCGGCGTGCATCCGGGCCGCGCCGTTGTGGGTGTCGGCGTCGCCGTCCCAGGGGTAGAGGTGGTTCCACTCCTGGTCGAAGGCCGTCCAGCTACTGAAGGACGTCTTCTCGATGATGTTCTCCCACGTCGCCGCGGCGCGGCGGGTGCGGGCCGAGGACGCGGCCCGCGCGCCGGCGGGGACCGCCGTCAGTCCCAGGGACAGGCCGCCGACGGCCGCGGCCGAGGCCAGGAGCCGACGGCGGTTGAGGCCTTGCTCGGACATGAGTTCCTCTCTTCCCGTGCGTGCCGGGTTCGCCACAACATCCTCATCCGGGTCGATGATCATGATTGGGCGGCAACAGTATGCCGCACAGAACGATCTTCCGCGAGGGTGTCGTGCCGAGCGCCTCCGTACGGGCCGGGCCTGGCATGTCCGTTTGGCGTCGGTCACCAGGTGACGGGCAGCTCCGGCATGCCGTACACGGTGGCCTCGTCCTTGAAGGTGAGCTGGTCGGCGGGGACGGCCAGGCGCAGGCCGGGGACGCGCCGGAACAGGGTGTTGAAGACGATCTCCAGCTCCACCCGGGCCAGGTTCTGGCCGAGGCACTGGTGGGCGCCGTAGCCGAAGGCCAGATGGTTGCGCGCGCCGCGGTCGATGTCGAAGCGCTGCGGGTCCTCGAACACCTCCGGGTCGCGGTTGCCGGCGTTGGCCAGCATGAGCACGCCGGACCCGGCCGGGATCACCGTGCCGCCGAGCTCCACGTCCTCCAGGGTGACCCGGGCCATGGCGAACTCGGCGATGGTGAAGTACCGCAGCAGCTCCTCGACGGCGTTCGCCGTCTTCTCCGGGTCCTCGCGCATCGCCGCCAGCGCCTCGGGCTCCTGCAGCAGCAGGTACGTCCCGAGCGAGATCATGTTCGCGGTGGTCTCGTGTCCGGCGATCAGCAGCAGGAACGCGAGACTGAGCAGCGCCGGATGGTCCACCTCGCCGCTCTCGCGCTGCTTGGCGATCTGTCGGCCGAGCAGGTCGTCGGTCGGCTCCTGCTCCTTGGTCTTGATCAGCTTGTCCAGGTAGACGGCCAGCTCCAGGACCGCGTGGTGGCGCTCCTGGTCGGTGGCGCGGCGGTTGAGCAACTGCGCCGAGTGCACCTGGAAGAAGTCGTGGTCGTCGTACGGCACGCCGAGCAGCTCGCAGATCACCAGGGAGGGCACCGGCAGGGCCAGCGCGCTCACCAGGTCGGCCGGGCGAGGCCCTTCGAGCATGGCGTCGAGGTGCTCGTCCACGATCTCCTGCATGCGCGGGCGCAGCGCCGCGATCCGCCGGACGGTGAACTCGCCGATCACCGCGCGCCGGGCCGGGCCGTGCTCCGGCGGGTCCATCTCCAGCATCATCTTCGGCAGCGGCGACGCGGCCATCCCGCCCTGCCCGGACAGCCGCGGCATGTTGGGGTTGCGGCGGTCGGCGCTGAAGCGCGGATCGGTGAGGACCGTGCGGATGTCCTCATAGCGGGCGGTCACCCAGGCGTCGCTCCCGGTCGGCAGCGTGACCTTGGCGACCGGCTGCTCGCGCAGGAGGCGCAGGTGCTGCTCGGGCGGGGCGTAAGGGCAGCTACGGGTGGTCTCGAGCGTCGCAGCGGGGTCAATCGTCAAAGCTCTCCCCATTCGGTATGGTGTCCAACCGCGCAGATAAGCTACATGTGTACGGTAACAGACTAGTGTCCGGGTCGGTACACTGAGGCCCGTGGCGACCATCAGAGACCGCGCCATCAGGGACGGCGCAGGAGAGCAGGGCGACCGCCGGATGCGACGCACCCAGGCGGCCCTGCGGGGCGCGCTGATCGAGCTCGTCCAGCAGCAGAACCTGTCGCGGGTCAGCGTGGCCGACGTCGCCGAGCGGGCCGGCGTGGGCCGCTCCACCTTCTACGACCACTACCGTGACGTGCACGAGCTGGCCGAGGCCGCCTGCACGGCGATGATCGACGAGCTCATCGACGCCATCCCGGGCCACGTCCTGGCGACGGGCGGGCCGCCCGACACCCTGCTGATCTTTTTCACCCACCTGGCCGAGCACGCCGGCCTCTACCGCAGCGTGCTGGGGCCGCAGGGCAGCGCCCGCCTCATCGACCACGTACGCCGGCGCGCCACCGTGGCCACCTACGTGAGCGCCGCCGGCGGAGACGGGCCGCTCGACTGCACGGCCGACACGCCCCACGACGTGCCGGCCGCCTTCACCGCGGGCGCGCTGCTCGGCGTGGCCACCGACTGGCTCCAGCGCGGCTGCCCGCGTACCGCGGCGGAGATGGCGGCCCGGACCCGGCCCCTCCTCATGACCCTCTACCAGGGCGGCGACCGCACGGCGGGCTGAGGTGACGGCACGGCCGCCCCCGCGAGGGTGACGCGCGCATCACCCTCGCGGCGTGCATCAACGCGTCACGGGTTGCCGGAGCGGCAGATCGAGGTGGTGTTGAACTCCACGGACGCCCCGGTGGCGTCGGAGATCACCGCGCGGATGGCGTAGCTGAAGGTGGGCTGGCAGCCGATCCCCACGAAGCTGCGGTTGTCGAACGCGGGGACGTTGGCGCCGTTGACGAACCAGCGGATGGCGACCGGCGCGACGCCACCGCTGAACGAGACCGAGCAGAGGAACCGCCGTGCGAGCCCCTCGCAGCTCCCGCTGTTCAGGGTGAGGGCCATCATGGCGGCCGAACCGCTGGACGCCGTTGTGGAGGCCGACGCCGAGGACGTGAGCGCGCCCGGCGCCATCAGCAGTCCGGCCGCCAGCACGGCGGGCAAAGCGATCTTGTACGACTTGCGCATTCCTGTCTCCTTTTGGGTGATGACGGAATCGGTTGCCGTGTTCCGACGGGATCACCGCGGCAGGCCCGTCTAACCCCGTGATTCGCCGGTGCGGCGGTCATGGATGAACCCGCGCGCCACCCACCGCCGCCGGGGCCGCCGTCGCCTTCACCCGAAGGCGATCAGCTCGCGCGTCAGCTCGTGGAGCCGCAGCGCGTCGTCCTTGTCGAACGCGCGGCCCTCCAGCGGCAGGCGGCGCCGGAGCCAGTGCGCCGTGAAGGGCTCGCCCGGCGGGTCGTCCAGGAGCGCGGTCATGGGCCGGATCGCCTTGGTCACCGAGGTGGCGAACAGGGCGAAGGACGCCTTCGTCACCGGGCGCAGCGGTCGCGGGAGGCTCGACGGCATCCCGGTGGAGACCATGCCGGGGTTGTAGCCGGTGTACCTGATGCCGCTGCCGGCGTGCAGCAGGCCGAAGGCGGTCCCGAGCAGGTCGTTGGCCCGGAAGGACTGCAGGGTGGCCCGCGTCCCGCTGTAGGCGCGCGCCAGTTGCAGGTCGTCCCAGTGGATGCGGCCCAGAGGCACGCCGGGGGTGCCCACGTTCATGATGACCGGGCGGCGGGCGGCTCCCAGGACGCCTCGGAGCCCGTGGCTCAGGACGAAACGGCTCAGGTAGGCGAGGGCGAAGCTGTGCTCGTACCCCTCGCCGGTGGTCGAGCGCTCGCCGAAGAGCCGGTACCGCTGCGCGCAGAGGATCAGTTTGTCCACCACCGGATGCCGCTCGGCCAGCCGCGTCACGAGGTCTTTCGCGGCGGCCACGGAGGTGAGGTCGGCGCGCAGGAAGTCGGCCCGCCCGGCCGGCAGCGCGGCGGCCTCGGCGAGCAGGGTCTCGCCCTTCTCCGGGGTGCTGCCGATCGCGATGACGTGAGCGCCTTGCCGAAGGTAGTGGAGGGCGAGGCCCCTTCCGAGCCCGTCGGTCCCCCCGGTGATCACCACGGTCTGCATGATGTCCCTGCTCTCACTAAGTGGATATGACATATCCGCTTGTTCGGGAGCCTAACACGAACCGGATATGCTCTATCCGGTTAGCGAGGGACGGGATGCGCATGAGCGATGAGACACGGGTGTTGCGCCGCGACGCCGAGCACAACCGGCGGCGCACGCTGGCGGCGGCGCGCGAGGTGTTCGCCGCCCGGGGGTTGCAGGCCACGCTCAACGACGTCGCCCACCACGCGGGGCTGGGGGTCGGCACCGTCTACCGGCGCTTTCCCAACAAGGAGGCGCTCGCCGAGGTCGTCTACGCCGCCGCCCTCGACGAGCTCCGCGACCTGGCGCGGGCCGCCCTCGCGGAGCCGGACGCCTACATGGCGCTGCGGGCCTTCCTCGAACGCGCCTTGGAGCGTGCCGCGACCGACCGGGGGCTGCGCGAGCTCATGCGGCAGGGGACGGACGCCGGCGAGCAGATCACCCGCGCCCGGGAAGGCATCATGGAGCGCTGCGGCCGTCTCATCACCCGGGCCAAGCACCAGGGCGCCCTGCGCGGTGACGTCACCGTGGCCGACTTCGCGCCCATCGTCGCGATGATCGACGCGGTGATGGACCTGCCGCCGGCGGGGGGCGCGGACCCGCCGTGGCGACGCTACCTCGCCGTCATCCTCGACGGCCTGCGGGAGCGTCCGGGCCCGTAGGCCCGCTCACCCGGCCGGCCCCGG
Source organism: Nonomuraea sp. NPDC050643 (assembly GCF_040654715.1). Taxonomy (NCBI): domain Bacteria; kingdom Bacillati; phylum Actinomycetota; class Actinomycetes; order Streptosporangiales; family Streptosporangiaceae; genus Nonomuraea; species Nonomuraea sp. NPDC050643. The sequence goes on along the minus strand of NZ_JBFAIM010000042.1, from coordinate 92,815 downwards.
AGGCGCGCCTACTCCTGTGCGGGGGGCGGCTCCGGGAAAGGGGCGTCCTCGTCCTCTGGTGGTGGCTCCTCGGAGGTCGCCTGGGCCGACGGCGTGGTCGCCGGCGGCTCGGTCGTGGCCGGAGGGCTCGGTGGGGGCGCGGGCGTGCCGGACGCCCTGACGCTCGGGACCGCGGTCGCGGTGGGCCGCCTGCCGGCCGGGGACGGCGTGAGCGAGGCGGCCGGCGCGAGATCGCGGGGGGCGTCCGAGCGGGGCCGCCACTGACGGCGAACGGGCTCCGTACGCCGCTCCTTGACGCCCTGCCGCCGGCCCGGCCCGTCCTTCTTCCCCGTCCGGCCGGCCACCTGGTCGGCGACCGTCTGCCCGGAGAGGACCTGGACGATCAGAACGCCCCCGAAGCTGACCGTGAACACCAGCGCGGCGGCGACCCCGAAGCGGAGCCAGCGCAGCCTGCGCGGCGAGGCCGGGAGGCTCGCCGCCGTCTCGGAGCGGGCCGTGCGCTGCTGCCGTCCCGTCGTGGCGTGCTGCTTGACCCTGACGCTCGTGCGGCGCAGGTAATGGGCGTAGATGTCGGTGCCCACGGTGGTGATCACGCTCATCACCGCCGCGCCGAGCACCGTGCCCGCGACCCCCAGATAGGAGGCCGCGATCGCGGCGGTGAGTCCGGCCAGGGCCGCGCCGGCCATGTGCGCGATGCTCAGCCGCACCCGGCGGCGCCTTCCGTTGACGTTCCTGTTCGTGGCGGGAGTGTGTTGCCTGCCGGTCATGCTCGCGCTGGCCAGCCTTCCTCATGATCGGACGCGCGGGCGCCCTGGCGTGGTCGTGGTGTTCGCGCCCGTCCATGGGTGATCCGCCCGGGTGAACGGGGGCCGGATCACGCCCGCACAGCAAACGCGAGGGGTGGCGACAAGCGGATTGCGTCCTCGGGGGCGCTGCTGCGACCAGCCACGATGGCATACCCGGGCAAAGCCGTCAGCCTCGACACGCGGTGCTTTCCCTCCTCCTGGGGAGGGCGTTGCCATCTTCGGGATATCCCCGCTCACCACGCGGCGGCTCCTCGCGGACGGCCCGACGAGCCGCCGGTGGGGCGGTCAGCCGGAGCGGCGTGCGACGTACAGGATCCGGTCGTGGCCGTCCTCGTCGGCCGGCTCCTGGGCCGAGGTCCCCACCAGGCCGTGGGCGGCCACGATGCGCAGCCCGGCCCGCTCGGCCTCCCGGCGCACCGTACGGTCCGAATGGTGGCGCTGCACGTGCCGCATCGAGACCCGCTCCCAGCTCGTCCCGGACCGTTCGAACAGGTCGAACTGGGTGACCACGACGGCGTCGGCCTCGATCCGCGGCGTCTCCGCGAACCACGCCACGTACCGGTCACCGCGGTCGGCGACCGTGGGGACGCCGAACGTGCGCCGGTAGTAGCCGATGGTGTTGAGGTCGAAGACCAGCACCCCGTCCTCGGCGAGCTGGTCGCGCGCGGCCGCCAGCGCCCGCCGTAGGAGGTCGTCGGCGGTCAGGTACGCCATGGGCAGATCCACGCACGCGACCACGTCGAAGCCGGCCAGGCCGGGCGGCGGCGCCTCCAGCCGGCCCACCAGGAACCGGATGCCCTCGGCCTCGCGCCGCCGCCGGGCCTCGGCCACCATCGCGGGGGACAGGTCGTAGCCGGTCACCTCGAAGCCCCGCGCGCGGAAGGCCGCGCTGCTGCGGCCGGTCCCGCAGCCGGCGTCGAGCAGCCGCCGCCCGCCCGGCCCGTGCCGGTCCGCCGCCTCCACGAAGCGGTCCACCAGCCCGGCGGTGTCCATCCGCGAGTTCAGGTCGTCGTAGCGGGCCGCGATGCTCTCGTACGACGCCAGCGTCTCGTCCACGTGCGCCATGCGCGCCTCCTGGGTGCGGGGGTCCCGCCGGCCGCGCGCCAGGTACCGGCGCGGCCGACGGGAGGGGTGTGCCTACCAGATGAACCAAGCCTGCCGGTTGACCCGGCGGCGGGTGACCCGGCGCAGCAGCTTCCTCACGGCGCTCACCTCCTTTCCTGGGCTTGTCCTGGGGGCCAGGGGTGGTCAGGCCTGGTGGCGGGTCCGGCGCAGCTCGAACGGGGGAGGCGTGATGATGCCCGCGACATGCGGGCGTCCGTGGCCGCCGCGCACCTCCAGGCGGGCGCCGTCGGTCACGGCCGAGAGCAGGCCGGTGGCCAGGGCGTGGGCGACGGCGGCGCCGGCGCAGGTGTACGGGCCGCCGCCGAAGGGCAGGTAGGGCCCGCGGGGGCCGGCGCCGTCCCACCGGCCGGGCCGGAACCTTGCGGCCTGGGGCCAGTGCCGCTCGTCGCGGTGCAGCAGGTAGGAGCAGACCGACACGCTCTCGCCCGGCTCCAGCCGCACGCCGCCGACCTGGTGCGCGCGGCGTACCGGGCGGCCCAGCAGCCAGGCCACCGGCCACAGGCGCAGCGACTCCCGTACGGCCGACTCGGCGGGCACGGCCGCCAGGTCGACGCCGTGGGTCGCGGCGGCCAGCAGCGCCCAGGCGACCACATGGCCCACCGGCGCCACCGAGGTCCGGAACAGCAGCAGGTAGACCTGGGCGACCTGGGCGGCGGGCGTGTCGTCCGGAACGGCCCCGATCACGGCATCCAGCAGGTCCCCGGCCGGACCGTCCCGCCGGGACGGCGGCTCATCGGACCGGCCCGCCGGGCGGTCGCCGGATCGGGCGGGTCGCGGGCCGGTGTGCGGGGTGGGCGGGTGATCAGGGAGAGCGGGTCGCACGCCGGTCTGCCAGGTGGGCGGGCGATCGGGCCGGGCGGCGTGTGGGCCGGCGCGGCGGGTGAGTACTTCGGCGGCCAGGGTGCGTACCACGTGTGCCCACAGCACGCGGCGTCGGGCGCGCGTCAGCGGGCCGCCCGAACGGATCAGGACGTCGTGCCGCACCACCTTCGCCATCAGCTCCCGCAGGCCCGGCGGGCTGTCCGGGCGCAGCAGCATCCCGGTCAGGAACCGGTACGTGGCGGCGCGCCCGGCCGCCGGCCACGCACTGACCTCGCCCAGCTCCGCCACGATCGCGGGCAGCCGATCCCGGTGCGCGGCCAGGTGGGCGCGCACCGTCGCGCGGGCCGCCCGCCCGATCGCGACCTGCGTCGACCGTGGCCCCAGCACGCCACCGGGTACGTGGAAGAAGCCGGACACCTCGTCGTAGTGGCCCTCGTCGTCGTGCAGCACCCGCAGGGCCGTCTCCGGGTCGGCCACGCACAGCGACCCGTCGTCGGGCAACCGGAACACCGGGCCCCGTTCGCGGGCCGCCCGCTCGACGAACCCCAGCGGGTCCCGGCGGTACCACCGCGCCGCCCCGCCGCCGCCCGCGTCCGACCCGTCATCCGTCCGCGGCCGTCCGGCGCCGGGAGCGGCCCGGTCCGGTTCTCCCACCGTCGTCATCCCCACCTGCCCCGTCAGGAGAGCGGTGTCGCGCGCCACCGCACCGGGCGGGCGGCTGGGTTTCCCGTGCCTGCCGGTACGCGGTAACGGTGGCGAGGACGACACCTAAACCAGGAATGACAGTAGTTTATAGCTATAGAAGTGAATAATGGGAAGTGGCGCCATTTAATTACCGAATTGGTGGGGGCGCCGTGTGTCCGTTATTGCGGCGCTGGACGTACAGGCGGTGCCGCTGCGGGCCGGTCCATTCCAGTCGCACGACACCCGCCACGGCGGAGTCGGCGATGCGCGACGGGTCGGACCAGTGACCGAAGTTCGGATTGCGGAAGAACGTCGCCCAGAGCCCGCCGGTGTGGTCGGTGAAGATGTTGTTGTGACCGGCTCCCACGCCCAGGGTCCACCGCTCGGAATATGGCCCCTCGAAACGGTCCGAAACGGCGACGACCGCGTCGTACTGGTACTGTACGCGGCCGGGACCCGCCGGGTCGTAGGCGTAACGGGTGCTGCCGTCGGGATTGGCCGACGTACGGTCCCACGCGGCGTGCAGGAGATAATACTTGCCCCCGTGCTTGAAGACGTACGCGCCTTCGAGATAGGGCTCCGGCGAATAGGGCGTCTGCTGGAATTTCGGTAGGCCGGTCGCCGGGATAATGTCTTCCATATCGTCGCGGAACTTTGCGTATACGTGATTGTGCAGCACCAGCCACGCGTCGTGACCTTCGCTGTAGAGGCTGCCGTCAATGTGGTGGTACGCGCCCGGCTCGATGAAGTTCGGCCCCCCGATGAAAGGGTCACCGAAGGGTTTGTCATGGTTGCCCTCGACGAGCCGGTACGGCCCCTCGACCCCGCCCTCGCTCACGAGCATGAACGAGCCGACCTTCCGTGAATGGTCGCCCATGCACGCGACGATGTACCACTTGCCACGGAAATAATGCACCTCCGGAGCCCACGCCTGGCCCCGCTTGCCGAACCGGTCGTCCTGCCAGTACTCCTGCCACGGGGCGACGACCACGCGCCCGGGCCGGTTCTCCGCGGCGAACTCGGGCGACCACACCTTGCCCTTCTCGGCGCCGGGCCGGATGCCGGTGGTGTCGGCCAGCCGCCACGGCCCCCGCAGGGAGCGGGCCACCCAGACGAAGATGCCGTCGTTCCACGGCCCGGCACCCTCGAGGCCGGGCACGCGCGTGGTGCCGGTGGCGACGTAGAGCGGCCGGCCGCCGACGGTGAAGCAGTTGACGTAGGTGTCCCGCATCCAGACCCGGCCGAGCTCCTTGTCGCGGGGGCGCGGTTCGAGCGGGAGGACGAAGGAGTTGTCCTCACGCGGCCACAGGTCCGGCCGGGTGTCCGCGAGGCCGTAGGGCTCGGGGTCGGGCCAGTTCGACGGGTAGCGCCCCAGCGACCCGGCCTCCGCCCGCGCGGCGGTCGTGGGCAGGGCCGCCGCTCCTAAGAGCCCGGCGGCCCCGGTCAGCAGGGACCGCCGGCCGACGTTCAGCCCGTTCTCGGAACCAGTCATCAGTCACGCACTCCTACCTCGGCTTCCGCCGAGCGGCTCGATCTCGCGCAGCGGCCGGGGACGAGCCGCTTGCGGAGAGTCTGCCGAAGTCGCGCAAATTTCGTCAATAACCCGGAAGAAATCAACGCCCCACCCCATGAAGCGGGCGCAGAGGGAGAAATCGCAGGTCAGGGCGTCACCGGCGGGAAAGCGGCCGCGAGGCACGTTCGTAACAGTCCGGTATCACAGCCCCTCGGCCGCCCGCCCCAGGGTCATTCCGGGCCGAGGAGCGCCTCCGGGTCGGTGTAGCGGGACAGGGCGTCCCGGTCGAGGTCGATGCCGAGACCGGGCGTGTCGGGGATGGGCAGCATGCCGTCGCCGTCCAGGGTCCAGGGGCGGGCGGAGAGCTCGTCCACGTACGGCGAGCCGCTGATGTACTCCACCAGGTCCGTCCCCGGCAGCGCGGAGGCGAGCTGCAGGTCGGCGGCCAGCCCGACGGCGGTGTTCCAGCCGTGCGGGATCAGCCGGATGCCGTGGTCCTCGGCGGCCCAGCCGATGCGCCGCTGCTCGCTCAGGCCGCCGACCTTGGTGACGTCCGGCTGCACGATGTCGAACGCCCCGGCGCTCAGCCACGGCAGGAACGCCTGGCGGCGGGTGAGCACCTCGCCTCCCGAGATCGCCACATGGGCCTCGCGGCGCAGGGCGACGTAGTCGTCGAGGGCGTCGACCATGAGCATCGCCTCCGGCCCGACGGCTTCCCGCGCGGCCGACCCGGCGGCCGTCGAGCGGGCGATCTCCGAACACGTGGAGACCTACCTAGGGGGTCGACGGCCCGCCGGGGTCAGGCGGGCTGACCGGCCTGCGCGCGGGCCGCCATCCGCCGCTCGAACCACACCGAGGTGAACGGCGGCACCGCGCACAGCAGGCCGAGCAGCACGGTGCCCCGGCTCCAGCCGGCCTCCCGCGCCGAGAGGACGACGCCGGCCGCGTACACCACGAACAGCGCCCCGTGGATCGGGCCGAACACCTTCACGCCCAGTTCACCGGTCGCGGCGATGTACTTGAAGAACATCCCGACCAGCAGCCCCGCCCATGAGCACGCCTCGGCCACCGCCACGACCCGAAACCAGCGCAGCACGTTTCACCCTTTCGCCCGATATTTCGGGATACTCTACAGGTTGTAGAGCGCAAGCCGGGCCGTCCCTCCCCGCCACGGCCTGGATGCTCAGTCCTGGGAGGTTTCGCGAACCCCGTCACCCAATGAGTCGGGGCCGTTAGATTAACCGGCCTGTTCTAGCCCGGCGCGTGATCTCCATTCATCATGTGCCGTGACGAATCACCCGAGGTCGTGAGCCGCTGAGGAGCACGGATGACGAGGGCGGAATCGCAGGTGGGGTCGGACTGGCCGCTGCTGGGCCGGGATCGGGAGATGGAACTGCTGACCTCCGCGCTGGCCACGGGGGCGTCGGGAGGCGGTGTGCTGATCGGCGCCGCCGGGATGGGCCGCACCCGCCTCGCCCGGGAGATCACCGCGACCGCGATCCGGTCGGGCCGGGCCACACAATGGCTGGTGGCGACGCGGGCCGCCGCGTCCCTGCCGTTCGGCGCCACGCTGAGCCTGCTGCCGCTGGACGAGCCGGCCACCGAGCCGTTCGCGTTCATCCGGGGCGTCATCCGGCACATGGAGGCGCTGGCGCGGCCGTACCCGCCGGTGGTGTGCATCGACGACGCGCACCTGCTGGACGACGCCTCCGCCGCCCTCATCCACCAGCTCGCCCTGCGCAGGATCGGCTTCCTCGTGCTCACCGTGCGGCGGGAGGAGCCGGTCCCGGACGCCGTCGTCGCGCTGTGGAAGGACGGCCATCTCGAACCGATCGAGCTGAAGCCGCTGCCGCCGGAGGCCGTCGACACGCTGATCGCCCGTACGCTGGGCCGCCAGGTCGACGCCCTGACCAGGGCCGAGCTGCAGGTGACGGCGGCGGGGAACCCTCTCGCGCTCGGGCAGGCGCTGGTCAAGGGGCTGCGCGACAGCACCCTCGTACGGCGCGGGCAGGTCTGGTCCAGCAGGGCTTCGCTGCTCACCGGCCGGGAACGCCAGGTGTGCCTGCTCGCCGCCTCCGGGCTGCCCAGCCAGGTGATCGCCGACCGGCTGGTCCTGTCCGTGCGCACGGTGAACAACCACCTGAGCCGCGCCTACGGAAAGCTCGGCGTCTCCCGGAGGGCGGACCTGATGAAGGCGCTCAACGGCTCATTCCCCGTCATGGACCCCACGGGCAGATAGAGGCCCTTCCCCGCCGCTGATGCCGCGCCTCCGCCGGCGCACCTCCTATGAGCGAACTATGAACCCGCTCTGAAGACCGTCCCAGACGATCGTGGAGACGCACACAGCGGAGGTTGCGAGCATGTGGGCCACCAAGATCACCGAATCAGAAGTGCTGCCGCCCGGCGCCATGGCGGCCCCGGCCGAACCGTGGGTGCAGTTCGGGATCCAGGCGCCTCCCGAGCGGCGCGGCGACCTCTACCGGAACCTCGACACGCTCGCCCGGCAGGCCATCGGCACCGGGCTGGCGCACGACTTCTTCTACATGCACAAGCACCCCGGCCTGCGCATCCGGTTCCGGGCCGACGAGGGCGGCGTGGGCCGGCTCAATCTGCTGCTGCGCGAGCACCTGCACGACTGGCAGCGGGAGGGGCTGGTCGGCGAGTGGCGGCCCGGCATGTACGAGCCGGAGACGTACCTGTTCGGCGGCCCGGCGTCGATGCGCAGCGTGCACCGTGTCTTCACCGCCGACTCCCTGGCCTGGCTGGGCTTCCACCACCGCAACCTGGCCACCGGGAACGGACGGGAGGGCCGGCCCGGCCCCGCGTGGGCGATGTCGCTGCTGATGCTGCAGACGCTGTTCGAGGCGCTGCGGATCGTGGACTGGGAGGACCTCGACGTCTGGGACCGCGTCCGGCGGTTCCGCTCGCTCGCCCCGGCGGCCGTCGAGGACCCCCGCCTCGCCCAGCTCGGGACGGTGCTGCGCGGGGCCTGGCCGTCGCGCTCCGCGCTGGCCGCCAAGGTGTCGCCGGAGGCGGCCGAGCTGGCCGAGGAGTACCGGGCGGCCGTGCTCGACGAGGGCAAGCGCTGGATCCGCGAGTACTTCGAGAGCGGGTCGGCCGGCATGGGGCCCCGTGCGGTGGCGTCGTACATGGTCATCTTCCACTGGAACCGGGCGGGCCTGCCGGCGGTGCGACAGGCCCTGATCACCCACGCGCTCCTCGTGCGGGCGGCGGGTGACGCCCGGTGACCCTCCTCCGTGTGGCGGGCCTGCCCATCAGCATGTGGCTGGCGGCCTCCAACCCCGACCTGTTCGCCCTGGTACGCGCCCTTGACGAGGCCGACGAGGAGTACCGCAAGCACGCCACCGCCCTGGCCGAGCGGCTCGGGGCCACGCTGGTGCCCCGGCCGGAGCTGCCGGCCCGGGACCGCCGCCTCGTGCTGTCCGTACGGCGCCGCCTGCACCAGGGACACCCCCTCGACACCGGCCACGGCGACCGGCTCCGTGCGATCGTGCACGCCTTCGCCCCACCTGGCGAGCCGGCCGATGAGCTGGCCGATGAGCTGGATCGGGTGGCCCGGCTGTCCGCCGAGTGCCGCCGCCTGGAGCGGCTGGCCGAGACCCGCGTGCAGGGCGAGCACGAGCGGCTGCTGACGGCGCCGTGGGACCTGCTCGGCTCCCGGCCCGGCGGCCCGTCCTGCGCGGCGCCCGAGGTGGCCGAGGACATCGAGCGGCGCCTGGCCAAGGGCGAGCCGTGGAGCACCAAGCGGATGCGCAGGCGCAGCGACTACCTCTGGCGGATGATCGCGCGGGGCGCGACCAAGACGACCCCGCGGGCCTGGCTGGGCCACGTGGCGCTGGCCCCCGCGGAGCATGGCCCGGACAACTCCGTCTCCGGAGGTTCCGTCTCGGTCAACGGGCAGGTGGCCGTCGACTGGGTGGAGAACGTGCACACCCGGCGCATCATCCTCGTCCGCGAGGGCCTGGAGTTCCGTCCCGATCACTGGCTGTCGCTGACGCCGCTGCACCGGATCGACGGCGACGAGCTGTCCGTCTGGTGTGTGGAGCTGGGTGAGAAGGCCAACCGCATGGTGACGCACCAGTTGCGGGTGACCTCCGCGCTGCGGGCGGTCCTCGACGCCCTCGGATCCGGCGCACGCCCGGTGCCCGACCTGCGGGCGCGGCTGCCGGAAACGGTGCCGCCCGGCTTCCTCCGCAAGCTCGTGCAACTCGGCCTGCTGGACGTGACCGCCCCGCCGCGGCGGCTGCGCGGCGGATGGAGAGCGGCCGACGCCCAGGAGCCCTCCCCCACGGGTACGGGGTTCGTCGACGTGTACCGGCGGGCCGAGGGCACGGCCGACACCGACGTGGCCGCCTTGCAGCGCGCGTTCGAGCAGTACCGCCGCCTCAGCGCGCTGATCAAGGAGGGCCGGCCGCGGCACCGTACCGGTCTCGACGACCTGATCGGCGCCCGGCCCCGTCCCGTCATGGAGGTCTACGCCGAGCAGGCGCAGGCGCTGAAGGACTCGGGCGACCTGAGCCGGCGCTTCTTCCAGCGGGGGAGCTGGCCGGAGGCCGTCGGCGAGGACACCGGGTACGCGCGGCTGCTCGGCCTGATCTCCGCGTCCCTGGACCGGGCCGGGGATCCCCCGCCCGTCGTCGACATCACGCCCGCGATGCTCGACGCCGTGGGCGCCGGGCAGGCCCCGATCACCTGGCCGACCGACTGCACCGTCCGGCCGCTCGGCGGGAACCGGTGGGTGCTCGACAACAGCGCGCCGGCCGCGATCCTGGACGCCCGGTTCGCGGAGACCGTGCGGTGGCTGCACGGAGCCCGGCCCGAGGAGGACGCCCACCGCGAGTTCCTCGCCGAACTCGACCGGATCACCGGCGTGCCGAGCGTCGAGCTGCTGGTCCCGCCACTGGTGGAACAGGCCGCCAACGCGGTCAGGCGGCCCCGGTACACCTCGATGTGGACCGGCGACCCCGACCCGCGCGCCTACGGCTCGGACTGGGAGGCCGAAGGAGCCCGCCATCTCCCGCTGAGCGAGCTCACCGTGCACCGCGAGGAGAACCGCACGGTCGTGGCGCACCTCGGCCGGCCCCTGCGCATCTGCCAGCACGCCACGCGCAACGCCCTGGTGCCGTGGAACGTCCTGACCTCGATCCTCTGCGCCGACTCCCAGCAGTACGACGCCCACTGCCTGCGGCTGCGCTGTTCCCTGCGCGCCTTCCCCCAGCGGTCCTTCATGCCCAGGATCACCGTCGGCGGGTCGCTGACGCTGTCGGCCGCCCAGTGGCGGATCGGCGTGGACCGGCTCGACGGCGTGGGCGGCGGCGACCTGGCCGAGCTGCGTGCCCTCACCCGGCTGCGCGACCACCTCGGCCTGCCTCGATGGATCTTCGTCTCCGGCCCTCATGGTGATCGGCCCCTCCCGTGCGACCTGGAGAGCGTGCGCGCGGGCCGGGTGTTCCAGCACGCCTTGGAACGGCTCGCGGAGCGCGACGGCGACGAGCCGCCGGTTCTGACGGTCGCCGAGATGCTGCCGGCGCCCGACCGGCTCACCGTGACCGACCGCGGCCCCTCGGGCACCGGCCAGGTGGCGGCCGAGATCCTCATCCGCCTGCCGCACGCGGTCCCGCCCAAGCGGCTGGCCGCCGTCGCGGCCCTCAATTCGTACCGACCTGTTGCCGCATCGGACGCCTGCGGGTGAGCGAAAGGAGCGACAAGGAACGTCAGGCGCCCCGGCCACACCCCCCCGCAATGAAGCAACGAAAAAGGAGATCGAAATGTCGGAGAACATCGTTCCGCAGCCCGAAGAGAACACCCCCGACGAGGTAGAGGAACTGGTCGACGAGCTGGAGATCCACTCCGCGATCGATGCGCCCGACGACCCTGGCGCGGACACCAACGGCTGCACCGGCACCTGCGCGGCCTGCTCGGCGACCTGCTAGAGGCCTTCCGCCGGCGAAGAACGCTCCCCGGAGAGGCGCGCCTCGCGCGGACACGGCCCCGCCAACCCCTGAAGGCGCTGTTCAGCGTGTGTCCGGCGAGGTGCGTCTCACTCAACTAGGCGGTGCTCTACATGGCATCCGATGTGACACCACAGGAACAAGGGAACGACCCCGACCCGGTGGCCGAGCTGGTCGAGGAGCTGGAGCTGCACTCGGCCGGCATCGGTCTCGACGATGTCGACGCCCCCACGGGCGCTTGCACCGTCGCCGGATGCACGAACAACTGCAGCCGCGCGTGCAATTACTAGCCGCCGCGGGAAACAGGAAAGGAAGTGACCCGATGGTTGCGAAGAACCCGGAGAACCTGCCGGCCGGACCCGAGGGGAACCCCGCGGACGAGGTCGAGTCGCTGGTCGACGAGCTGGAGCTGCACTCGGCGGACCTGAGCTTCGACGAGCCCGGGGCCGACAGCTCCACGTGCACGTGCCAGACCTGCTCCTGCACGACCAGCTGAGCGAGCACTTTACCTACGCGTAGGCGCACGGACCAGGTCCTGCGCCTATGCGGGTATCGCGTAGGACGTCAACGAAAAGAGTGATCGTGGCATCTACCTCTGCAATCACGCATGTTCCCGTACGTGCGGCGGCCGAGCGGCTGCTGGAGACGTACACCGCGGCCGCCGATCCCGCACGAAGCCTGCCCGACCAGGACCAGATCGCTCGCGAGGCGCGAGCCTTATCCGACTCCGGGCCCGCGATCCTCGCCACGTTGCTCGCCGGCCCGGAGCGTCCCGCGAGCGACAGCGCCGCCGGGCGCGCTCTCGCGGCGTGGCTGCGCGGCTTCCGGCGTCCCGCCCCGCATGTGGGTCTGCACGGGTGTGGCGCGACCGCCCGGATGTTCTCCCTGCGCATCGCCTCGGCGACGTGGCCGCGGCTGGCCCAGCCCCTGGCCAGGCAGCGGGACATGCTCAGCGGCCACATCGCCGGCGGGCCGTGGCGCACCGAGCAGGTCGGCTGGTCCGACTACGACCTGATCACCGGCGCGGCGGGGGTCCTGGTGGCGTTCGCCGCCGATCCCGACGCCGACGCTGCGGCGCGGGCCCCCTTGGTGGCGCACTTGACGCGGTTGTGCGAGGGAGCGGAGCTGGGACGGCTGCGGGTGGGCCAGTACCTGGACGATCACCTTCGCGGCTGGAACTACGGCAGGATCAACCTCGGCCTGGCCCATGGACTGCCGGGGATCCTGGCCGCGCTGACCGCCACCGCCGATGTGGACGGGCTGGGCGGTGAGGCGCGGGACGTGGTGCGGCGGCTGGCGGACCGGCTGGTCGCTGAGTCGTACACCGACGGCCGGGGGGTGATCACCTGGCCGTTCGGCACGCGGCGGCTGGACGGCCATCGGGCCTCGCGTGGCAACGGCCGCCGCCAGGCCTGGTGTTATGGAGGGCCGGGCAACGCGTGGGTCCTGTGGGAGGCCGCCCGGGTGCTCGAGGACGACGAACTGGGCGCCTTCGCGGTGGAGTCGGCCCGTTCGTTCCTGAACGCGTACGACGACGCCTTCTATCTGGACAGTTTGGGCATCTGCCACGGCGCCGCCGGACTGATGCTGGTGTACGACGCCTTCGCCCGGCACACGCCGCTGACGGAGGCCGCCAAGCTCGCCGACCACCTGGCGGGCCACCTGCGGGACAGCCTGGACGCCGTCGCCGATCTCGGCGACATGTGGCTCCAGGGCGGATCGACGGGCGTCCTGGCCGCGCTCCTGACCGTCGAGGGAGGTGACCGGCGATGGCTGGCGGCCCTGGCCCTGAGATGAACGCCACCCCGGCGAACGGCACGGCGAACGGCACAGCGAACGGCACGACGAACGGCACGACGAACGGCACGACGAACGGCACGGCTAACGACACGGCTAACGACACGGCGCAGGACACGGGCGAGGGCCGGACCAGGAAAGGGGCCGGCGTGCTCGCGCTGATCCGGCTCCTGCCGCGCGTCTCACCCGGTCTCACGCTCTCCCTGGCCGTCCTCGTGCTCACGCAGACCCTGCTGGCCACCGGCTTCATGCTGGCCACCGCGGCCGTCGTCGGCGACGTGACGCGCCAGGACAGCGCCTCTGGCCTGCTGCACCTGAGCGCCCTTATCGCGATCTTCGTGCTGCGGCTGGCCCTGCAGCCCGTGGCGTCGTCGGTCGCGTGGCTGCTGGCGCAGCGCGTGGACGCCGTGCTCACCCAGACCACCCTCGAAGGGGCGCTGCGCCCGATCGGCATCGAGCACCTCACCGACTCCGCCATCGCCGACCGCATCCAGATGGCGCAGGGGATCGGGGTGGCCGGATACGCGCCCGGCCAGGCCGTGACGGCGCTGGTCCGGCTGGTGTCCAGCCGCCTGACGGGCGTCGCGGCCGCGATCCTGCTCGCCACCGTCGAATGGTGGCTGCCGCTGCCGATCGCGGCGGTCTGGATCGCCATCGCCAGGTGGCGGCTGCGTGACGTCAAGAAGGCGGTGGACGCGGAGGAGAGCGCGGCGCCCGCGCTGCGCCACGCCACCTACGCCCGGGAGATGGCCACCGACGGCGTGGCGGCCAAGGAGATCCGCGTCTTCGGCATGCAGGACTGGCTGCTCGACCGGTTCACCCGCTCCTGGCTGGAGGGGATGGCCGCGCTGACCGGATCGGGGCGGCCGGTCACGCGGACCGTCGCTCCCTTGCTGCTCGGCTCCGCCCACGCCGTCGCGTTCGCCTACATCGCCTACGGGACGGCGTCCGGGCGGCTCGACGTACAGGCTCTCACCGTGGCGCTGCAGGCCATCACCGGCATGAGCGCCCTGGGCTGGATCGGGGACGTGCAGTGGCTGCTGACCCACGCCAGCGCCGCGGTCCCGCACGCCCAGGCGATCGGGCGGCTCGGCCTGGGGGCCGTGCGCGAGCTCGGCTCGCCCCTGCCGGACGCGCGGATGCCCGTGGCGGGGATCCGGTTCGAGGGCGTCGGTTTCGGCTATCCGGAGCGTCCGGTGCTGAACGGCCTGGACCTGTCGATCCCCGCCGGCTCCTCGCTCGCTATCGTCGGGGCCAACGGCGCCGGCAAGAGCACCCTGATCAAGCTGCTCGCCCGCCTGTACGAGCCCGGCGCCGGCCGGATCACGGTCGACGGCGTGGACCTGCGCAGCCTCGACCCCGACGCGTGGCGCCGCCAGCTCGCCATCGTCTTCCAGGACTTCGTCCGCTACGAGCTGCCGCTGCGCGAGAACGTCGGGTTCGGGCGGGTCGACGCCGACCGGACCAACGGCGCGTTCGACCGGATCGCCAAGCTCTCGGGCCTGAACGACGTCCTGCCCAGGCTCTCGGCCGGTTGGGACACCCCGCTCAGCCGCAGGTTCGACGGCGGCACGGACCTGTCCGGCGGCCAGTGGCAGCGCGTCGCGCTCGCCCGCGCCCTCTTCGCGGTGGAGAACGGCGCCCGGGTGCTCGTCCTGGACGAGCCGACGGCCAACCTCGACGTACGCGCGGAGGCCGAGATCTACCAGCACTTCCTGGAGATCACCCGCGGGCTGACCACGATCCTGGTCTCGCACAGGTTCGCCACCGTCCGCCTGGCGGACCGGATCTGCGTGATCGACGACGGCCGGATCATCGAGTACGGCCCGCACGAGGAACTCATGGCCCAGGAAGGCCGCTACGCCCGCCTCTTCACGCTCCAGAGCGCTCCCTTCCAGGAGGCCCGCTATGCCTGAGCGCACCCCCGCCCGCGTGTGGATCCGCACGATCCCGCTGCTCATCGGCACCGCCTTCAAGGCGGACGCGATCGGGACGGTCCTCGTCCTGCTGCTCGCGCCGGTGGCGGGCGCCATCGCCGCGGTGACGGCGATCGGCCTGCAGCAGATCGTGAACGCCGCCGCGGCGGCCGACCTCACCGGCATGCTGGCCGCCGCCGCGCTTCTGGCGGGGACCGTCGTCGTCGGCAACTTCACCGGCACGATCACGGCGGACCTGCGGATCCGGCTGCAACAGCGGGTCGGGATGCTGCTGGACCAGCGGATCGTGACCATGTGCGCCGGCCTGCCCCATCTGGACCACCACGAGCATCCGCCGTACCAGGACAAGCTCGAACTGCTGCGCACCCATCGCAACTGGCTGGGCTCCGCCTTCGGCGCCCTGGTCGAGAACGTGCGCGCGATCGTCGCCTTCAGCGCCACGCTCGCGCTGCTCATGAGCCTGCGCCCCCAGTTTCTCCTGCTGCTGTTCCTGGCCCTTCCCATGGTGGTGGCGGCCCGGCGCAGCGAGAAGATCATCGCGCAGACCGAGGAGATGACGGCGGCCCCGACCCGGCTCAGGCGCGGCCTGTTCGGCCTGGCCGTCGGGTTGGACGCGGCCAAGGAGCTGCGCGTCTACGGCCTGCGGCAGGAGATCGCGGCCCGCCACCGGGAGCTGCGCGAGGAGATCGACGGGCACCGGCGGTGGATGGAGATCCGCACCGCCATCTGGACCGCGTCCGGCTGGCTGATCTTCGGCTGCGGGGTCGCGGCCGCCCTGTACGTCATCGGGACCGCCGCGCTGCGCGGCCAGGCCACCCCCGGCGACGTCATCCTCACCCTCGCGATGTGCGGCCAGCTCACCGGCAGCGTCTCCGGCCTGATCCAGATGTTCACCTGGATGCAGCAGGCGGTGCGCGCGGTCGGGCACTACCTGTGGCTGGCCGACCACGCCACGACGCGCATGAGCGGTGAGCCCGCCGAGGCCGTCCCGCCCGTGGCCGGCGGCGACGTCGTCCTGGACCAGGTCTCCTTCGGCTACCCGGACGCCGCGCGCCCCGTCCTCCAGAACGTGTCGCTCCGCCTTCCCGCCGGCAAGACGGTGGCGATCGTGGGCGAGAACGGCGCCGGGAAGACGACACTGGTCAAGCTGCTGTGCCGCATGTACGACCCCACCGAGGGACGGATCACCTACGGCGGAGCCGACCTGGGCTCCTTCGGCGTCGAGGCGTGGCGTACCAAGGTGACCGCGTGCTTCCAGGACTACTGCCGCCTGGAGTTCCTGCTGGTGGAGGCGGTCGGCGTCGGCGACCTGTCCCGCATCGACGACGAGGAGGCCGTCCGCTTCGCGCTGGATCAGGCGGGCGGGGGCGGTCTGCCCGACCTGCTTCCCCGAGGGCTGCGGACCCAGCTCGGCGCCACCTTCCCCGACGGCACCGATCTGTCGGGCGGGCAGTGGCAGAAACTGGCCCTGGGCCGGGCGAGCATGCGAGGCGCGCCGGTCCTGCGGGTGCTCGACGAGCCCGCCGCCAACCTCGACCCGGCCGCGGAGTTCGAGATCTTCAGCCGCTTCCAGGCCGCCGCCCGCGAGACCGGGGACGGCGCCATCACGGTCTTCGTCTCGCACCGGTTCGCGACCGTGCGGACGGCCGACCTGATCGTCGTCCTGGACGAGGGCACCGTGAAGGAGCTGGGCAGCCATGACGAGCTCATGGCGCAGGACGGGCTCTACGCCACGCTCTACCGCCTGCACGCCAAGGGATACCAGGACGCCAAGCCCACGTGGGGAGAGATCCTCGACGAGAGCGCGTACGAGTCGGCCCGCCCTTGACCGGCCTTTCTCACGTGTCCAGCAGGGAACGCAGATCGCTTCGCCCGGCGATGCCGAGCTTGGTGTAGGCGCGGGCGAGGTTGTTGTTCACGGTCGGCACCGCGAGCCCGAGCCGGGCGGCGATCTCGGCGCTGGTGTGGTGCGCGGCCAGCAGGAGCACCTCGCGCTCGCGCGGGCTCAGCAGGGTGATGAGGCTGTCCGGTTGCAGCAGGGGAGTCCGGACGCCGGGGAAGAGCCGCCGTAACTGCGCAGCCCGGGCCAGCGCCAGCTCGGCCCGGGCGGCCAGGCCCTGGCGCTGGTACCGATGCGCCGCGACGGTGTACGCCTCGGCGGCGTGCAGGTCGTAGCCGCGCGCCCGGAACTCCTGCGCCGCGATCTCCAGGACCTGAGCGCCGTCCTGCGCGGCCACCGCGCGGGCGGCGCGGCCGGCGAGCCCGGCCAGATCGTGCTCGATCTCGTCCAGCCGCCGCAGATCGGGCTTGCGGCCCAGCCGCGCCATGTCGTAGAGCGCCAGGGCCTCGACCGCAGGGAGACCCGCCTGGCGGGCCAGCGTGGCGGCGGTCGTCGCGGCGGTGAGCGCCTGCGGCAGGTCACCGCGGCCGAAATGCGTCCAGGCCCGCCAGCTCTCGACCCAGGGCGCGAAGATCCGGTTCGAGGCGTGCGCCCGGGAGTCGGCGTCGGCCATGAACAGGTCCCGGTCGGAGTCGCCGCGTAAGGACGCGACGGACGCCCGCGCGGCCTGGCAGCAACGCGCCAGCCGGAGGGTGTCGTTGACGGCGAAGCCCGCGTGGCCCTCGGCGAGCAGGCGGTGCGCCTGCTCGACGTGCCCGCGGGCGGCGGCGGCCAGCCCCCCGAACAGCGCCCATCCGGACAGCATCATGGCGGCGCCGCCCTGGGTCGCGTGCTGGTACTCGGCCGTGGCGATGGCCTGCGCCGCCCCGGGGCGACCGCCCGCGAGCTGGGCCAGGCAGGCCCCGGTGTTCACCTGGAACCGGCCCCACGGCACGATGTCCTCGTGCGCGGCGGCGACCGCCAGCCCGCGGTCCTGAATGGACGGCGCCTCGTCCGCGCGCCCGAGGAACCCGATGGCCGCGGCGGCCCCGGCGGCGGCCCACACGACGGCCTTGGGCTCGGCCCCCGGCTCCTCGAACACGCTGCGGGCGACCCCGACGGCGTCAGTGCAGCGGCTGTCGAAGAAGGTGAGCCAGGACTTGGAGGCCCGCGCGAGGGCGTGATCGCGCCACTCGTCCAGGATCGACACGGCGGCCTCGATGTCGCCGGCGCCCCAGTACAGGGTCTCGGCCCTGGTGACCGCCCAGGCCAGCCGGTCGGCGGGCTGCGGCGGGGGCGCGGCGGGCAGGATGCGCGCGGCCTCCTCGGTGCGGCCCTGGTAGGCGAGGATCTCGGCCAGCAGCCGATCGGTCTCGTCGCCCGGTTGAGCCGAGCGGGCCGAGCGGGCCAGGCGCTCGGCCAGTTGCAGGTCGGCGTGCCCGATCGCGAGCGACGCACCGGCGGGCAGCAGCTCCGGCCGCCGCACGATCCCGCCCTCGACCTGCCAGACGGCGGCCAGGAGCCGGTCGTGACGGCGGCGCAGCGGGGTCGCCAGCAGGGCTTCGGCGAGCTCACGGTGGACGAGCACCGCCCGTAAGATCGTCAGGCGGGCCCGCAGCACCTCGCCGTACAACGGATGCTCCAGGCGGGCGTGCCGGCGTTCCCCCGAACGCTCCACCACGATCAGGCCGGAGTCCTCCGCCTGGGCGACGGCCGGGAGCCCGGTCACCCGCTCCAGGATGTCCAGGGGCAGCGGCTCGCCGCAGGCGACCAGTTCGACGACGTGGCGGCTGGCCTGGTCGAGCTGGGCCAGCCGGGCGCTGATCAGGTCGGTCAGCCCGGCCGGCTGGCCGCCGTACAGGAGCTCGCGCAGGGCCAGCGGGTTGCCCTGGGCCAGCCGGTGCAGCCGCTGCCGCGTCCGGGTGTCGAACTCCGCCGCGTTGACGTGGTCGATCAGCTCGTCGATGGCGTCCTCGGGCAGGCCGGGGACCTCTAGGCGCAGGCAGCGGGCGTCGGCGCCCAGCTTGGCCACCGCGTCGGCGGTCTGCTCGCCCGCTCGTACGGTCATCACCAGGAAGAGGAGCCGGCGGGCGGCCAGATGCGCGATGAGCGCGGCCGAGGCGTCGTCCAGCAGATGGGCGTCGTCCACGACCGCGGCCACCCGGTGCCGGCCGCCCCAGCGGCCGACGTCGCGGACGGTGGCCTGGATGAGCTCCACGGACGCCCCCGTCGCCGCGCCGTCCGGCACCAGGGCCGCCACCGCCCCGAACGGGATCGCCGCGGCGGCGCGGGTGGCCCCGACCCAGTAGGTGTGCACGCAGTCCAGACCCGCCGCGGCCTCCCTCGCCAGGCGGGTCTTGCCGATGCCGGCGGGCCCGCTCACCCACACGACGTCCACCTCATCCCCGGTGAACGCGGACCGGATCGCCGACGTCTCCGCCTGTCGTCCCAGGAACGGCCACACGGATACCACCTCCCACATCGCCGCCTTGTCGTCCACGGCATCGGCATCCCGAAGGTGTCCATTTCGGAATTTGAGGCCAGGGTTTTCCTGCCCAATCCACGCGCATCCCTCACGGGCCGCGGGCCTCCGAACGATCGCCGACCGCGATGAACCGGGCCGACGAACCGGCCGCGACGAACCGGCCGCGACGAACCCGGCCGGCGGCATGCCCGGGGCGGCACGACGGCACGGTCACGGTGCCACCTCGTCCTGGAGGCGTGCGGCAGCGGCGGTCATGGGCGCCGGCCCGTGAAAGACGGGCGGGCCGGGGGTGTCGTCAGGGCCGGATCAGGCGAGTTCGTCGATCGTCCGCAGGGCCCTGATGTCGCGCTTGACCTCGGCGGCGGCCCGGGCGAGGCCCGCGATGCGCTCGACGAGGGCGCGGTCCGGGCAGTGGACCGCCAGCCGCAGCGACACCAGCAGCGGCGTGATCCTGGCCCCGGCGCCCTGCACCCCGCCGAGCCGCGCCCCGGCGCGGACCACGTGCTCAACGGCCGCGTCCGGGCGCTCCTCGCGCAGCGCGGCCGCCGCGGCGGCCTGCTCGGTGAGCACCTCGACATCCCAGCTACCGGCGTTGCGCAGGCCGGGCGGGCGGGTCGGGCGGGGCCCGCCGAGCGTGGCGTGCCAGAGCCCGGCCGACTGCGCGGCCGCGCTGAACCCGATCGCGTCGTACCGCCGTACGGCCCGGTCCAGCGCCTGCGCGGCGCCGGTGTGGTCGCCGTGCCGCTCCGCGAGCGTCGCGCGGAACATGTCGAGTCCCGCCAGGCCCGGCTGGTGCCCGATTCCGGCCAGGATCGACAGGCCCTCGTCGAGCAGCTCGGTCGCGGCGGCCGAGTCGCACGTCATGTCCGCGAGCAGGGCCGCCGGGCAGCCGACGGCCGCCCGTACCGTGTGGGCGTCCTTGAGCTCGGCCTGCAACTGCGTGCAGATGGCCGTGGCCGCCGGGGCGGGGGTGTTGCCGTAGGCCAGGCAGAGCGCCAGGTTCCCGTAGATCTCGGTGGCGCCGAAGCACCAGCGCGCCCGCCGCGCGTGGCCGAACGCCTCGCGCAGCACGGACTCGGCCGTCACGTAGTCGCCGACCTCCATGTGCCCGATGCCCTCCAGAAGCAGCACCCTGGCGTACGCCGCCGGATCATCGGCCCGGTACGCCAGCTCCCGCGCCTGCCCGATCAGGGAGGTGTGCCATCGCCCGGTCATCATGGAGCGGGCCACCGCCTCGTTGAGCGTGAGCTGCACCGCCGCCGCCAGGTTGCCGCCGGTGTCCCAGCGCTTCCTGGCCTCCGCGATCCGCGCCAGCGTCTCGTCGGCCCGGCCGGCCGCCGCCGTGGCGTACGTCTCGATGGCCGCGATCTCCAGCTCCAGTCCGGGCAGGCCGGAGTCGAGCCCGGCGACCTGGCCCGCGGTCTGCGACGCCATGGCGAGGTCGCCGCGCGAGACCGCGAACTGGGCGGCGGCGCACAGGGCGCGCGCCGCGCGTACGGCGGCGTGCCGCTCTTCCGGCCCGCCCGGGCGCAGCTCGAGCCAGGCCGCGTGGGCGCGCCCGGCGTGCAGGGCGCACAGCTCGATCTCCGAGGGGTGCCGGTCGGCCCAGGCCTCGGCCAGGTCGGCGACCTGCGCGTGCACCTGGGCGCGGTCGGCCAGCGGCAGCCTGCCGTACGCGACCTCGGCCACGACCGGCGACTCGACCTCGAGCTCGTCGGCCGAGCGCGCCCGCGTGACGAGCAGCCGGTGGTCGAGCAACTGGGCGAGCGTCTCGTCGAAGCTCTGGTCCAGCGGCGGGTCCAGGGCCTCGGAGACCGTCTCCAGGTCCCCGGGGACGCAACTGCCGCCGAGCGCGTTGGCGATGGCGAGCAGCCGTTGCGCGTCGGCGCCCAGATGGTCGAGGCGCGCGCCCACCGCCGCCTCCGCACTCGGGGCGATGAGATCGGTCCGGCCCTCGGCGTCCACCTGGAGATGGGAGAGCTGCTCCAGGTAGAGCGGGTTGCCGGCGCTGCGCCGGGCGAGGTCCTCCAGCGGCCCGCCGGACCCGAGCCGGGCGGCCACCTTCGCCGCCAGCTCCAGCGTGTCCTCCTGGCCGAGCGGCGGGACGCGCAGCTCGGTCATCGACCCCCGCGTCAGCGGCGGCTCGTCCAGCCGGCCGCTGAGCATCATCACCGCCCGTACGCGCAGCTCCGGGTCGTCGAGCCCCTCGGCGAACTCGCGCACCGCCGGGGACATCCACTGGCAGTCGTCGAGGACGAGGACGAGCGGCTGCCGCGCCGCCGCCTCCCGCAGCAGCTCGCGCAGCGTCCAGAAGATCTCCTCCTTGCCCTGCGGCCCCTGACCCCGGGGCCGGCCCGCACCGAGGGCGGCCAGCTTGTCGGCGAGCTGGTAGAGGGGCCAGTAGCCCAGCCGCTGCCCGTCGCGCCGGCAGCGCAGGGTCAGGAACCGCGCGTCCGCCCCCATCCGCCCCGCCACCTCGGCCACCAGCCGCGACTTCCCGACGCCCGGCTCGCCGGCCAGCACCACGACGGGGACGCCCGGCTCCTCCAGACCGGACCGCAGCGCGGCCAGGACGTCGTCGAGCTCGGTACGGCGGTCCACCAAGGGCGTACGCGCCGCGTCGGCGTCCCGGCCGGCCTCGCCCGCCGCGCCGTCGGCGACCTGCCACGCCCGCAGCGGCCGGCTGAAGCCCTTGGCCGTGATCGGCTCGATGGCCTGGGTCGGCACGGCGCCCCGGACGAGCAGCCACGTGCGCACGTCGATGACGATGCCGTCGACGGGCGCCGCCGCCTGGAGCCGGGCGGCCCGGTTCATGACCTCGCCGATCGCGAACGAGGAGTCCCGCTCGGACAGCGCGACCTGGCCCGAGGCGATCCCGAAGCGGACCGAGAAGTCCACCCCGCGTGTACGGCGCAGGTCGGCGGCCTGGCGCGCGATCCTCTCGAGGGAGACGCGGGCGCAGCCGACCGCGCGGATCGCGTCGTCCTCGTGGGTGGCCTCCACGCCGAAGACCGCGACCACGGCGTCCCCGATGAACTTCTCCACCCGGCCGCCGTGCTCGGTCGCGGCCCGGCTGACGTCGGAGAAGTAGGTGGCCAGCGTGCTCTGCCAGACCTCGGGGCTGAGGCTGCCCGCGAGCTGGGTCGAGCCCGCCACGTCCCCGAAGAGGCAGGTGACGAACCGCAGGGTCGTGCGGCTCTTCGACTCGGGCGAAACGGCGCCGGGGGACAGCGCTTCGGGTGTCAGGGCCGTGCCGCACGTCATGCAGAAGCGGGCGGCGGCGGGGTTCTCACCGCCGCAGCGAGCGCAGGGTCGCATCACCGATCACCAGCACCAGCCGCCGCTCGCGTACGCATGTCCTTCGACGTCCACGGCCTCCTCCATGCGTTCCTTGATGGAGACGAGCACGTGGAGCTCCTCGTCGCTGAGGGATTCCAGCACCGCGATCTGCTCCTCTGACGCGGTCGTCAGGTCGAAGCCGGCGGCTTCCAGTTGGTCGATGGTCGCCATGACCTCTCCTTTCCTGCGGCGTTCGCGCGCAGTTGGACGGCGTCGACGAGCTGCGTCAGGCCGTGTGCCGTGTTGAGCGCGCTCAGCCCGATCAGCGTCTCGGCCTCGGGAGTAAGCGGAAGCTTGTCCATCGCGCGCCACAGTTCCTCCCGGTGCTCGCCGTCCAGGACGGCGTGGGTCACCAGGGTGCGGAACGCGTCCATCGGCAGGCCCGTGCGCCGGGAGAGGATCGGCGCCAGCTCGGGCGGGGGAGGGTGGCCCTCGAGGACGGCGATGTGCCCGAGCAGCGCCACCGGGTGCGCGTGCTTGATCCAGTAGTACTGGCTGCCGACCACCGCGGCGACGCAGGGCGGCGGCGGGTCCGTGAACAGGGCGGCGGGGTCGCCTCCGGCGCGGGCGTAGTCGTCCACCACGTCCCGGTCGTGGCCGTACTCCTCGGGCACGTGGTGGGCCAGATACGCGGCGACGCCCCGTGAGAGCTCGTCGTCGCGGGCCACGCAGGCCGATGTGGCGTCGAGGATGAGCGGCACGGTGGCGCGCACCATGCCGTGCAGGGCCCTGAGCCATTCCCGGTAGAGCTCGCGCGGCGCCGGATGCCGCCACATCCGCTCCGTTCCGGCCCGCAGCGCCGGCATGACGAGGTCGAGCTTGGCCATCAGCCGGAGGCTGGGCGTCGGCGCGGCGATCATGTCCGGCCCGCCTGGCTCATGAGGGCGCTCAGCAACCGGGCTCCGTCGCCGTCGTCCTCGACGGCCTCGTGCATGCGCCAGCACAGGCCGCAGATGTCCGGGTAGCGGGAGCGGGCGAGCCCGGCGAACACCGGAAGCCGCACCAGGCTGTCCGGCGGGACCGAGCCGACGGCGCGGAGCAGCGGGTCGTCGCGGAAGCGGGCCAGCGCGGCGCGCACGTCGGCGGCGCCGGCCACCCGCCGGCGCAGTCCCCGGGGCCCGCCGCCCGTGATGACGCTCTCGTTGCAGCAGCCGGTGACCACCCCGTCGTAGCGGATGGTCGGCGACGCGGTCAGCGGGCAGGTGCCCAGCTCGGCGACGTCGTGGTGGCGGCCGATCGCGAAGACGCCGCTTCCCCGGCCGGCCCGCAGCGGGGTGATCAGCGTGAACTCCGCGCGCCGGGCCCAGTCGTCGCCCAGCACGTCACGCAGGACGCCACGGGCGAACTCGGGCGCGCCGGGCTCGTCCAGGAGCTGCAGGATGACGTGGCAGCGCGCCCGCGCCGCGTGCGCGACCGCGCGGCTGAACCTCCGCCGGTCGATCGCGGCCCGGTGGAAGCCGTCCGTGCTGAGGATCACGGTCGAGGACCGTTCCAGCACCCGCGTGACCCAGCCGGGGCATCGGGTCCCGGACGCCCAGTACCCGCTGGAGAACAGGACGACGTCCTTGCCCGCCTCCGCGAGCGCGTCCACGGCCAGGACCAGCCCGCGGCGCTCGGCGAACGGCTCGCCGCCCGAGATCGCGACGGCCTCGATGCCGGGCTCGGCGCCGATGGCCGCCACGATCTCGGCGAGCAGGCCGTGGTCGGTGACCCGCGGGCCGTCGGGGAGCGCGGCGACCGAGCAGTGCGCGCAGCCGACCGGGCAGCGGTCGGTCAGGTAGAGCAGCACGGTACGGCCGCGCGTGCGGCGCAGCCGTTCGATGTCGGCGAGCCTCAGCCGGCGCATGACCGTTCCCGACCCTGCCAGCCGAGCGTCACCAGCTCGCTGTAGCGCGCGATGCCGTGGCGGCGGGCGAAGACGTGCGGCCCGTGGCCCTCCACGAGGCCGCGTACGGCGCTCTCCATCGCCGGACCGGCCGGCGAGTCCAGATACCCGGCGACCCTGTCGCCCAGGCCGGGGTCGCGATGCAGGTTCACGCAGACCTCGCAGTAGCCGGGCGCGGGCGGCCCGGCGTCCGACCCGAAACGGTCCTTCGTGTAGCGCGGCCCGAACATCCGGATCGCCCGCGTCAGCGGCCGGTCCAGATGGCGCCGCCGCAGCACCGACCACGGATCGTGGTCGGCGTGCCCGAGAACCAGGTGCGGCGGCCGGGTGGCGGCGACGAGATTGTCGTTGCAGCACGTGAGCACCGTCCCGTCGTAGGTGACCAGCGGCCAGGCCGCCATCTCGCACGGCGCGGGCGCGGCCTGCCGCACGTGAGGGCCGTCCGGGCCGCCCAGGGACCGGGCCCGGCCGACGGGCCGGAGCGGCACCACGAGCATCGGCACCTGGTCGGCGAACTCCCGCCGCACCTCGTCCACCAGCTCGGCGACGTAGGGGTCGGCGTCGCCGTCGCCGGTGATCTGCACGCTCACCTGCGGCCCCCACGAGCGGACCTCGCGCAGCACGCGGAAGGCCGCGTGCCTGCTGACCTCCCGCTCGTGGAAACGGTCGAGGCTGACCGCGAAGTGGTCGACCGCCGAGATGGCCGCCCGCAGGGCGGGCGGCACCGCGTGCCCGTCCCTCGCGAAGTACAACCCGGACAGCAGGTACGACTTCGCCCCCGAAAGCCGCGCCGAGTCGGCGAGGTCGCGCACCAGCCGCGGCCTCAGCAGCGCCTCACCCCCGGACATCGCGATGAACTCCGGCCGCTCCGCGCCGGTGAACGACGCGACCAGCCGCCGGAAGGGCCGATCGGCGTGCTCCGCGCTGTCCATGGCCGACTCCGTGGAGCAGTGCGCGCACGACAGCGGGCAGCGGCGGGTGAGGGCGAGGAAGACGCCCGCGGCGGGCACCGCTCGCAGCACCGCCATCTCGGCCAGATGCATCAGGCCACCCCCGGGGCGGTGGCGGCGGTGACGAACCGGCTCAGCGCGTTGAGCAGCTCGTCCACCGCGGCGTCGGAGGCCTCGGACCGGCTGAGCGCGATCTCCAGGCGGCTCCAGGGGGTCAGGCCCTCTCGGGCGCTCCGGGTCAGCGAGCGGGCCGCGGCCATGAGCGTGAGCGTGATCGCCGACTGGGCGGCCAGCTCGGTGAACAGGTCGATGGCCGCCATCTCCCCGAACCTCTGCAGGGCGGGGTCGAGCACCTCCATCACGCCGATGGTGCGGTCCTCGAGCTCCAGCGGGGCGGCCATCAGGATCGACGGCACGTATCCGGTGCTCTGCGCGAACTCCCGGTCGAAGCGCGGATCCTCCTGGACGTCGCTGAGGAGCACCGTCTCGCCGGTCTGGAACACCCATCCGGCGACGCCGCGCCCGGTCGGGATGGCGACTCCCACCAGGCGGTCCTCTCCCTCTCCCGACGACGCCTCGAACACCAGCCGGTCGCGCTCCTCGTCGTAGAGGAACACCGACGCGGCCGACGCCGAGAACGTCAGCCGGGCGAGCCGTACGGCCGACCTCAGCAGCTCGTCGTGCTCGGTGGGACGCAGCAGCCGCCCCAGCGAGGAGGTCAAGGAGTCGGGGATGCGCACGCCCATGGTGGCCTCCTCATGTCCTGTTGTTGGCGATGGCGGACAGCACGTGCTTGAGCTGGCCGGTGGCGAAGCCCGGGTGGCGCTGCAGGACGCGTGCGCACAGCCCGGTGATGTGCGGGGTGGCGAAGCTGTTGCCGCTCTGGCGGGAGGTCCCGCCGCCCGGCAGCGGCACCTCGACCCCGATGCCCCGCGCGAAGAACTCGGCCGGGGGCGCCGGGTTGCATTCGATGTGCTCGGCGAGCGCCATGGTGTGCGAACCCACCGAGATCACGCTCGGGAAGTGCCAGGGATAGCTGCGCACCGGCCGGTTGTGGGCGGAGGCCACGATGGTGACCCCGGCGAAGTACGCCCTATCGACCAGATCATGCAGGGCCTCCTTGTGCTCGGCGCGACGTGTCGACAGGCTCAGGTTGATCAGGGGGAAGCGGTGCTCGATGGCCCATTCCAGCGCCGCCAGCAGCACCTCGCCCCGGCCCTGCAGGCCGCTGCCGAGCACGCGTACGCTGGTCAGCTCGCAGTCCGGGGCCATGGCCCGGATGACGCCGGCGCAGGCGGTCCCGTGGCCCGCCTGGTCGCCGATCTCGTCCGGGATGACCGTCAGGTCGTCGCCCGCCATGGTGAGCGTGGTGACGGACCTGGTGAAGGTGGAGTGCCCGGCGTCGACCCCGCTGTCGATCAGGCAGACCCGTACGCCGGATCCGGTGGCCGATCCCCAGGCCCATTCACGGGTGACCGCGCAGGGGAGTGGCAGGCGGGCCGAGTCGATGGCCGCGCCGCGCGAGGCGTGCGCCAGCCGAAACGTCCGGGGAGGCGGCGCCTCCGCGACAGCCTGAAAATCCGCCATTGCCCACCCTCAGCGTTATTGTTCCTAACTCCGAGTAAATAGTGCGAGAGGGTGTTCATAGTTACTTCATAGTCCGATCAAAGCGCCGCGAAAGAGTGATTTCGAGGGCTTGAGAAACCCCAGGGAGTGACAGACCATGAGAGCGAAATCAAAGCGGAGTGTGACTCATGTTAGAGTTTCGCTTGCTCGGCGCCGTCGAAGCCTACTCGAACGGGCAGCGCGTCGGGCTGGGCCCACGTAAACAGAGACTGACATTCGCCGTCCTGGCCCTGGAGGCCAACCATCCGGTCACGGTGGAACGGTTGGTCGAGCTGAACTGGCCGGGGTCTCGCCCGCGTACGGCACAGCACGCGATCCGGGTCTCCGTATCCCAGTTGCGCTCGATTCTGAACGGCGTCGACCCCACCCGGTCGGAGATCGCGCTGACGGCTCAGGGGGCGGGCTACATCCTGCGTACCGACCCGCAGCGGATCGACGCCCACCGGTTCCGCGGCCTGGTGCAGCGGGCCCGGACGGAGCCCGATGACGAGCGCCGGGTCGCGCTGCTCGATCAGGGCCTCAGCCTGTGGCGCGGCCCCGTGCTGGCCGGTACGGCCCCGCCGGAGACCCAGGAACGCCTGGGCAGCGGCCTGGAGGAGTCGCGGCTGGTGGCGCTGGAAGACAAGATAGACGCCGGGTTACGGCTGGGCCGCCATCGCCAGCTTCTCGACGAGCTGACCGAGCTGACGCGATGTCATCCCTTCCGCGAGCGACTGACCTGCCAATTGATGATCGCCCTCTACCGCAGCGGGCAGACGCACACGGCCCTGGAACAGGCCAGGAAGGCGCGCCGCCGGCTGGCCGACGAGCTCGGCATCGACCCCAGCCTCGAACTCCAGCGGCTCGAGGTGGCCATCCTGCGCAACGACCCGGTCCTGCTGCCCCAGCCCGATCGCGTCCTGGTCGCCGGCCCGGCGCCGCCGGCCGTGCCGGCCCAGCTACCGCGCTCCGTCTCCGATTTCACCGGCCGCGCCGGGCAGCTCCGATGGCTGGACGAGCACATCAAGGACCACACGAGCACGCCGGTCACGATCGCGATCACCGGCGCCGCCGGGGTCGGCAAGACCGCTCTGGCCCTGTACTGGGCGCACCGGGTTCGTGAACGCTTCCCCGACGGCCAGCTCTACGTCAACCTGCGCGGCTTCGCCACCGGCCCGCCGATGCGCCCGGAGCAGGTCCTGGGCCGCCTGCTGCGCTCCCTCGGGGTCGCCCCCGAGCAGGTGCCACCGGACGCGGACGAGGCGGCCGCCCTCTACCGGACCATGCTGGCCAGCAAACGCGTCCTCGTGCTGCTCGACAACGCGGCGACGCCGGAGCAGGTCCGCCCGCTGCTCCCCGGCGCCACCGACTGCCTGGCCCTGGTGACCAGCCGCGACCGGCTCAGCGGCCTCGTCGCCCTCGACGGCGCCCGGCAGCTTCCGCTGGCCGTTCTGGACCCCGTCGAGGCGCGAACCCTTCTGGCCCGCATTCTCGGCGCCGACCGCGTACGCCAGGAGGCGGACGCCGCCGCCCGGCTGGCGCAACTGTGCGACTACCTGCCGCTGGCGCTGCGGATCGCGGCGATCAACCTGTCCCGGCACCCGACGCGCACCATCATCGACGCCGTCACGGAGCTGGCCGGCAGCGACCGCCTGAACGCCCTGCAGGTCGACGGGGACGGCCAGGCCGCCGTGCGCGCCGCGTTCGACCTGTCGTACGCCGCCCTCGACGAGCCCGACCAGCGCCTCTTCCGGCTGCTGGGCCTGAGCCCGTGCCCTGACGTGAGCCCCCTGGCCGCCGCCGCGCTGGCCGCCATCCCCGTCGACCAGGTCCAGCGGGCCCTGGACCGCCTCGAACGCACGCACCTGATCCTGCAGACCGCCCCGGGCCGCTACGGGTTCCACGACCTGATCAGGCTCTACGCCCGCGACGGCGCGAGCGAGGCGGAACGGGAGGGCTCGCCGGCGCGCCTGTTCGACTTCTATCTCAAGGTCGCCGACGAGGCCAAACGCCTGCTCTACCCCCAGGCCCTGCAACTGGCCGGACCGCCACGACAGTGCTCCCCGCTCACGTTCGAGGAGCCTGCGGCGGCGCTGGCCTGGCTGGACGCCGAACGATCCGGCCTCATCGCGGCCGTCACCCACGCGGCCGCCCACGGCCCTCCCGACGTGGCCTGGCGGCTGGCCGACACGCTGCGCGGCTACCTGTCGCTGCGGCGCGACCCCAACGACTGGCAGGCCGTCGCCGAGGCCGCGCACACGGCCGCCAGCCTCAACGGCGACCTCACCGCCCAGGCCGCCACCGAGCTCAACATGGCCCAGGTCTACCAGAGCCGGGGCATGCACCCCCAGTCGCTGCACCACTACGCGCAGGCCCTGCGGCTCGCCCAGCGCGCCGGGTGGCGCCAGTGCGAAAGCGCGGTGCTCAACAACCTCGGCAACGTGCACTGGAAACTCGGCTCGCTGCAGGAGGCCGCCGACCACTACAGCCAGGCCATCGTCATCTCGAGACAGACGGGCCAGCGCACCATCCACGCCACCAGCCTGGCCAACCTCAGCATGGTCTACCGCAGTCAGGGGCAGCTCGCGCGCGCGGCCGAGCTCCAGCACGACGCCCTGACGCGCTATCAGCAGGCCGCCTACCGCAACGGCGAGGCGATCGCGCTGGAGAACATGGGGGAGATCTACCACGACCTCGGCGAGCTCGACCGCGCCCTGGACTACCTCGACCGTGCCCTGCCCATCTTCCGCCAGTCGGGCAACCGCTATGGCGAGGTCCTCGTCCTGAACGCGCTGGCCGCGGTGCATCGTGACGCCGGTCGCCATGACACCGCGCTCGACCTGGCCGACCGCGCGGTGGAGCTGTCCGTCGCGATCGGCGACCGCCGGGCCGAGGCCGACACCCTGAACACCCGCGCCACCGTACGCACCCGCCTCGGGAGCCCCGAGCAGGCCGCCGAGGAGCACGGCCGGGCGCTGGCCATCGCCCGGGAGGTCGGCAACCCGCAGCCGCGCCTGGAGTCCCTCATCGGGCTGGCGAGCGCCCACTGCCATCTGGGGAACCTGGAGCAGGCCTCCGCCCACGGCCACGAGGCGCTCAATGACGCGCGCCGCTGGGGATTCCGTCAACTCGAGGATCAGGCGCTCGCTGTTTTAGCCGCCATACCTATCCGCACGGATGACCGGGAAATCAGCGCGGCATTGTCGGTGGATTCAGAATGAGTAATTCACGACACCGGTAGAGAGATATTTGAGCAAGTCTTCTTATTGCTCGCGGAGTGACCGGGATTTATCTTGGATATATGAGGAAAGCAGCCTTTTCATCGCCCGGTGTACATGACGACACCAACAAATCCAAGAGCCCTTCCGGGCTCCCCTCGACGAAGAATTCGGACTTCGGGTAAGCGCGCTCTTAAATGGTTGTCCGCCGTACTGACGAAAAGTAAACTCAGGCCGATGATATTTCGGCCGGAAAGGCCGGCCGCGGCGAGGGCACCCGCTTCACGCTGCCGGTGAGCGAGCACCGATTTCCTCAGAGTCAACATCCGCTCGCGCCGCACAAGCGAGATCTCCTGATGTGAGGTGGTCCGTGACCCCCGCGGCGCGAGCGGGTCCGATCGCCGCCGGTGTGCCGCTGATCAGGATGGACGGACGGACGCGCCCGGCAGGCATCGCCGGCTCCACCCCGCTTCTCCGCGCCCCGGTGGCGCCGCCGCCGGTCCCGGCCGCGCGCCGGGCGACGACCGGCCCCGCGGAGCGAGACGCCGGCGCATGATCCGCGAGCGATCCTGACAGCCTTCCTGACTCGGGCTCCTTCCCGGCCGGTCGGCGACGTCCCGCGTGATCATCCGAGCGCCGCCCGGCTCTCGTCGACAACATGCCCTGACTTCGGTAAAGCCGAGCGCGGGGAAAGATGTCCCATCCGCGGGGATGGAGATGTATCCCTTCGCGGCGAGTTCGGCGGGCATCCCTTCGCGGAACATACGCGACATGACGCCAAACAAAGCGAAATCATGCTCCTGCGGACACGGCTCGTCCTGCTCATGTGCCAGCAGTTGCGGCTGCGGCTGCAACTCCTGATCGACGGCCCCCTCGCCGCCCTCCCCACCCCAGTCCCCGAGGAAAGAGAACCAGGACGGCCTGACGGCCCACCCGCGTGAACCAGCCGCGGGCACGGGCTCCGGCGAGGGTCCACCTGGAGCAGGGTCTCGACGCGACGAGGCTCGTGACGGAGCGGTTCACGCCGCTCGTCCTGCCCAGGTTGCTCAATGCGGCCCGCGTTCGCGTCCACAGGACGCTCGGCCCCACGAGTCCCCCACGAGTCCCCCACGAGTCCCCACGTGGGGCCGGCGCAGGCCGCCGCGGGCGGCGCTCCGCCCGGTGAGCCGCCGGGCGGAGGGCACCCCCGGGCATCCCGCGTCGCGGCGGATCGCCCGGGAAAAGAACGCTCGCGCATAATGCTCCTGAGAAGCGGACTTCTTCGCAGGTTCGGGGCCGCCGTGCGCACCGTCGTCATTCAGCCCGGTGCCGGGACCCGGCTGCAGTTCGAAATGCTGGAGCTGGAGCCCGGCGCGGATATCGCCGTCGGCCGGCGCCGACATGAATCGCCGATAGATCTCGTTCTCGACGACCCCGGAGTATCGCGGCTCGCCGGTCGGATCAGGGCCGTGGCGGATTTCTGGACGATCAGTAATTTGACCAGGAACAAGACGTGCGCGGTGGAAAATCCGGAAAGCGGCGAAGAGTTCGTCAAAGTGCCGCCCGGGCGATTGGGCGCGCCTATCCCATATG
The DNA here is from genome assembly GCF_040654715.1 of Nonomuraea sp. NPDC050643. NCBI lineage: Bacteria > Bacillati > Actinomycetota > Actinomycetes > Streptosporangiales > Streptosporangiaceae > Nonomuraea > Nonomuraea sp. NPDC050643. The sequence goes on along the minus strand of NZ_JBFAIM010000042.1, from coordinate 61,226 downwards.
CATTCTCCCGCGTGATCCTGCCCGCCGGGCACGATTCCCTGTCGTTTCTGGTCTTCGCCTCTCAGCACGCCCGCGCCGGCCCTGACCCCCGGCGCCGCCAGGTCAGAGGCCGCCCGGCGTGTACATCCGCAGGTAGTGTGCGACCTTGTCGGCATACCAGCGCGCCTTCGGCGGGACGCCGCGCGTGGCGCGCATCGTGTTGGTGTTCGACTGGAAGATCGTCGCGCCCGGCAGCCGGCGTTCGACGGGGTCACGGGAGAAGCCGACGACCTCCGGCGCCAGACGGCACAGGTAGGCGCCCATGTGCCGGATCGACACGTACGGATCGAAGACCAGCCGTCTGGCCTGCGGCTTCTGATCGATCGGCAGGTAGGACTCGGAGGACGTGCGGGATCCACCGGGCGATGCCGTACTCGTCCTTGCCCGGGTCGGCCGGATCGTCGATCACGAGCGTCTGGTGGAAGCGCGCGGGCCGCCGATGGCTGAGCGAACGGTAGAGCCTGAGCTCGCGATGGGTCATCTCGGCGAGATGGTTGAGCTGCCTGGTGGTCAGCTCGCCCAGCTCCCCGTGGCGATCGGGCGGACCACCTCCCACCCGGCCACCCGATAACCGATCGGAACCGATCTCGCCCACCCGTCCGCCTTCATTTCGCCGCCCCCGAAGCGACCCGGAATTCGCGGTTTCCGGCGGGCTGGGAAGGGCCGATGTAGAACGCCGGAAAACCGCGAGATTCACCTCCGGGCTTCTGGATGTCATGACCCGAACAATTCGTCAAGCCCGACCGCCTCCATAAGTTTATAGCTGTGGCCGCGCGGATCGGGCGGCAGGCTGTCGAATTGTTCATCCGAAAAGAGCGGCCGGCGGGCGTGACAATTCCCAAATGCCGAGAATGGAGCGAAAAAGGTATGGCGGTGAGAACTCGTAAGCCGGGTTGTCCGGCGGGTGTCGCGGCGGCGGCTCTGGGCGTCTCCCTCGCCGCGACGCCGGCGCAGGCCGCACCGCCCTGGCTGAGCGATCCGGGCTCCTGCACCGGCGTGCAGACCGCGCGGACCCGCGACTGCACGGCGGGATACCCGACGAGTTCGAGCTCCGCCCGCGCCTTCCGCTCCTGCTACGTGACCAGCGGCAGCGCGACCTGCTCCAGCGGCAACTCCACCGCCTGGTGGTAGACGGAACGGCGGACCGACGGGGGAGGGCGCCGGCGCGCTACCGTGACCAGCCGGGCGGGGCCGGGACGGTCAGCGGGCGGGCCCGCGACGCGTTCAGCTCCTCCGGCGGCACGGCCGGGCAGCGCGCGCCCCTGTCCGGCACCGTGAGCGTGGTCAGGTAGCGGTCGATCACGGCCGCCGGGCACGGCCCGCGGAAGTAGACGCCGTGCCCCGAGCCCTCATAGGCGAGCAGCCGGGCCTCACGGCCGATCTGCCGCGCCACGCTCACCGCCCCCGGGTAGCCGGTGACCGGGTCGTGCAGTGCGCCGGTCAGCAGCAGCGGGGGCGTGCCGGTCACGCGCAGGCGGTGCTGCGGGTTGGGGGTCGCCGAGCCGAGGCAGTAGGCCGCGACCGGCTGCGCGAACCCGCTGATCCGCATGTCCGGCGCGATCTTCGCCGAGCGGCGCAGGTAGCGGGCCCAGTCCCGGTAGTCGCGCACCGGCAGCCGGAAGTCCTGGCAGAGAATGGGCAGGCCGTCGTTGACCACCTCTTCGGCCTCGTCGGCGGGAGCCGCCGCCGGCGCCAGAACGGACGCCACCGTCCGCCCGGCGCTGTCGGGCTCGGCCATGAACGCGGCCAGCTCCCTGAAGTACGGCCCGTAGAACGCGCGGAACCCCAGGAAGATGAGGTTGAGCGGGCTCAGCGGCTCGTCCGGCTCACCAGGCCAGTGCAGCTCGCCGCGCTCCGCCCGGGCCAGCAGGTCCTTCCACACCGCGCGCACGTCCCTGCCGTGCAGGGCGCACGAGGCGGTCCGGTCGCACCAGGCGACGAACTCGTCGAAGGCGTCCTGCGCGCTCCACGACCCGGCGTCGAAGAACGCGGCCGTGCCGAGACTGTGGTCCACGACGCTGTCGAGCGCCAGCGCCCGCACCCGCCCCGGGTAGCGCTCGGCGTAGAGCTGGCCGATGACGGTGCCGTACGAGATGCCGTAGTAGGTGAGCCTCCTCTCGCCGAGCGCGGAGCGCAGGGCTTCGAGGTCGCGCACCACCTGGCCGGTGTGCACGTGGTCGTAGAGCGGCCCGGTGCGGGCCCGGCAGTCCTGGCGGTATCGCTCGTTGAAGGCGAGCATGGCCTCGAAGCCGGCCTGGCTCCTCACCTCCAGCGGGTCGGGGAAGGTCTCGTACAGCTCCTGCGAGCACAGGATCGGGTTGCTGCGTGCCACGCCGCGCGGGTCGAACCCGACGATGTCGAAGCGGCTGGTGAGCTCGGGGGTGAAGCCGAACGGGTCGGTCAGGACCGCGTCCACGCCCGACCCGCCGGGGCCGCCCGGGTTGATCACCAGGGAGCCGATCCGGGCCGCCGGATCGGTGGCCCTGCGCCGGGCCAGCGCCAGCTCGAACGTGGGGCCGCCCGGGTCTTCCCAGTCCACGGGCACGGTCAGCGTGCCGCACTCGGCGGAGGCGTCCTCCGGGCACGGCGCCCAGGAGACGCCGCTCGCCACCGCCGGCGCCACGGGCAGCAGCGGAACGACCAGTACGAGTAAGAACGTCAGAACGAGAGCGGGTCTTCGCACGGCGTGTCCTCTCATCGGAGAACTTGATCCTGAACCGGACCACCCGGTCAGGCCAACCGGCTGAAGGAGGAAAGACGCCTCGTACCCGGGTACCACCGTCTCATCGATCCGGCCTGACCCGTGTCATACGAAGCCGGTGACACACGAAACTGACCCCCGAAGAGCGGGCGGCTCATGCTGACGGCATGACCACCCATCGACTCAGGACTTCTCGCCTCGCGGCTGGGCGCCGCGATCATCGCGTGCGCCTTGTCCGTCGCGGGGCCCGGGACCGGCCCGGCCACGGCGGCGTGCGGGTCGAGCGCCGGAGCCGCGGCGCGGCGGTTCTCGCAACTCCTGCCGGCCGGGACGTGACCGGCTCAGCCGCTCAGCCGGGCCCGGGACGCGTCGAGGTGGGTACGCATGGCCGCGGCCGCGCCCAGGGCGTCGCCCGCCGCGATCGCGTCCCGGACCCGTTCGTGCTCGGTGAGCACGTGACCCAGGTGGCCGGGATCGCGTTCGGCCCCGGCGTACGGCCGGGTGATCGCCCCGGCGCCCAGCGTGTCGAGCAGGTCGAGGTAGAAGCGGTTGCCGGTGGCGACGGCGACGGCGCGGTGGAAGGCGAAGTCGGCCTCCACCGCGTCGCTCGCGCTGCCCCGGACCCTGGCCATCCGTCGCAGCGCGGCGTCGATGGCGGCCAGGGCGGCGGGCGTGCGGCGGGCGGCGGCGAGCGCCGCGGCCTCCACCTCGACCCCACGGCGCAGTTCGAGCAGGTGCAGCCGGTCGCTCAGGCTGCGCACCGTGCCGAGGGAGTGCGTGAGGTCCTGCGCCGCCGGCCGCGCCAGGACGAACGATCCGCGTCCGCGCCGCGTCTCGACCAGCCCCGCGGCCCGCAAGCGCGACATGGCTTCGCGCACCACCGTACGGCTGACCTGAAAACGGACGGCGAGGTCACCCTCGGAGGGCATCAGCTCGCCGGGCTGCCAGGCGCCGTGCCCGATGTCGCTCCGGAGCTCGCCCTCCACACGATCGGCCAGGCTCGCGCCGTGAGCGTCAGCCATGCTCCGCCTCTTGAGGGGCGCTCTCGTCGGTCAGGCCCAGCGCGAGGGCGCTGCGCCGCGTGGTCTCCGTCAGCAGCTCCGGCTGTCCGGCCAGGGGAGTGCCGTACGTCGGCACCAGGGCCCGCAGCGCGGGACGCCAGCCGGGCAGGCGGTCCGGGAAACTCCGCTCCAGCACGTCCAGCATGATCGCCACCGAGGCGGAGGCACCGGGGGAGGCCCCGAGCAGGGCGGCGAGCCCGCCCTGAGCCGGCGTCACGACCTCGGTGCCGAACCCGGCGATCGACCCCCGGCCGGCCACCCGCTTGACCACCTGCACCCGCTGGCCGGCGGTGACGAGCTCCCAGTCGGCCGCTCGGGCGTCGGGGACGAACCGGCGCAGCGCCCGCAACCGGCCGCGCCGGCTCTGCGCCAGTTGCCCGACGAGGTAGCGCAGCAGGCCGAGGTCGCCGCGGGCCGCGCCCAGGAGCGTGCCGAGGTTGTGGCGGGTCACCGACCGGGGCAGGTCGGTGAGGCGGCCACGCTTGAGGAAACGCGGCGAGAACGCGGCGAAGGGACCGAACATCAGGTAGGTCCGGCCGTCCACGACCCGGGTGTCGAGATGCGGCACCGACAGCGACGGCGCTCCCGGCTCCGCGTGGCTGTAGACCTTCGCGTGGTGCCGGGCGATCAGGTCGGCCCTGGCCGTACGCAGGAACCGCCCGCTGATGGGGAACCCGCCGTATCCCTCCGTCTCCGCCACTCCGGCGCTCTGGAGCAGCGGAAGCGTCCCCCCGCCCGCGCCGAGGAACACGAACGAGGCGCGTACGTCCTCGTCACGGCCCCCTTCCAGATCCCGCACCCGCAAGCACCAGCCCGGGCCGTCCCGGCGCAGCGACCGCACCTCATGGCCGGTCCGCATCTCGGTGCCGTCACGTGCCAGGGCCGCGAACATCCGCCGGGTGAGCACCCCGTAGTCGACGTCCGTGCCCCCGCGCGTGCGGCAGACGGCGACCTGCTCGCCGCCGCGACGATCGCCGAACATCAGCGGCAGCCACCGCGCCATGACCTCCCGGTCGCGGGTGAACTCCAGCCCCTCGAACAGCGGGTGCGCGCGCAAGGCCGCGTGGCGCAGGCGAAGGTGCTCCACCCCGGTGGCGCCGTGGGCGAAGCCGAAATGGGGGACCGAGCGGATGAAGTCCGCGGGATCGCCGAGCGCCCCCTCCTCGGCCAGCCGCGCCCACAACTGCCGCGACAACTGGAACTGCTCGTTCACGGCGACGGCGCCGCCGACGTCGATCGAGCCGTCACCCCGCAGGGGCGTGTAGTTGAACTCGCACAGCCCGGCGTGGCCCGTGCCCGCGTTGTTCCAGGCCGACGAACTCTCGAGACCGGGCCCGTCGAGCCGCTCGAGCACGAGGATCGACCAGTCCGGCTGCGCCCGGCGCAGCAACGTCCCGAGGGTGGCGCTCATGATCCCGCCGCCGACCAGCACCACGTCGTAGTCCGCGCCGGTCTTCACCTCTCGCCCGACCACCTCGAAGCCTCCTCGCCGCCGCAACCTCTATGACAGGACCTCGTCCTGTATAACAAGTCGCGGCCCGTTCACGCGAGCCGGGGGCTGCGGGCGCGCATCCTGAAGTCGCGGGCCGATGAACAGATCGGCTCGTTCCCCGTCCTGAGGGCTCTCGTTCCGGTCGGACATGGGGGTGAACCTGATGGGATGATGATGAAGTGGCGCGTTTTGAGCCGTTCGTGGAGGAACTGCTCGATTTTCTGCTGAGGCGGCTGGATGAGGCGGGGTTCGAGCGACTCGTCGTCCATGAGCCCAGGCGAATGTGCGCCCCGTACATCTTCTCCGGCGGCGGCCGTGTGGAGCAGCGAGGACTGTGGTTCACGGGGTGCCGCGCCTGCTCGCACATCCCCCAAGGCGGGTTCGGCGGAGACGTCGACGTCGAAGCATGGCCGTGCCCGCATGTTCTGTCCCTGACGCTGCAGTTCGCCGCCGACCCGGACTACCGCCAGGGGTGGAGGCCGGAGAACGCGCTGTTCGCCTCGGGGAGGCTCGTCCACCCGGACGGCGTCTAGCCGGACTCGGCTTCGGGCTCCGCCGGGGCCGTGCCCGGTGCGATCTCCAGTGGCGTGGCGAGGCCGCCGGCGAGTTGGTGTCCGTGGGTGAGCGTGTGGTCGAGCTGTCTGGCCAGGCGGGGGACGGTCGACGGTGGCAGGTACGCGTCGGCGCCGGCATCGAGCAGGCGCCGGACCGGGCCGTGGTAGTTGACCCCGAGCTCGGGGTCCTCGATTTCGGTGATGATGACACGAGCCTTCGGGAACATCGATCGGAGCGTCGCGACCAACTGCGGACTGACCGGCGGCACCAGCAGCACGTCGGCCGTGAGGGGAGCCGCGTTCATGTCGAGCACGATGTAGTCCGTACCGAGTTGGGTGGCCAGAGACGTCCGGGCCTCGGCCGACAGCTCCATCGCGGTGGCGACGACCGTCACGTTGTCGTAGTCGGCCGTCGGCTGGTCGTCGGCCTCGTCCGTCCTGTCGTGATCGACGATGGTGCCCTGAAGGACGTCGACGGCACTGGAGATCGTCGCGATCGCCTGGCCGTCTCGCATGACGACCAGGGTCTCGTCGGGCTCGAGAGCGTCGATGAGCGCCACGATGTCCTCGGGAAGGCGAGCCACGTCGAGCCGTTGCTTCTTGGCTCGCGTGACGCGCTTGCGGATCACCAAGCCTGGAACGAGGTCTGGGCGGCGGACGAAGGTGGCGGCATCGTCACAGCGTTCAATCCTTCACGAATCGGGCCGGCGGTCAGTCGCGAGCCTAGCTCGTGGATCACATGGCACCCGACAAGACCTGGTGAGAGGACCCGCCTCGCCCTGGAAGCACGCGTGCCGCAGTGGACGGCGATCCGGTGCGAACGGGCCCGCCCGGATCTTCCCGGTCGCCGGTCAGGGCAGGATGTTCTCCAGGTCCTCCAGAAGGCTCGGGTGCTTCGGCTCCCAGCCGAGCGCCTGCCGGGTGTGGGTGCTGGACGAGGGCTGGTCGGCCGCGAAGATCGGGCCGAGCGGGCCGTAGGTCTCCGGCGGCACCGACTCGACCGGCAACCCCAGCCGCCGGCCGATGACCGCCGCAATGTCACGCACCCTGTCTCCCTCGTCGGCCACGGCATGCCAGGAGCTACCGGCCGGCGCCAGCTCCAGCGCGAGCCGGAGGAGGACCGCCGCGTCGAGCGCGTGCACGGCCGGCCAGCGCTGTGCGCCGTCGCCGGGGTAGCCGGACGATCCGGTACGGCGTGCGATGTCGGTCAGCAAGCCGGCGAACCCGCCCGTGCCCTGGTTGTGAACGGTGCGCGGCAGGCGTACGGCCGTGCTCCGGACCCCGCGCGAGGCCAACCCCAGGACCGCCATGACCGCGCGACCGCGACCACCGACCGGCCCGTCGGTCGGCAGCGGGTCGGCCTCGGTGGAGGCGCGGCCCGGCGCATGGGGCGTGCCCGAGACGGTGACGAAGGGGCGGTCGCTGCCGACGAGTTCCTCGCCGAGGGCCGCGAGGGCGGCGCCTTCCTCCGCGACCGCCTTGGCGAGGGCGTCGGAGCTGCTGAAGTCGTTGGCGAAGGCCAGGTGGATCACCCCGTCAGTCCGGGCGACGCCGGTGCGAAGGACGTCCAGATCGGCGAGACCTCCCCGGAGCGGCTCGGCGCCGGCCGCCTCGGCGACCAGCGCGGACGCGTCGGAGCGGGCGAGCGCGAGGACGGTGTGGCCGTTGCCGAGCAGTTCGGCGACGACGGCGGAACCGATCAGACCGGTGCCACCGGTGACGAAGACGCGCATGGAACCCTCCCGCAAGTGATGGGACTCTTGTCCCGTCACCATAGCAGGGTGATGGGACAAGAGTCCCATCGCGTTAGGATGGGCCCATGGGTCGGTGGGAACCAGGCGCGCGCGAACGCCTCGTCGTGGCTGCCGTCGACCTGTTCACCGAGCAGGGCTACGACGCCACGACGGTCGCGCAGATCGCCGAGCGCGCCGGGGTCACCAAAAGCACCTTCTTCCGGCACTTCCCCGACAAGCGCGAGCTGCTGGTCGCCGGGCAGGAGACGCTGAGCCGGCTGCTGGCCGAGGGGATCGCCGAGGCGCCCGGCGACGCCAGCCCGCTGGAGGCGGTCGCCGCCGGTCTCGAGCGCGCCTCGAGCGCGATGGGCCCCATGAATCGCGAGCTCGCCCCACGCCTGAAGGCGGCCGTCGCCGCCAGCGCCGAACTTCAGGAGCGCGACGCCCTCAAGAGGGTCAGCCTCGCGGCCGCGATGACAACCGCCCTGGTCGCCCGCGGCGTACCCGATCCGACCGCGGCTCTCGCGGGCGAGCTGGGCGTCCTCGCCTTCAAACGGGGCTACGCCGAATGGTCCGAGGCCGACGGTGACGCCAAGGACGATCTGGCCGGATACGCCTTGGCGGCCCTGAACGAGCTGCGCGCGGCGAGCGCCTCACTGGGCTGACCGGCCACACCTGTCCTACCGCGGGCCCAGGGGAGGCGGGGCCGTCGGTCAGGAGGCCAGGGTCGTGACGGCGGCGGCCAGGTAGAGACAGCCGCCCAAGGCCACGACGACGCCCGCCAGCGCCGGTATCCAGTCCGCCGCCGTCCGCAGCACCCGCAGCCGCGGCGTACGGCCCCTCAGCGCGGCGGCTCCGCGTACGGTCGCGAGCCCGACGGCGGTCAGCGTGACGGCCATCCCGATGCCGAACGCCAGCGTCAGCACGACCGCGTCGAGCGCCCGCCCGGTGAGCAGACCGGTGACCAGCACGATGAACGCCGAAGGCGACGGGACCAGCCCGCCGGACATGGCGAGCGCGACCAATCCCCGCGCCGACCACGGATCATCGGGCTGATCGTGCCCGTGTCCGTGTCCATGCCCGTGTCCGTCTCCGTGCCCGTGTCCGTCTCCGTGCCTGTGCCCATGCCCGTGTCCATGCCCGTGGGTCCCGCGGTGCCGGAGGCGGCGGTAGGTCAGGTGCACGCCGACGCCGATCACCACCACACCCGCCACGACCTGCAGCCAGGCGCTGATCGCCCCGGCGCCGACGGCGGTCGCGCTGCTCAGCCCCACCCAGGCCAGCGCCAGCGCGAGCACCGAGATCGTGTGCATCAGCGCCACGACCACCCCCAGCCGCAGGGCGTCGCGATAGCGCCCGTGCGTGCCGATCAGGTACGCGGCCGTCACGCTCTTGCCGTGCCCCGGCGCGACCGCGTGCAGCACGCCCACCCCCAGCGCGACGACCAGGGCCGGCCAGAACGCCCCCTTCCCGTCGAACAACGCGATCAGGTAGCCTTCCGGACCGGTGGCGTCGCTCATGTGCCCACCTCCGAGCGGCGACGCCGGCGTACCAGGAGAGCGACCAGCACACCGATCACGGTCACCAGCGCGACGGCGGGCACCACGAGCGGCACTCCGGCCTCCGCCGACGGGTCGAAGCGCAGTCTGCGCGTGTCGGCCGCCGAGGTCAGCAACGCCTTCGCGGGCACGGCCGGCGACTCGGCGGTGAGCATGGTCCGATACGCCTCGTGCAGGTCGGCCAGCGCCCCGATCCGGACATCGACCTCCCGGACCGTCTCCGGGCACTCGAAGCTGAACCGGGCGCCCTCGGCGAGCAACCGCTCCAGCGGAGCGAGCTCGGAGGCGCAGGGCCGGCCGCCCTGACTGACCCCGACACGGGCCTGCAGATAGTTCCGGACGGCGGTGGAGCGGGCCAGCACCTGCTCGCCGGTCAGGCGGGCGGCCGCGGCCGCGGCCAGGTCCTCGAACGCGCCGACCGAACGGCCGAGCAACACCCAGTCATCCTCGGCCGGCAACCAGGCGAGCGTCACCCGGTTCCCCTCGGCCCCGATCCTGGCCACGGACGGCAGCCCGAACGGATGCGCGGCACGTGCGGACATGGACACGGCCGCTCGCGCGGGAGTGGCGGGCACGGCCCCCGCGGCCATGGCCACCAGGGCCGCGTTGGCCGCGATGAGCAGCACGCACAGGCGACGTACGACAGATGTGAAGATCAAGGGGACTCCAGTGCGGGACCTTGATGGGGCCGTGCGACAGGGACACGACCCTGCCGCACGGCCGGACCGGGACATGGCTCACCCGCAGAACGGACGCCCGGGATAGACCTCGCGAATGCCGCCCTTCTTCACCCGCACGGGCGGGCGGACAACGTCGGCGTCAGGTGCTGTTCGACGGTTGCGCCCGCGCCATTCATCGGCCCGTCCGGCTTCCGATCACGAAGATCGTCGCGCATGGTCTCGACGACGTCGGGACGGGGTGATGCTCAGCGGGTCAAGGTGTGGCTTCCCACTCAGTCCGGACCACGTCCTCGAGACTGATCGAGGCGACACTGTGCTGGCAGCCGCATATCCAGTGCCAGAGGTTGTGCGCGGGGCTGCCGGAGTCGGCCGAGGCCGGAGCGGCCATGACTCCGATCGACAGCACACCGGCCATCGCGAACACCACGGCAGTGCGCCGGGCCGTCGTACGGGGCCGAACGGAACGATGCTTCACTGCCTTCTCCTTCGGCTTGCGTGGCACTCGTTGCAAGTGCTGAATCGACGATTCACACCACCCAAGCACCCGGCGGCTTCATGGCAGCTTCATGACTGCTTCACCCAGAGCGTCCGCGATGGCCTGACAGCGCTTGATCGCGGCGGCGGTACGGCGTGCTCGGTCGGTTCGGGGCCGGTCGCGGGCAGGCGCCGTCCCTGGTGACCACGCTCCACGTCGCCCGCGTACGTGTTCGCCGCTGACCTGCACTATCGTGGAGCTGAGTCCGGCACACTGTTCCTGTGCCGGACTCAGCCCAACGCCGCGGGTCCTACTTCTTGCTCCAGACCGACGCGATGACGCCGTCCTCGGCGCTCAGGATCTTCGGCGAGTAGCCCAGGGCCTTCATCTCGGCCGACTTGAGCGTGTAGGTCAGCTTCGACAGGTTGAGATATTCCTTCAGCCCGGTCGCGCTGCCCTTGCTCCACACGGTGGTGTAGAGCTTGCCGGGCTCGACGGCCATGAGCACCGGCTGCAGGCCCTGCTTGGTCTTCGCCAGCAGCTCCTTGCCGCGCTCTTCCACGGTCTGCCCGAGGGTCACCTGGACGGCTCCCGTGGCGGCGCCGGCCACCCAGACGGCCGCGTAGAGGGGCTTCTCCACGGTGCCGTACACGTCGAGGGACGCGATGCTGTAGCCGGCGGCGGTGAACTCGGCGTTGACCTTCGCGAAGGTCTCCTTGCTCATGCTCAGCTGAGACTTGGCCAGTTGCGTGGTCTTCTCGAAGACCGCCGCGAAGACCGCGCTCGGGCCGGTGCCGGTGCCGGTGATCAGCTTCGGCTGGAAGCCCGACTTCACCTGCTGGTCGATCTGCTTGGGCAGGTCCGTGGCCGACAGGCCCTGCAGCACGTTGACCTTGCCGACGGTGTCCTTGACCCACAGGGACGTGTACTGCGGGTTGGTCGCGTTGGTCACGTTCAGGGCCGAGGGGACGTAGCCCTTCCCCAGCAGCTCCTTGACCCGCTGCGCCAGCGCCGTGCCGCTCAGCGCGTCAAGGGAGAGCCAGTCCAGCACCTGGGTCTGGACGGCAGCGGTCTTGGCAGGCTGCTGGGCCATCGCCGGGGACGCGAGGGCCAGCAGGGGGACGGTCGCCGTCGCCACAGCCGCGGTAAGGGCAGCCGCCCTCTTCATGCTCCGCATGTTCCTCCTCAGAGATAAAAGGTCATCCCAATTGGGGACAAGAGGGGACCATAACAGAGGATGAGGGGATGGCAACCTATCGTTACCGCGATCGTGACAAGGCTGTGTCAAAACTCCTCACAGCCGGGCATGACTGGACCGCTCCAGGCGGGCGCCCGGCCGCCCGCCCGGCCCCGCCAAGGCCGGCTCGGCGCCCCATCGGGTACGCGGCGTCGGCGGCGTGCTGTACGGCCCGTTTCTAGGGGATGGGGAGTGGCGCTTTGATGGTCAAGCGCCTATTGGCGTTGGTGTGCATATTGGTTGCGGTTTCAGGTTGCGCGCCGTGGATTTCGACGACGGTGATCAAAGTCGATCCTGCCGCAATCAGTGAAGCGGAAAGCATTGGCCGCGTCGTTGCGCGGACCGTCGCCGAACCAACGTATGAGAACGCCGTACAGGTCAACGAGATATCGGTGCTCGATCTGACTGCTTCTGCAGTTGCCGGAGCGCTCGATGCGGCCCGTGCCCGTCTGGAGCAGCATGGGGTCAACACGCTGGAAGGGAACGTCCGCCACCCTCGATCACGTGGGAGTAATCGCTTCATCCAGCGCCAAGCGGTGGACGTTCCATGCCGGTCTTGCCGAGAATCGGGCCGCGTTGTTTTCCCGGGCAGTGCGACCGCCGGTGTGGCTCATGACATGGTAAGCGCGGCCGTTTCGGCCAGGCGTTCGCTTGTCCGGCGCAATGCCGCGTGCGGTTCGGTGCCGCCCGTGCGTAAGACGCCGAGTTCTTTTCTGGCCTGGCCGATCAGTGCCGCCACGTCAGGCGCCGGACGTCCGTTCGTTGAGGCTTCTATGTGCTCGGTGATTTCGCGCAGTGAACGGGCGGTGTTTCGTAGGGCGTCGAAGACGTCGGCGTGCCGCCGGCAGTCGGCTCGCCATTGGCCCGGTAGCCGTCGTCGGGCCTCGAAGGGCGGGGCGATCTCCTCCACCCGGCCGACGGCCTCCTCGAAGCGCGCGCGATGCTCGGACGACGATTCGCCGGCGTGGCCGGCGGCCCGCTCCTGCAGGCTCTGCAGGTAGGCGGCCAGCGCACGTACGGACTCGGCCACCCGCAGCCGGGCCACCGCCGTGCTGCGTACGGGCAGGACGTACCACGAGACCGCGACGGCGATCGCGCCGCCGAGCAGGATGCCCGCCAGGCGGACACCCAGCAGCGACGGGACGCTCTGCCCGAAGTAGGCGTAGGCGAAGGCCAGCGCCGCGCTGATGCCGGCGACCCAGTACGCGTACCCGAACGACCGCAACCACACGCCGGCCCCCAAGGCGGCGGTGATGGCGGTGACGTGAGCCGCCGAACTGCCCGCGAGCAGCGGCAGCAGCAACGTCGCGCCGCCCGTGCCCGCCACCGCGCCCGCGACCCGCGACATTCCCTTGTGCACGACGTCCGCCCGCCCTCTGTTGCCGCTGCACACGAGGAAGGTCGTCAACACCACCCACTGCCAGTGCTCGCCCAAGAGGAGCCGGCCGCAGAGGAAGGCGAGCGCCAGCGCCACGCCGAGCTGGATCGCCATCTTGGTGCTCGCCGGCAGCCGCCCCCGGGGCGGGGTGTCCGCGCGCCGTTCCGGCGGGGGACCGGTCAGCAGGTGAATCCCCAGCACCACGCCGCACGTCAGCATGGCGATCAACGCCGTCCATCCGATGTCCGGCATGCCGACCGGCGCCACCAGCACCACGACGAGCAGCGGCATGGACGCCTGGGTCCCGGCGGCGGTGGCGCGCCCGCCCCAGCGCCGTACCCAGACGGTGGCGCTCATGGCGAGGACGAACAACGCCGCACCGAGCACGGCGTACGGCCCCGCCAGCAACACGCGCGTCACGACGGCCGCCGCCGCGACGACCGGCAGCACGGTGAGGGCGATGACGCGGTCCGGCCAGTCCTTGTCCCGGCGCGTCCGGCCCAGCGACAGGCCCAGCGCCGCGGCCACGACAAGGAGGCCGGTGTGCAGGTGCGCGACATGGATGACGACCGCCGCGACGCCGAGGCCGGCGATCGTGGCCGCTGTGGTGACCGCGGCGTTCTTCACTCGTGAAGTCATCTTCAGATGGTAAGCATCACGTAGTACTTTTGCCCAGTTTACGAAGTATGACGCAGAAAGAACTAAGTGATAGCGTAGCAACATGGGAGCTGATCAGGGAGAAACACGACGCCGGGTGGCGTCGGAGACCCGCCGGGCGGTCACGAGCCTGGCCCGCCGGCTGCGCGCCGAGCGCCCGTCCGACGCGCTCAGCAGCAACAAGGTGAGCGTGCTCGGGCACCTGTACCGCCACGGTTCCAGCACCCCGACGCAGATCGCCGTCGCCGAGCACCAGCAGCCGCAGTCGCTGACCCGCGTGTTCGCCGAGCTGGAGGACGAGGGCCTGATCGCCCGCACGCCGAGCCCGCTCGACCGTCGCGCGTCGGTGCTGGACCTCACCCCCGTGGGCCGCGAGGTGCTGATCCGCGACATGGCCGCCCGCGATCGCTGGCTCGCCACCGCGATGGAAGGGCTGAACGAGACCGAGGTCCAGGTGATCGGCCTGGCGGCCGCGCTGCTGGCGGAGCTGGCCGACCCCGCGGGCGCCGGCCCGCGCCCGCACGCGCCGACCTCCGGGGCGGCCCGATGACCGGCGTGAGCGCATTGGGGCTCCGGGACGGCCCCGCGCCGTGGCTCGTCACCCGATACGACACGACGTGCGCGCCGTCGGGGCAACCCCGCGCTTCGGCGACCACCAGCCCCACCGAGAAGCACCGCGTGACGGCCGACCTCTTCATCGCGAACGGTGGTGACGGATTCGGCGTGCCGACCGGCCGCTTGGAGAAGGTGCGCGACATCGAGGCGTTGGAGGCTCACATTCGTGTCAGGAGTCCTCGTCGGCGCTGGGCCGCATCACCCGCTCGGGCGTGGGTGTGTTTCGCAGGAGGAGGACGGCGGTGTCGTCCGTACGCTGCTCCCGCGTGGCCGGCCTGATCAGCGATTCCGCCAGGCTGTGCAGGGGCTGGCCGGGTGCGGGGGTGAAGTGGGTGGCCAGGTCGGCGATGGCATCGCCCAGATCGCAGCCGGGCTGCTCGATGAGCCCGTCGGTGTAGAGGGTCAGCACCGAGCCGGGCGGCAGGTACAACTCCGTGGTGGCGTACTCGGCGTCGGGATCGATGCCGAGCAGCAGGCCGGGCACGGTGTCGATGACCTGGGTGGGGGTGCCGCGGCGGCTGAGCAGGGGCGGGAGGTGCCCGGCGCTGGCCAGGCAGACGGTGTGCCGTCGCAGGTCGAGCCGGAGGTAGAGGCAGCTCGTGAAGCGGTCGGGGGCCAGTTCGGATATCAGGCGGTTGGTGTACGCGAGCACCTCGCCCGGGGTTGCGCCGGCGGTCGCGTGGGTGTGGATGGCGGTGCGTACCTGGCCCATGAGGGCGGCGGCCGTCACGTCGTGGCCCTGCACGTCGCCGATGACGGCCGCGGCCATGGTGTCGTCGAGGCGGATCAGGTCGTAGAAGTCGCCGCCGATGTCCATGCCGGGGGTGGCGCACACGTATCGGGCGGCAACGTCCAGCCCGGGAATCGCGGGGAGTTCGCGCGGCAGCAGCGTGCGCAGCAGGGACTCGGCGAGTTGGTGCTTGCCGTCGTAGAGCCAGGCGCGTTCGAACGCCTGGGTGACCAGGCGGCCCAGGGCGGTGAACATGGCCCGCTCGTTGTCACTGAACCGGTGGGGATGGTCGTAGGCGAGAACGCAGGTGCCGATGGAGCGTCCCGACGCGACCAGCGGCAGGAGCACCCAGGCGTACATGTCGTCGATACGGACCGCGCCGGGGTAAGTGCGGTGGAACTCCTCCCAGGAGGAGTAGAACGCCGGTCGGCCTTCCTCGTAGCCGCCCGCCCAGCGGACCGGTTGGACCACCGGGCGGCCCTCGAAGTTCTCCAGGCCCCGCTTGCTGTAGCCGCGCGAGGCGGCCACGTGCATCCGGCCGCTGTCCCAGCTGAGGAGGGCCATCGCCTGGGCGTCGCAGACCGGCAGGACGTGGTCGGCCACAAGGTCGACCACGTGCTGCGCGGTCACCGCTTGTGCGAGCGAGGTCGCCAGGTGCAGCAGTTCGTGCAGCCCGATCACCTGCGGATGCTCGCCGGAGATGTCGGCCGGGGGCTCGGACGTGGTTGCGGGCGTGATCCGTATGGTGATGCCGGGCAGGCTCGGGTAGCACTGGAACGACAGCCACCGCCCGTCGGGATGGCGGGCGGTGAACCGCGTGGTCCGGTGGCTGACGATCGCGGCCCGGTAGCGGTCTTCGTAGATCGGGTCGTCCAGCCACGGCAGCGCCTTGCACAGGCGCTGACCGATCATCTCGGACGGTTCCGCGGCCAGCAACGCCGCGGCCGGCGCGGTGACGAGGTTCACCCGCCCGCGCGCGTCCAGGTGACAGTGGCCCTCGGGCAGGCCGTCGAGGCATTTCAGCGCCGTCAGACCGGTACGCGGACCCGCCTTGTGGGCGCGAACCGGATCCAGGATCCGGGGCCGGGACCCTGGGGCGACCGCGCGGCCCTGCTCGCTCGCCTGACGGAGCAGGTCGCCCATGTGGGCGCAGGTGTCGTTGATGACGTCGAGCTCGCGCCGGGTGAGCCCGGATCCATCGCCCGCGGGCCACATCAGGATGAACCCGCCCCAGATGGCGCCGCCGGAGCAGATCGGCGCAGTGGCCAGCGCGAAATGGTACGGCAGCGCCAGGGCCGTCCCCGGGAACTCGCGGGCCAGGGCCACCTGGTCACTGAGCCAGATCAGCCGCCGTTCGCGCACCGACACCGACACCGGCACCGCATCGTTCGACCTGACCGTGGCCCACGCACTCGCGATCGAGGGGGGAAGACCTATCGACGCCTCCATGCGCAGGACCTGACGGCCGTCGTCCAGGACGTACACGATGCCGACATGGGCTCCCGCGTTGAACACGGCTTCGATCAGCAACTCGTCCAGACGAGACGACGCGACGGCCGCGCGCGGAACCGGGACGCTACCCTGCCAACGCGCCACAGCACGCCCGGTTTCCGAATCGAGAGCCCCACAAGCGTCCGGCCCCATTCATATAGGCAGAATATGGCGATAGATGTATAGAGAGCCCTAAGAAAAGACTTGAATGCGCAATTTCGTTCCCGAACAATGCGCACGCCGATGATGGCGGAGGCCACGAGGGCGGGCCACCGCGGACGCCGATCTCCCGCTGCTGCTCAGGGACCCCGCCCGGAGTACGACCTGGGTATGACCGATGGCTGGATCGATCACTTCAGTCAGACCAGGGTGGCACGGGGAGTTCGTCCCGCCGGAGGATCAAAGTGAGGAAGATCGCTGGAAGGCTCCTGCACAGGAAGAATTCGTCCGCCCGTGAGGAGAAAGCGCGATGGGGACGACTGTTACACGACCCGGCCGGACGGGGACGATCGCCGCCCTGTGCCTGGCGCTGGCCGCCGGGCCGCCGGCCACAGAGGCGGCGGCGGAGCCCGCCACCCGCGGGACCGGGATCCAGGTGACCCTGCCGCCGCCCGCCGGGAAGCACCCGGTCGGCACCGTGGCGCTGCATCTGGTGGACCGGTCGCGCCCCGATCCGTGGGTGGAGGGGCGTGCGTATCGGGAGCTCATGGTGAGCGTGTGGTATCCGGCGCGGCGGAGGGCGGGGCTGCCCACCGCGCCGTACATGCCGCCGCTGGCGGCGGCCGACTTCGGCCGGACCCTGGCAGCCTTCCTCGGGGTCCAGCCCGGGGACGTCGACTGGGCCGGGGCCACGACACACTCCCAGGAGGGGGCGCCGATGGACAGGGCCGGCGGGAGGCTGCCGGTCGTGTTGTACTCGTCCGGGTTCCGGGCGCCGCGCACCATCGGCACCACCGTCGTGGAAGACCTCGCCAGCCGCGGATACGTCGTCGTCAGCGTCGACCACACCTACGAGACGGCGCAGGTCGAGTTCCCCGGCGGGCGGCTCGAACGCACCGTGGTCACGGCGGACTGGACGGAGGAGGACATGGCCAAGGCGGTGGACGTACGCGTCGACGACATGGCCTTCGTCCTCGACCAGCTCGCCCGCCTGAACCGGGGACACAACCCCGACGCCGACCGGCGCGCGCTCCCGGCGGGGCTGCGCGGCGGGCTGAACCTGTCCCGCATCGGAGCGCTGGGTCATTCCATGGGCGGCTCGACGGCGCTGCAACTCGCCCATGACGACCGCCGCGTCGACGCGGGAGTCAACCTGGACGGCGGGCACCGCGGCCCGGTGGCGCGAACCGGCCTGGCCAAGCCGTTCCTGCAGATGGCGGCAGAGCCGCACACCCGGGCGAGCGATCCCACCTGGCAGTCCCTGTGGGACAGGTCGACGGGCTGGAAGCGCGAACTGCGTTTCACCGGGGCGGAGCACATCTCCTTCAGCGACGCCCAGGCGCTGCTACCCCAGTTCGCCGACAAGCTGCAGCTCGACCCCTCCGACCTCATCGGGACGATCGACCCGGGCCGCTCCATCGCCGCCCAGCGCACCTACGCCGCCGCCTTCTTCGACCTGCACCTGAAGACGCGCGGCACCCCCCTCTTCGACCGCCCGAGCCCGCGTCACCCCGAGGTGACCCTCATTCCGTGAGCCGGGGCGTGTGCAGGCCGGGCTTGCGGGCTTCGACGCGGAAACGCCGGGAGCGGGCGACGCAGGGGTGAACCAGCCTCACCCGCTCCCGGCGCGCCAGGGACATGCCCGATTCTTCTACTGTCCCCGATCGATTGCAGAGAGTAAGAGAGCGGGCGCGGCGGTAGATGTCCGGTATGCCTATGCGTGGCGATGTGAGGTCCGACGGTGGCCGTGGCACGGTGGAGCGACCGCTCACCTTCGCGGTCGCCGCGCTCAGCACCCCCGGTATCGGCGATGAACGACTCCGGGCGGTCGTGCCGACGGCCCGCGATGAGGAGCAGGAGGCGGGCACGTGACTGGGGCAACCGGCAGGGTGGCGTTGGTGACAGGGGCCAGCAGCGGAATCGGCGCGGCCACCGCCCGCCTTCTGGCCGCGCGGGAGATGCGCGTGGTGGTCAACTACCTCCGCAGCGTCACGGCGGCCGACGAGGTCGTGGCCGGCATCGAGGGCTCAGGCGGCCAGGCCATGGCCGTGCAGGGCGACGTGCGCGAGTCGGCGGCGGTCGAGAGCATGATCGAGCAGGTCCGGGCGGCATGGGGCGGCATCGATGTGCTCGTGCACAATGCGCTCACCCCGTACGTGATCAAGCCGTTCCACGACATGACCTGGGACGAGCTGGGCGGCAAGCTCGACGACGAGATGCGTGCGGCGTTCGCGGTCACCAAAGCCGTCCTGCCCGCCATGACCGAGCAGGGCTGGGGACGCCTCATCTATCTCGGCACCGGCCTCAGCCGCCAGCCCCGCGAGGGCATGATCGCACTGGGCACGGCCAAGGCCGCACTGGCGCAGTTCGCCCGCTATCTCGCCCAGGAACTGGCCCCTCGGGGCATCACGGTCAACGTCGTCGAGCCCGGTCCGGTGGAGGACACCCGCATGGCGAGTCTGATCGACGCGGGGCAGAAGCAGCGGCAGGTGGCCGCGACCCCCCTGGGCCGCCTGGCACGCCCGGACGACGTCGCCCAGGTGGTCGCCTTCTACGCCAGTGAGGACAACGCCTTCATGACCGGCACCACGGCCGCGGTCAACGGCGGGCTGGCCATGTACTGACGCCCGGCGTCCTCCGCACCCGAGGTACACCATTCCGGGCCGCATCCGGCACACCGTCACCCTGCGCGGCCGCAGCGGCCGGGCCCGCGGCACGCGCGGGCACAGGGCAGCGACACGACCAAGGAAGAACGTTCATGCACACGATCGATCTCGCCTACGTCGGGCGGGGCCTGCACGAGGAACTGGTCGCCTACATCGCCGATCAGCAGGACTACTACGCCGACGAGGGCGTCCACGTCGCGCTGCGCGACGGCTGTGCCTGGGACGACGAGCGGCTGCGCCGCGGCGCCACCATCGGGCTCGGCCGGGCACTGCTGTCCCGGCTCACCGACGGCGTCCCCTGGGTCGCACTCAACGTCAACACCCACCGCCCGTTGTTCTGGTTCCTCGCCCGCTCCGGCCTGACCTCCCTGGCCGACCTGGCCGGCCGGCGGCTGGCGATACACGCCCCCCACACCGCACCCGGCTGCTTCGCCCGGATCGTACTGCGCCAGGCCGGCCTCGACCCGGACCGCGACATCCACACCATCGTCCGCCCGCCCGGCGACTACGGCATGGACCTGCGCCGGCTGCACGACGGCAGGATCGACGCCGCCCTGGTCGGCAGCACCATGGCGCCGGAGGCGATCGCCGCCGAACACGGCTGGCAGGTATTGGCCTGGGTCGGCGACCACTTCCAGATCCCCACCGTGGGCGTGGCCGTCGACCCCACCTTCATCCACCCGGACGACCCTGCGGTCCAGGCCGTCGTACGAGCTCACCGGCGCGCCCTGCGGGTGATCCACCACGAACCCGACACCACGGTGCGGCACATCCAAACGTTCCTCGGCCGACACACCGCAGACGAGGTGCGAACCCACTACGAGAGGTTCATCGCACCGTATTTCACCACCGACGGCCAGGTCGACCTCGCCGTCGGCGACGCCGCGATCACCGCGGTCGCCACCGAACTCGGCGTCCCCGCCACCGTCACCGCACCCGAGTTCTACCGCATCGCGGAAGGTACGGCTCGGCACTCTGCTTGACGCGCCGGCCCAGCGGTGCGCGGGCCGGCCGCAGAATCAATGAAGCCACGTCTCATTGATCATGAGGCAGATCTGGGGTGTCTCGTCCCGGGTTAGATCGGGAAGTGGCCGCGGCGGATGCGCCAGTGGCGGCCGGCCTTCAGATGGTCGACGATCGCGCGCTGGAGCACGGTGCGGCGCGGGAGCCGGTCGAGCGGCGTGGTCAACGTGCGGAACACGAACCGCAGCACCTCGACGTCGGCGTCCTGCCCTTCCGGCTCCTCGTAGGGCTCCAGCTCGAACCTCCGCTGGAACCGGACGATGTTGGAGTCGTCGGGCAGGTATTCCCGTAGTTGCGGGTCGAGCAGCCACGAGCCGCAGGAGAACGCCGTGTGGCGCTCGTCGGGAAAGTGGCGTGGGAAGAACGCGCGGGCTTCGTCGAGCGACGCCGAGACCGCCTCCGGGGTCATCGGCCCCGACTCGGGGATGTGCAGGTCGATGGTGGTGCCGCCGCGCTGGTGCTGCAGCCGGCCCAGCTCGTAGATGCCGCCGCGCGCGTGCAGTGTCAGCCAGCTCTGCATGACCGGCCAGCCCTCGCGGTGCATCCGCCGGTCGATCGCGAGGTTGCGGCCCAGATCCGCGAGGGACACCCACGACACGGCATCGGCGATGCCGTGGTCGCGGTGGTATCTCATGACGACGTCGACCAGGGCCAGGTACGCGTACACGTAGAGATGCCGCCAGGCGGGACCCCGCTCGCGCGGCAGCTCCGGACCGGGCGACAGCCACCCGTGGCCCCCGAGATCGGCGCGGACCAGGGCGATCGAGCGGTCGAGCAGCCAGCGCAGCTCCGGAGTCCACAATGGCGAGCCGGGGTCGGGCCAGCCCGCCATGATCTCGGCGGCGTCGTCCGGCCGCACCGCGAGCCGGTCGAGGATCGCGGGCGCGTCGGCCTTGGCGGGCAGCGGAGCCGACGGCCGGTCGCCGGCGAGCCGGTGCACGCGGTCGACGTCTTCGACGGATGCCCCGAGCCGGGCGGCGGCGTCGTCCAGATTCACGCGGACGATCCTACGATCACCGGCCGACAAAGAGGGCCCGGACGTGTTCGCCATGATCCGGAAGGGTGCAGCCGCTTCCGCACGCACATGCGAGGAGGACCGAACACCTCGTACGTCCCGCCGGCCAGGGTCTACCAGTTGGCACGCTCATGGCCGGCATCGACGGCCCAGCGAGCGCCGGAGGGGCGAGCTTTGTTGCTGACCGAGCCAGGGCCGGCCCAAGGGCCGTAGACGAAGCTTCCCCAGCCGGTCGTGGGATCACCGGCCAACCAGGCCCGCATCGCGGGCGTGGCGGCGCTGGTCCTGCTGATCACCGTGACCGCCACCGTCATCGCGGGCAGCCGCTTGAGCAGGCCGCTGCGGGAGCTGACCGACGCCGTACGCCTCATGGAAGAGGGGAAGGCCGCGCGAGTCACGGTGACGGGACGGGACGAGCTCTGCCGGCTCGCCGCGGCCTTCAACGCCATGTCAGAACGGCGAGAACGGCTGGAAGAGTTGCGCAAGGAGATGGTCAGTGACATCGCCCACGAGCTGCGGACCCCGCTGAGCAACATCCGGGGCTGGCTGGAGGCGACCGAGGACGGAGTGGTCGCCCCGGACCGGGAGCTGGTGTCGTCCCTGCTGGAGGAGGCCCTGCTGCTCCAGCACATCATCGACGACCTGCAGGACCTGGCGGTGGCCGACGCGGGCGAGCTGAGACTGCGCGAGGAGCCGGTCAACGTGGCCGACCTGCTCGTCCAGGTCGCCACCGCGCACCGTGGAGGCGCGGAGGCCGCCGGCGTCACCCTCACCACCCGGGCCGACGGCGAGCCGCGCCTGTTCGCCGACCCGGTACGGCTGCGCCAGGCGGTGGGCAACCTGGCGTCCAACGCCGTGCGGCACACCCCGCCGGACGGCACCGTCAGCCTGCTCGCCCGTCGCGAGGGCGACGACGTGGTGATCGACGTGACCGACACCGGCACCGGGATCGCCGCCGAGGACCTGCCCCTGATCTTCGAGCGGTTCTGGCGGGTGGAGAAGTCGCGCAGCAGGCGGACCGGAGGCAGCGGCCTCGGCCTGCCCATCGCCCGCAAGCTCGCCGAGGCCCACGGCGGCACGTTGCACGCGACCAGCGTCCTCGGCGAAGGCTCGACCTTCACGCTCCGGCTCCCCGCGGCGCGCTGAACCGGTCACCGGCCGCCCGGTTCCGACAGTCGAGGAGATCGTGCACGGCCCGACCGTCCGGCACGGGTGGAGATCGGCCGCTCGGCCGTGGAGTGGTTCGCGACGGTGGGACGTTCCCGGGGACATGCTCGTGGTCGCGGTCGAATGTCATGGAGCCGACACACCGGCGATTGATCGAACCGATCGGTATCATCTAACTCGCGTGAATCGCTCCCGGTCCAATAGGATAAGGGCATGGCTGCGAGGCGCGTGCTGACGTTTCCTGGTTCGCGGTTTCTTCTCATGGCGCTGATGGCGGGCTGTCTCGTGTTGGCGATGGTCAGCCACGAAGTTCCACTGCCGCGCGGGCTCGACCCGCTTCTCGCCTTTTTCCCCCTGCTGGTGGCCGTGGTTTCGCTGATTCGCGGCGCCCTTATCGATTGGGGCGCGACGGAACCGGCGCCGCGCGTACGCGATCGGTCGGTTCTGTGGCGCTCGGTTCCGCTGTGGTTGCTTTTCGCGGCGACGGCCGGCGCCGTGTGGATGACCGTCAGTTACGGCAATGTGCCGCGCCTCTGCACGAACGGCGGCACTTCGTGCGTGAAGGTGAGCACCTACGGTTACAGCTCGGCCGACGGTGTCTACGCCCGCCGGTATCCCTTCGACCAGCAAGGAGTCTCCGAGCCGGACCGGCCCTGGGTCACGATCAGCGAAGAGGCGTACGTGGCCGAGGTCGGCACCATTCTGCGCCAGTCGCTGAGCTTCGGCGCCCTTTGCCTCTTCTTCGCATTCGTGACCGGCGAAGCGATCCGCCTGGGACTGTGGCGGCGGCGGAAAAGGGATTTGTGGTGAGTTCGGGGTCCTCCATGCCGGGAACGGCATGGAGGACGCCCTCCTACGCCGGGAAATAGCCGAGTACGAACTCGGCCTTCACCGGGGACTCCGGCGGATTGGCTTCGCAG
Organism: Nonomuraea sp. NPDC050643; assembly: GCF_040654715.1. NCBI lineage: Bacteria > Bacillati > Actinomycetota > Actinomycetes > Streptosporangiales > Streptosporangiaceae > Nonomuraea > Nonomuraea sp. NPDC050643. The sequence continues at coordinate 37,874 of NZ_JBFAIM010000042.1, read as the reverse complement.
TCGGACTTGACGGAGAAGAAGTGGCTCTTCGTGTGCGGCACGTAACAGCGATAAGCCGCCTTCAGGCCGGGGCCCGGCTGCGTGTAGAGATATCCCTCGACTTTCAGCAGGACATTGTCGCCCGTGTCGCTCACCCGATTCTCGCAGTCGGTGAAATGCGACAGATACTGGTCACGCGGAGCCGAGCCGCTCATGCAACTGTAGACGGCCCGGGTGCCCGGCGCCTGCGTCACGAGAATCGGAATCCGGCCCTCTTCACGATATTTCGCGTTGGGCTTCGCCCCCGTCGTGCTCCAGTGCTTGCGCCCGTCGAAATACCGCACCAGCGGCACGGTGCGGGCCGCGGCGCTCGTGTCCGTGGCCGCGACGGCCTTGTCGAAACCGGGTACGGCTATGGCGAGCGCGGCCACGCCGACCGCCGCCAGCACCGCCTTCGTTCTTTCCAGGTTCATGAGGCCAGGACGCTAGCAGCGCCCTGCTTCATATCTGCTTCACCCAGACAGGCCGACGGGCGGCGACCAGGGAAGCCACGACGACAACGACGAGCGTGCTCCAGTACAGAAACCCACGAGCACCGGTCACCGGCAGGTCCTCGCCCAGGCAGACCAGGTCGGGAAGCAGGTAGACGGGCGCCGAGCGGCCGGCGCGATCCCGAGCGCCGCCCACGCCGGATGGTTGACCTGCGGCAGGACGGGCAGCTCCGCGAAGGTGAGACCCGCCACGATCAGCACGCCGAGATGCAGCCCGTCGGCCCGCGGCGGCACGCCGTACGCGCGAGTGGCCTGGGCGCGGACGGCGAATCCGCCGGCGAGGCGGCGGTAGCGCAGTTCGAGAACGTGATTCATTCGCTCGTCACCGCGTTCGGCAACAGGACATGTGCGGCGGCGCGCTGCATCCGAGCCGCCTGAGCGTGGGCGGCGCGGACGCCGTCGTCGGTGATCCGATGGTAGCGCCGCGGACGCCCGTTGACGGTCCAGCCCGACCCGGCCGGCTTCCGCGCCCGTGGCCGACCGGCACGGTGGGTTCGCTGCCGTAAGCCCACTGGGCAGTTATGATTAGCTCTTGACAAATTATCGCTAGTCCTCATCATTATTAACCGATGGTCGGCCGTCGATGAGGAGTGCGCATGCACGCGGTTGGGACACGACTCGATGCGGGTTCTCTCCGCGGCGGTCCGCGAAGACGGCGGGACGATCGGCTGGTCGGGTGGTTGTTCCTGCTGCCGGTGATCGTGGGTTTCGCGGTGTTCTACGCCTATCCCACGATCCGCGGCGTGTGGTATTCGGTCACGGACTACAGCCTGCTCAACGACCCGGCGTTCGTGGGCGCCGACAACTACCGCAAGCTCATCGGTGACGGCCAGTTCTGGAACGCGCTGAAGGTCACGGGCTACTACGTGCTCGTGAACATCACCGTGCAGACGGTGGTCGCGCTGGGGCTGGCGGCGTTGATGCACCGGCTGACCCGCTCGGTCGTGCTGCGTGCCACGCTGCTGGTGCCCTGGCTGGTGCCGAACGTGACGATCGGCCTGTTGTGGGCGTGGCTGCTCGATCCCGACCTCGGGTTCGTCAACCACCTCCTCGGCGTGGCCGGTCTCGACACGACCCTGTCGTTCAACTCCCCGACCTGGGCGATGCCCCTGGTGGCCCTGGTCAACAGCTGGGCCTATACCGGCTACACCGCGCTGCTCCTCTACGCCGGAATGCTGCAGATTCCGCAGCACCTGTACGAGGGCGCGGCGATCGACGGCGCGGGCGAGATCCGGATGTTCCGCTCGATCACCCTGCCGCTCCTGCGGCCGATCCTGGCCCTGGTGCTGGTGGTGTCGCTGATCGGCTCGTTCCAGATCTTCGACACCGTCGCGGTCGTCTACGGCGGCAAGGCGCCCATCCCCGAGACCCGCGTCATCTACTACTACATCTTCCAGCAGGCCTTCACCTACTTCCACATGGGATACGCCGCCGCCGTGGCGATGGTCCTCGTGGTCATCCTCGGCGTGCTGACGACCGTGCAGATGCGGATGCTGCGCGCGTCGAGCTCGGACCTGGGCTAAGGAGCCTTCGGATGTTCTCCGGAATGAAGATCGGCAGAGGCGTCACCTGGTTCGCCCTCATCGCCGCGGTCGTGCTCACCATCTTCCCCTTCTACTGGATGGTCCGTACGGCCCTCACCCCCGCGGCCGACCTCTACCGCGACTCGACGGCCCTGTGGCCCCAGAACCCCACACTGATCAACTTCACCCGGGTGCTGGGCCTGGTCAGCCCCGAAGAGGCGCGAGCCGCGGGCGGGTCCGGCGCGCAGATCGACTTCCTGCTGTACACGGTGAACTCGCTGATCTACAGCGGACTGATCGCCGTCGTGCAGACCTTCTGCTGTGCCATGGCCGGTTACGCCTTCGCCCGGCTGCGCTTCCCGGGCCGGGACCTGATGTTCGGCGTCATCGTCGCCGCGCTGATGGTGCCGCCGATCTTCACGCTCCTGCCGAACTTCGTGCTGGTCAAGCAGTTGGGAGTGCTGAACACCATCCCGGGCCTGGTCCTGCCCAGCCTGCTGATGACGCCGTTCGCGGTGTTCTTCCTGCGCCAGTTCTTCCTGTCCATCCCCGGGGACGTGGAGGAGGCCGCCACGCTCGAGGGCATCGGCCGGTGGGGCATGTTCTGGAAGATCGTGCTGCCCATGAGCCGTGGCCCGCTGATCACCATCGGGCTGACCACCGTCGTGTGGAGCTGGAAGGACTATCTGTGGCCGCTGCTGGTGGGCAAGGGCGAGAGCACCCGGGTCCTCACCGTCGGCCTGGGCGTGTTCCTCCAGCAGTCCCCGAACACGGCGCCGGACTGGACCGGGCTCATGGCCGGATCGGTGCTGTCCGTCCTCCCGGTGCTCCTGCTGCTCGTCTTCCTCGGCGGGCGGCTGGTGCAGTCCATGAACTTCTCCGGCATGAAATGACCGAGACCCGGCCGCCCAGGCCGGGTCTCGGCGCCCTACGAGATGGCGATCTTGTCGATGTCCGGGGCCCAGTCGCCCGGGTTGGCGATGGTGATGGTGTTGTCGCCGGCGGCGAGGGTGACGGTCACAGTGCGGACGCCCACGGTGTTCCAGTCGGCGGTGACCGGGAAGCCGACGGTGGCCGCCGTCCCGTTGTTCACTTTGACCGTCGCCGTACGGGCCACCGCCGACAGGTAGGAGATCGTCAGCGTACGGGCTCCGGCGCTGCTCGTACCGACGTTGTTGATGGTGAGGGTCGCACCGTTGCCGATGTAGCCGACCTTGGAGCCGCCCGAGCATCCCGAGCAGGACGCGACCACGGCGCCACCGCTCAGGGTGTTGGCCGGATGCTCCGCCTCCACCGTGGTCGTGGACGTCGTGGTGACGGTGAGGGGTGAGGAGGCGGCCGAGGAGTTGCCCGCGGCGTCACGGGCCCTGACCGTGTAGGTGTAGGAGGTGGCGGGCGAAAGGCCCGTGTCGGTGTAGGTGGTGGTGCCGGTCGTGCCCACCGGGGAGCCGTTGCGCAGCACCTGGTACGAGGTCACCGCGACGTTGTCGGTCGAGGCGTTCCACGCCAGGGTGGCCGAGGTGCTGGTGGCCGACGGCGAGGTCAGCCCGGCCGGCACGCTCGGCGCGACCTGGTCGCCGCCCGATCCCACGGCCATGGAGCCGAGCCCGAGCCACCCGTCGGCGTTCTGGGTGGCGTTGGCGAAGCGCAGTTTCCTGGCGTTGGCGCTGACGGCCTCCAGCGGGTTCTTCACCCGCATGACGAGCTGGTACGCGCCGCCCGCGACCCCGGACAGGTTGACGGTGGTCGCGAAATACTGGAGGTGACCGAAGTCACGGTAGGTGGGATCGGCGCCTACGTTCCAGTCGGGAAAGGCCCTGATCCTGCGGGGCATCACCGTACGCAGGTCCCAAGGGGTGTCCCACGACTTGACCACGCTGCCGGCGCTGTTCTTCAGACCCAGCGTCACCGTCCACGGGTAGTAGAACGGGGCCACGCCGTCGTTGCCGATCTGCACGCCGACCTTCGCGGTGCCGCTCGCGACGTCGTTGTAGTAGGCGTTGGTGACGCTGAGGTCGTAGCCCATGAGCCGGACGGCGGCCGCGACCTTGGGGTCGCCTGCGGCGTACCCGGAGCTCTGCTCGTTGATCATCCAGGTGGCGTGCTCCAGTTCGATGCAGGCCCTCATGTCGTCCACCTGGCCCGACCCGCCGGGCCAGTAGGAGAAGGCCTGGGACTGGATCTCGGGCCGGACCTCGCCGCCCATCGAATCAGTGATCCACTTGTTCTCCACGCCCTGGTCGAGTGCCCGCTGCAACTGGGAGTAGCCTGCGCCGCCGAGCGATTGGGGCAGGGTCACCCCGGCGAGCGGGCTGCCCTCGCGGTAGCAGAAGGAGTCGTCGTGGTAGCCGATGCGCAGGTTCCTGGCCCCGGAGCCGCCGGCGCCCGGATACCGGACTTCGAGCTTGGTCGTGTCGAAGGCGTTGTCGTACGCCTGCAGGATCTGCGCGCCGTGGGCGTCGGTCGGCATGTAATCGGGGTAGCCGTCGCCGGTGTCGGTGTCGTACGGCCAGGTGTGCCATTCGCCCCACAGGCCGACGATGCCGGTGTGGATGAAGCCGATGCGCGGGTCGCCGTCGTAGCGGGCGCCGAACGCGGCGATGAAGTTCTGGACGGCGGTGAGGAGGTAGGCGTTGTCGTAGTCGGGGCTGGTGGTGCCCCAGTAGGCGTTGTTCCGGTAGGTGACGTGACCGTCGAAGCAGCGGGGGATGGCGTTGGCCGGGTGGCTGCCGCTGCCGCCGGGATATTCCATGTAGAACCGCAGCGCGACCTGGTTGCCGTAGGACGCGCTCTCGTTGAGGGCGCTGTCGACCGGCGACCAGTCGTAGGAGCCGCAGTTGCCGGCGTTGGTCATGACCTCGGAGAGCCCGAAGTAGGTCCAGGTCAGCGAGTGGGGGTAGCCCTGGTTCTGGTCGCCGCCCGGGCTGTAGAAGCGGGCGAACCCCTTGAGCGGATTGTCCACCGGCCCGTCGGCCGCGGTGAGCGGGTGGACGGTCAGGGACGGGTCGGGTGTCGGGGGAGCCGCGGGCCTGGGGGGCGGACCTTGCGGGGCCGCCGCCGCGGGTAACGCCGGCGACAGTGCCAGCAGCAGTGTCAGCAGCGCCCCGGTGACGAGGGCGACGGCGGCGCGGCAGGACCGCGCCAGGAGGGGTCGCATGGGGTGGTGACCTCCATCGGTGGGGGATGGCCGGCGCGGGCTCAGGAGAGGCGAGTCCGGCCGAGGGTGAGCCAGCCGGGAACGGTGGTGTCCTGGCCGGCGTTGGCGAAGCGGAGCGGCATGCCGTTCCGCAGCGGGTTGGCGGCCCTCAGGACGAGCGTGTAGTCGCCCTTCCGCAGAGCGGTGGTGGGCCCGGTGGTGGGCCCGGTGGTGGGCCCGGTGGCGGGCCCGGTGGCGGGGCCAGAGGCGGGACCGGTGGCGGGACCGGAGATCGGCAGGGCGGTGGTGAGCTCGGCCGGGACGCCGGGCATGATGCCGGTCAGCCGCCACGACGTCGTCCAGGTCCTGGCGATCCGGCCGTCGCGGCCGACGGCGGCCACCTGGAGGGGCCAGTCGTAGGAGAACGGGGCGACGCCGTCGTTCTGGATCCGGACGGACAGGCGCCGGTGGCCGGTCTTCACCGCGGTGACCCGCAGCTCGTAGCCCAGTGACTTCGCGCCGGCCAGGGCCTTGTCGTAGGCGGCGCCCGTGTGGCCGGGGCTGAAGGCGTAGTGGTCGAGCAGCCAGGTGGCGTGGGTTTGGGTGACGCTCGTGTCGAAGTCCTTGTCCCCGTCGCCGGGGCAGTCCATCGGTGTGTTGAACAGACAGCCCTGCAGTTCGGGTCGCAGCTCGCCGGCGACGGTGTTGCTCTTCCACTTGTCGGTGGTCCCGGCCTGCCGCATGAGGTCCATGAAGTGCCAGCCGGGCCCGGGCAGGGTGGAGTAGGCGAAGGAGTCGTCGTGGTAGCCCATGTCGAGGGCCTTGTTGTCGGCGCCGGGGTAGCGGACCATGAGCCTGGTCTCGTCGAAGGCGGCGTCGTAGGCGTTCAGGACCCTGAGCTGCTCGGCCTGGGAGGCGAACCAGTTCTCCGTGCCGGGGTCCCCGTTGTGCGGCCAGGTGTGCCACTCGCCCCAGAAGCCCAGCAGGCCGAGCTGGACGAACCCCACGCGGGGGTCGCCGTCGTAGCGGTGGCCGAGCGCGGCGATGAAGCGGTCGAGCGCGGCGGCCAGGTTCGGGTCGTCGTAGTCGGGTGACACGCTCTGCCCGTTGTTGCCGAAGTCGTCGTACGGGTGCGTCACCAAGCCCTGGTCGAGCAGGAACCGCGGGATGCCGCTGGGCTTGCCCGGATAGTCCAGGTAGAAGCGGAACGCCGCCTGGTGGCCTCGGGCGGCGATCGCGTTGAGCTGCTCTTCCAGGGGCCGCCAGTCGAACCGGTGGGACCCGGTCATCACCGCGTTCAGGGGCAGGTAGAACCACTCCATCGAGTGCGGGAACGTCGTGTAGGCGCCCGCGTACGGGATGAAGCCCTCCAGCGGGTTGGCGTCCGGGGCCTGTGCCGCCTCCACGGGCCGCCAGCCCGGCTGCGCCGCCGCGGCCGGGCTCCGCGCCGGTAACGCCGCGACCGCGGTCAGGACGGCGACGGCCGCCATCCGGTTGATCCGCCTCATCGAAGCCTCCACTTATGAGCTAGCCTTGACAAATTTTCGATGAGCCACATCATTATTCGAGAGAACGAACAAGGCAAGAGGGAACTTTTCTGGCCCTCCGCCCCACCCCCCAGGAAGAGGCACCTCGATGATCAATAGGAAGCGTGCCGGCGCGGCGCTGCTGTGCGGGCTGCTGGCGGGCACCACGCTCACCGCGTGCGGGGGCTCCGCGCCCGGCGGCGACCCGGGGAGCGGCCCGGTCACCCTCGACTACTGGCTGTGGGACGACAACCAGCAGACCTCCTACCAGGCCTGCGCCGACGCCTTCCACGCCGCGAACCCGAACGTCACCGTCAAGATCACGCAGACGGCCTGGGCCCAGTACTGGCAGAACCTGACCACCCAGCTCGCCGCCGGCCAGGCCCCGGACGTGTGGACCAACCAGGTGTCCTACTATCCGCAGTTCGTCTCCAGCCAGCAGATCCTCGACATCCAGCCCTACGTCGACGCCGACAAGGTCGACCTGAGCCAGTACCAGGACGGGCTGGCGGAGCTGTGGACCAAGGACGGCAAGCGGTACGGGCTGCCCAAGGACTGGGACACCGAGGCGGTCGTCTACAACAGCGGCATGCTCGACAAGGCCGGCCTCAAGGCCGCCGACCTGGCCGACCTCACCTGGAACCCCACCGATGGCGGCAGCTTCGAGCAGGTCATCGCCAAGCTCACCGTCGACGACAAGGGCCGCGACGGCCTGGACCCGGACTTCGACAAGGATCACGTCGCCGTCTACGGCTACCAGCCGGAGTGGAACGACGGCTCGCAGGGCCAGAACGGCTGGGGCGAGCTGGCCGCCGCGAACGGCTTCACCTACCTGGACAAGAACCCGTGGGGCACCCGGTTCAAGTACGACGACCCCAAACTGATCGAGACCATCGGCTGGTACAAGGCGCTCACCGACAAGGGGTACGCGCCCAAGTTCGACAAGCAGTCGACGCTCGGCATCGACGCGGTGATGGGCGCGGGCAAGGCCGCGCTGACGATCGCGGGCTCCTGGACCATCAACACCTATCTGGGCGAGGACGCCAAGCAGAAGTTCGCACTCGCGCCCCTGCCCGTCGGCCCGGTCGGCGCCCGCAAGAGCGCCATCAACGGCCTGTCGGACGCGATCTGGGCGGGCACCGAGAACAAGGACGCCGCCTGGAAGTGGGTGAAGTACCTCGGATCGGCCGCCTGCCAGGACGTGGTCGGCGGCAACGCCGTGGTCTTCCCCGCGATCAAGACCTCGAGCGAGAAGGCGCTGGCCGCGCACAAGGCCAAGGGCCGTGACGTGCAGGTGTACGTCGACTACACCAAGACGCCGGGCGGCACGTTCCTGCTGCCGATCACCGAGCACGGCACCGAGATCAGCCAGATCGTGCAGGACGCCCTGCAGTCGGTCATTCTCGGCCAGTCCGCCCCCGCCGAGGCGCTGACGAAGGCCAACCAGGAGGTCAACGGCCTGTTCGGCTGACCGTTCCATCCTCTGCCACCTTCGGCGGGATCCACGCTGGGCCTCCCGCCGGACGGTCACTGCTGCTCGAAGGAGAACCATGCCCCTGCTCGTCGACCTGGCCGGCCGCGACTTCGCGGTCGAACTCACCGGATCCGAGCCCCCCAAGCCCGTCGCCGGCGGTCTGGTCCTGCCACCAGGCCGGGTCGCGATCCTGCACGGCCTGGGCGACGCCCTGTTCTACCGCCACGGCCAGAATTCCTGGAGCCCCTGCGGATGGCGCCGCCTCAGCGAGCCCCCTCTGCGGATCGCCGCTCCCGAGCGCCGCCTGACCGCCGACGACACCGTCTGGGACGATCCGGCCCGCCACCACTCCTCGGCGGTGGCCGCCGTGCAGGGCGCCGACGGCCGGGTGCTGCTGCTGGGCTCGCTCGGGCTGGGCACCCCCCGCCTGGCCGCCGACCACGACACGCTCGCCGGCTGGTGCGAGGACGTCGGAGCCCCCTGGTTCCTCGCGTACGGGCCCGAGCGGGAGGTCTTCGCGCACTACGCCGCGCAACTGGCCGAGCGGCTGGGCAGCAGCGACCGGCGCGCCGGCAACGTGTGGTGCACCTGGTACGCCTACTACGAGGGCATCACCGAAGAGGTGCTGAACAAGGACATCGCCGCACTGGCCGGCCTGCGGTTCGACGTCGTCCAGATCGACGACGGCTGGGAGCGGGCCGTCGGCGACTGGCGGCCCAACGACAAGTTCCCCTCCGGCATGCGGGCCCTGACCGACCGGATCACCGCCGCCGGGATGAGCCCGGGCCTGTGGCTCGCGCCCTTCATCGTGCTGCCCGATTCGGCGACGGCCCGCGAACATCCCGAGTACCTGCTGCGCGACGCCGGCGGTGAGCCGGTCGTCGCCGGCCACAACTGGGGCACCGGCTACTGGGCGCTGGACCTCACCCACCCCGGCGTCCAGGAGCACCTCACCGACCTGATCCACCGCGTGGTCCACGAATGGGGCTTCACCTACCTCAAGATCGACTTCATCAACGCCGGCGCCGTCCCCGGCGTCCGGCACTCCGGCGCGCCGCGCGAGCAGGCCTACCGGGACGGGCTCGCCCTGATCCGGCGCGTCGCGGGCCCGGAGGTCTACCTGCTCGCCAGCGGTGGGCTGCTGCTGCCCTCGCTCGGGCTCGTCGACGGGATGCGCAGCGGCCCCGACGTCGCCCCGCTGTGGACCAACTACGCCACCGACGATCCCTCGGACGCGATGGCGTACAACGCCGTGGTGAACACGCTGCACCGGCTGTGGCAGTCGCCGCTCCTCCAGGTCGACCCCGACATCGTCTACTTCCGCAGCCGCCTCAACCTGCTCACCGAGACCCAGATGGGCTGGCTGCACGACCTGGCCGCGATCTGCGGCTTCAAGGCCGTCTCCGACCCGCCGTCCTGGCTCAGCTCGGACGAGTTCGAGCACATGGCCGCCTACCTCGCCGAACAGCCCGAGATCACGCAGGAAGGCCGGTACGGCTTCACCATCGACGGCCGTACCGTGGACTTCACGGCCGCGCTCGGCCCGGGGCAGCAGTACCCGATCTCGTGAAGGGGCCGCTAGAATTTCGCTTTAACGAAGCATAATTGGGGGGTAGTGGTGCCCGAGGCGGCCGGAGCCGACGTCAGCAAGCTCCGCGAGCTCAACTCGCTGAGCATCGTCCGGGCGATGCGGGGTCAACCGCCCGCCACCGTCACCGAGCTCGCCGCCCGCACCGGCCTGTCCCGGCCCGGGGCCGACGTCGTGGTCCGCGGGCTGGTCGCCGACGGCTGGGTGAAGGTCGTCGAACCCGACGGCAGCAGCGTCGGCCGGCCCGCCCGCCGCTACCACTTCAACGCCGCCGCCGGACACGTGCTCGGCGTCGACGTCGGCGGCCACAAGATACTCGTCCTGCTCGCCGACCTCGAAGGACGGGTCCTGCACAGCCATCGGCTGCCGGTCGAGCCCGACGCCGACCCGGCCGCGCGGCTCGAGGCCGTCGACACCGCCCTCTCCCAGTGCCTGACGGCGGCCGGGATGCGGCCCGACCAGATCTGGGCGGTGACGGTCGGGGTGACCGGCCCTGTCGACGCGACCGGTCGTACCACCCTGTTCACCCCGCTGCCCGGCTGGGCGAGCGTCTCTCCCAGCGAGCACCTCGCGGCCCGGTTCGGCTGCCCGATCCTGGTCGAGAACGACTGCAAGCTCGCCGCCGTCGCCGAACGCTGGCAGGGCGCCGCACAGGACGCCGACGACATCGTCTACCTGCTGGCGGGCATGCGCACGGGCGCCGGCCTCATCCTCGACGGCAACCTGCGGCGCGGCTACGGGGGAGCGGCCGGCGAGATAGGCGCGCTCAAGGCGGTCCGCTGGCTCACGGCCCCCTCACACATCGAGAACTGCCCGGGGGCCCCGGAGAACATCCACCCGAACGACAAGGCCGCCTGGGTCTTCGAACGCGCCCGCGAAGGCGACCGCCACGCGCGCACCGCGCTCCGCCGCTACGTCAAGGACCTGGCCGTGGGCGCCGCGGCCCTCGTGCTGACCCTCGATCCGCAGGTCGTCATCCTCGGCGGCGGCTACTCCCGCTCCGCCGACCTCCTCATCGATCCCCTTGAGCAGGAGCTGGGCCGGCTCTGCCTGCGCGTCCCCGAGATCCGGGCCTCCGATCTCGGCGCGGACAGCGTCGCCCTCGGCGCGCTGCGCGTCGCCCTCGACCAGGTCGACGCGCGGCTGTTCACCGACGGGATGCCGGCCCCGCTCACCGTCCCTTCATGACCAGACCTCAGCCGGCGGCGGCCGCAGGGCAGAACACCGACTTGAGGGCCTGGTCGACGCGCATCCCCACAGCGCCGCGCTCGGCATCGTCCGCGGCCACCGTCACGGAGACCGCGAACTGCAGCTTCCCGTCAGGAGAGGTGTAGGTCACGGCGACGAAACCGGGAGCGCTGCCGCCGCGCGGCTGGAAGCTGGGGTTGCCCTCGCACAGGCCGCCCTTCGGCGGCGGCTGCTGGCCGGGCGCCGGGTCGGTGATGAGTTTGCGCAGGGAGTCCGGCAGCAGCCTGCCCTGGGTGAACGCGCGTTCGAAGGCGCTGACGTCGTGCGCGGTGGAGATCACGCCACCGGCGCCCAGCATGGTGGTGGCGTTGAGCTTGTCGACGTCGAGCAGCTTGCCCGTCTCATCCTCCCTGTAGCCGTGCCCATGCGGGCCCTTGATCCCCTCGGCGGCCTTGACCGGCAGGTAGGTGTCGCGCATGCCCAGCGGGGTGAAGATCCTCTTCTTGAGCTCGGCCGCCAGCGAACGCCCGGTCAGCTTCTCGATGATCATGCCGACCAGGATGTAGTTGGTGTTGGAGTAGTTGAAGGTCCCGATCTCCGACGGCCGCTGCCGCTTGCGGGAGGCGGCCAGCAGGTCGACGGGGCGGTACGTGACCGTGGAGTCGAGCGGGTCGATGTCGGGGGTGAGGAAGTCGGGGATGCCCGAGGTCTGCTGGATCAGGTCGCGTACCGTGATCTCGTCGGCGCGTTCCACGAGATCCTGCTCCGCCGTCTCGGGGAGCAGCGTGCCGAGCTTGTCGTCCAGCTTCAGCCTGCCGCTCCGCACGAGTTGCAGGGCCGCGGTGGCGGTCATGTTCTTGCTCTGTGACCCGATCCGGTAGCGGGCGGTGGAGGGGATCGCGCCGCCCCGGCCGTCGAGCAGCCGGGATCCGGCCGACCCCTTCCCGGCCCGCCTGCCGTTCACGTACACCTCACCGATGGCGCCCACCACGTGGCCTGCCTTCACCAAGGCCTCCATCGCCTTCTGCACGTCCCCCAGCTTGACGGAGGCGTCGCCCGTCGCCGCGATGGCGGGCGCGGACACGCTCAGAGCCAGCGCCGCGCATCCCGCCGAGACGACGCGGGTGAGTGCCGATTGACGCGAAACCATGAATGACTTCTCCTAGAAGGCCGAAGCTCCGATGTGACGCTCCAGTCCTAGTCAGGAGGCCGTTTCCGCGGCGTTTCCATCGCACCGGAACGAGCCGGGCCCTGGCCGCGCCGCGGGTGACGTCTTCAGGCGGCGGCGTAGATGAGCGCGCCCGCGCGTTCGAAGGGGACGACCTTGCCGTTGAGCATCACCTGGGTGGCGTCCGGCGCCGCGATCGCGATGGCCTTGGCCGGGTCGGTGCTCGCGGTCAGCCCGCTGCCGGCGATGCGTACGGTGCCGTCCCCGCCGAAGGTGACGGCCAGGTCCTTGACCGCGGCCGGCGCCTTGACCAGAGTCGCGCCGGCACGTTCGACCGACGAGCCGTCGACCATCACGATCGATGCGGCGTCGGCGTAGAGCAGCTTGCCGTCGAAGGTGTAGGGCCCGAACGCGCGCGGCGCCTTCGTGGTCCAGGACTTGTAGTAGACCCCCGCGCCGCCGCTCAGGCTGAGGGCGGTCGCCTCGTACGACGGGAGGGCGCCCACGGGGAGCCGTTCCACCGTCACCGAGGTGTCGGCCGCGCTCTTGGACGGCAGCAGGAGGGTGTCGAAGGTCTGCTGGCCGGTGTCCGTCTTGACGTAGGAGGCGTACTTCGCGTTCTCCACCGAGTAGAAGCGCGGCGCGTAGTAGCCGTCGCGCAGGGTGGAGGCGACCTCGGCCGGGTCGGCGGGGACGATCGTGAGGTTCGCGCCCGTCGCGAAGGCGGTGGTCGTGGCTTTCGTCCCGGAACGGATCGAGGGATGGGCGTCCGCGGCGAAGTGCCAGTTCTGCTCGTAGCGGTGCTCGGCGTCGTTGACCGGCTTGAGCCGGTCGGAGACCACCCACAGGCCCGAGTGCAGCGACAGGACGGATCGCTCGTGGCGGACACCGGCGGAGCCCTCGGTGTTCGCGCCGATCAGGTCGAAGGCGGGGTTGGCGATCAGGTGCGAGATCCCGCCGGCCGCGGTCGAGGTCTGCGGCCGGTCGTCGATCTCGATCGTGCTGTGCGCCTCCGTGGTGAGCCGCAGCCACTTCGCGCTGCCGTCCGTGCTGTAGGTGAAGGTGCCCATGTCGGGCAGGAGCGGCCGGCCGTAGGCGTACGCGGTGATCGCCAGCTCGTCCGGGTGGCCGTGGTTGCCGCGGTCGGCGTTGATCCGGAGGTGGGAGGCGTCGGCGGTCCAGCCGGAGCGGGAGACCGCGACCCGGGTGTCCGGGTAGAGGACGGAGGTGTGCGCCGGCTTCTCGCCCGACCTGCCGGAGGTGCCGACATGGAGGAGCTCGGGGTCGTCGAGCAGCTCGCCCAGCTCCACGAGGGTGCCGCGCAGGTCGAGGGAGTCGCTGTCGCCGTACGCCGGGCCGTACCCGCTGGGATAGCTCTGGTCCATGAGGAAGCGGGCCAACCGCCGCAGCTTGGCGCTGGCGGTGAACGCGATGCCGTTGCGCCGCATGTAGCCGACGACGTCCGCGTACTGCCTCAGGTAGCCCCGCAGATAGGCGTCCGTGGACTCCTTGTAGCCGCCGTCGGCGTAGGTCGAGTCGTCGAGCTGGGCCGACAGGAAGCCGGCGGCGTTGGTCCGCCACGCAGGCGCGACGCGGAACTCCGGGAAGTAGACGGAGGCGTGCAGCAGCGTGATCTTCTGTGACTGCATCTTGTTGGGCGTGCCGTTGACGTTCACCTGGAGGTACAGGCCGGCCCGGTTCATCGTCTTGAGGATCGCGGTGTTGGCCTCGGGGGTCAGCGACGGGCTCCTGCGCAGGATCTCGTAGGCCGCGATCCAGTTGTGCAGGCGGCGCGCGGCGTGCAGGTTACCCGGGTAGGAACCGGCGCCCTGGTCGGCGTCGTAGCCGTCGGCGTCCTTGATGAAGTCGGTCATCAGGCCGATGAGCGTGCGGGCGTGCTGCTCGTTGCCGGTCTTCTGGTATTCCAGGGCCAGCGGGCCGGCGAAGTAGAAGCGGGGAAGCTGGTAGAGGTACTCGTTGTCGGCGCCGGCGGGCAGCTTCCAGTTGAAGCCGCCGGGGTCGCCCTGCCAGGAGAAGGTGTTCTGCACGGTGGTGGACCAGGTGCGGGTGGCCTCGTCGAAGGTCTCGGCGTTGCCGTACAGCATGAGGTCCTTCGCGGTGTCGGCCGCGCCGGTCAGCGTCAGCTCCGCCTTCCGCACGTCCGTGACGCCGGCGAGGTCGAACCGGAGGTACGCCTTGCGCGTCTCGTCGGTGAACGGCCCCACGCCCTGGTCGCTGACCTGCATGTAGTACTTGGCGCCGTACACGCCGCTCGGGTGGGCCGCCCAGATGTAGGTGTCGTGCGCGGGGTGAAGGGTTTTGACCGAGCCGTCGGCCAGGGTCAGGCGGAGGGTGGGCTTGCCCGATCCCTTGCTCCTGCTGTTGACGAGAGCGATGACCGCGTCCTTGTACCGGCTCATCAGGAAGAACCCGGGCTTGCCGCTCTTGACGCTGCTCGTGACGTCGGCGGTGACCGTTTTCTCCCCCGGGCCGAACGTCAGCGTCTTGATGTAGACCTCGCCCGATCCCAGCGTCCAGATGTGGCTGGGGGTCAGCTCGAGTGCGCCCGGCCAGGTCGTGTGCGAGAAGCCGCCGGCCTCGATGGCCGGGCGCGCGCGGTAGTAGTCCAGCAGTCGCTGCTTGGCCAGCGCGTAGTCGCCCGCCTTCACCGCGATCTCCACGGGCTTCAGGCCCGTGTGCGCGTAGTTCAGCCGCGGCCCGACCGTCCAGGCACCGGCGCTCCAGCGGCCGAAGAAGCCCGCGTCGGACAGCGCGGCCGCGGCGGCCGGAGGGGTCGGCACCAGGAACGCGGCGATCAGAAGCAGGACGGCGAGCCGCCGCGACGAGGGAGACATGCGCGCCACGGTAGGGGCGCGCGGTATGTCCGCGGTATGCCGGACGCGGGAGGCCAGGTGGAGAGAATGATCTGCCGGGCGTGAATACGAGCGCACCGAACTGATCTTCGAGCCCGGAACCTACCGCTTCCTCGGCTGGCGGCACATGTCCGAGCCACCCGGCGCTGAGCCGCAAGGCGCTGCCGGCGCAGTGGTGGAAACCAAGATCGTCAACGCCATGCCGAAGATCCCGGCCGGCACTCCCGAAGCGGTGACCTGCTGAGCATCTGACGCGACCAGGCCGTGACGCCACGACCCGGCCGGGAGTGAGCGACGCGGTTTCAACTTGCGGTCGCCGTGCCGCGTCTAAACCGGCGTGGAGACGCGAATCGGCGACTACGTGGTGGCCGGCCGGCTGGGTTCGGGTGGGCAGGGCGTGGTCTACGACGCCTACGATCCCGACGGCCGGCGGGTGGCGGTCAAGGTGCTGCATCCGGGGGAGAGCCATGACCGGCTGGCCAAGGAGGCCGCGGCGGCCAGGCGGGTGGCCTCGTTCTGCACGGCGAAGGTCCTGGCCGCCGATCTGACCGGCGGCCGGCCGTACATCGTCAGCGAGTACGTCCCGGGCCCGAGCCTGCGCCGCGCCGTGCGGGAGGGACGCACGTTCGGTGGCGACGACCTGCACCGGCTCGGTACGGCCGTCGCGACCGCGTTGACGTCGATCCACGACTGCGGCGTCGTGCACCGCGACCTGAAGCCGGACAACGTGCTGCTCGGCCCCGACGGGCCCCGGGTGATCGACTTCGGCATCGCCAGGACCGCGGACATGTCGCTCACCAGGAGCGGCGTGGTCTCGGGGACACCCGGTTACATGGCGCCGGAGGTGCTCACCGGGCAGCGGGCCGGGCCCGCGGCGGACGTCTTCGCGTGGGGCGCGGTCATGGTCTTCGCCGCCATCGGCGAGGATCCCTTCGGCGGCGAGAACGTGAGCGCCGTCATGCACCAGGTGCTGTCGGCGCAGCCGGACGTGAGCGGGCTGCCCGATCCGGTGCGGTCCCTGGTCAGGGCGGCTCTGGCGAAGGATCCGAAGGCCCGGCCCACGGCGCGCGACCTGCTGCTGGCCCTGGTGACCGGCGGCGCCGCGGACACCGCCGAGCTGCTGGCGGCCGGCCGGCGAGCCGCCGCGGGCGTCGTGGCGCCCGGCCACGACGACCCCTCGCTGGGGACTCTGGCCGAGGACGCCTACGCCGCCTTGGCGCCGCGGGAGCGCGAGCAGGCCGCCCAGATCTTCCTGCGGTTGGTGGCGCTGGGCGAGCGCGGGGCCACGGCCGACGAGCTCGGGCCGGAGGCCGGGCCGGTGCTGCGGGCGTTCCGCTACCTGGTGTCCACGGACGACGAGGTGGTCGTGCTGGCCCGGCCGGCGGTCGTGCGCGCCTGGCCGCGGCTGCGCGAATGGGTGCGGGCCGAACGCGAGGGGCTGGCCACGCTGGCCGAGATCAGCGCGGCCGCCCGTGACTGGGACGACCATGGGCGAAGGGACGGCGACCTGCTGCGTGGCAGCCGTCTGGAGCACGCTCTGACCTGGGCGGCGACGGGCCGTACGCATGCCACGCTGATCCCGCGCGAGCGGGACTTCCTGCAGGCGGCGACCGGCCTGACGCGGCGGCAGACCCATCGCCGGCGGGCGCTGACCGCCGCACTGGCCGCGCTGCTGGCCGTCGCGGTGGCCGCGGCCGGCACCGCGGTGTGGCAGGGGAGCCAGGCTCAAGACCAGCGCGACCTGGTGACCGGCCGGCAGGTCGCCGCCGAGGCCGCGCGGCTGCGCACGACGGATCCGGTCAAGGCCATGCTGCTGAACGCCGCCGGCTGGCGGTTGGCCCCCGGCGCCGGCACCAGGGCGGGGCTGGTGGAGGCGCTGCAGGCGCCGGAGCGGTCGGTGTTCCGGCTGCCGGCGGTCGCGGGGGTCAGCACCATCGCGGCCGGCGGCAACGGGCGGTTGATGGCCGGGGTCGGCGAGCAGGGCGTACACCTCTATGACGTGCCGACCGGCCGGATGGTCGCCTCCTGGTCCTGGCCGGCGGGCCAGGCGCTGACGCCCGCTGCGGCGGCGCTCAGCCCTGGCGGCCGGATCCTCGTCGTGGCGTCGAAGGAGAATCGGATCACCGCGTGGGACGTCCGGTCGGGCCGTAAGCTCGGCGAGCGGTCCCTGGGCGAGGGGGGTGAGCTTCCGCTGGTGCGTTTCGGCGACCACGAGTCGCTGGTGGCGCTGGGGCGGGGGACCAGCGTCCATACCCTGTGGGACCCCGTCGCCGGGCGGGCCCACAGCCTCATCTACCGCTCCGGCTTCGACCCCGCGACCTCCCCCAACGCTCCCGACGGCCCGCTCGTCTCCGCCGACGGCGCCTACTTCGCCGCCGTCCACGGGAACGAGGTGAGACTGGTGCGACTGCCCGGCATGACGGTCAGCGACCGCGTCCCCAGGAAATGCGGCTCGATGGCCACGTTCAGCCCGGACGGCGCCCGTCTGCTGTGCGCCTACGGCGACATCACCTCCTGGGACCTGGTGACCGGCCGGCGGACCAAGGGGCCGTACTGGCAGGCCTCCGGATTCGACGGCATGCATGGGGGCGGGCTCAGGTCGGCGGGAAAGACGACGGCGGGCTACAGCGGCGACACGATCACGGTCTGGGCGGGCAGGACGCGGGTGCTGGAGCACAAGATCGACGGGCAGCCGCAGGAGATGTGGCTGGACCCGGACGGCGCCACCCTGCGCTACCAGCGGGACGACACCATCGTCACGCTCGACCTGCGCTCCCGCCTTCGCGTGACGCGCCTGCCGCAGCCGCTCGGCCGGGCGAATCTCTACGAGGAACAGGTGCCGGGCCACCGCATGCGGGTGATCGCGGAGAACGGCACCCTGGCGGCGCGGGACACCGCGTCGGGCCGGAGGCTGTGGGCGTACTCGATCCCCACCGGCTGGACGGCTGCCTGGCGGACGTTCAGCCCCGACGGCGGACTCCACCTGGTGAGCCTGGAGGTGAACGACCCGCCCCATCACCGTGACCGGTTGGTGCAGGTGGACACGGCCACCGGCAAGGTGGTCGGCGACCGGATGCTCGACGCGGGGCTGGGCCGGTTCGTCCTGGCCGCGGACGGCACGACTCTGGTGTCGCCGACCGGCGTCATGCTCGACCTGCGGACCGGCGGGAAGATCGGCCAGGGGTTCACCGCCGGCGGCCTGTCGGCGGTGGCCGCCAGCCCGGCGGGACCGCTTATCGCGGTCAGCGGCAGCCAGGGCACCATCACGCTGTGGGACATCCGCCGGCGGATCCCGCTGTCTCCTCCGCTCCAGCAGACCGACGACGCGGGCACCGAGCACATCGCCTTCAGCCCCGACGGCGCCATGGTCGCCGCGTACGGCTCCGGGTTCGACGGAGGTGTCGTCGACGTATGGGACACCGCCACGATGACGCGCCTCGCCGCGGTGCCCGCCGACGGCCGTATCGTGGGGCACCTGATGTTCACCGCAGACGCCACCCTGCGGATGACGACCGACCGCACGGTGGTCGAGCTGCCGCTGGACGGTGACCGCCTGGCGCGGGCGGTGTGCCGGCGGGCCGGCCGCGACCTCACTCCCGCCGAGTGGGAGCTCCACCTGCCGGGGGTGCCCCAACGGCAGGTGTGCTGACGCGCGCCCTTGCGGCTCTCCGGCGGGACGGCCGGGAAAGGTGTCGTCCATCCATACCACGGCGTTATGGGCAAATTGGGAGGTATCACGTAGGTCGCTCGAAATGTCAATCTGAGTGCACCCCTGCCGGCGGGGGCTCGTCCACTCCACCCCCCTGAGGAGCAACGAGCGTGAACCCCAAGCTCAGGTTGGGCACTGCCGCCATACTCGCGTTAGCCCTGACCATCACCGCACTCGCAGGCGCCACAAGCGCGAGCGCCCAGGTGGCCGACCCGCCCTCACCCGCCGAGCGCGGCGCCGCGGTGGCGACCGCGCAGAGCGTCATCGCCTCCAGCCGGACGCAGCTCCTGGCCGCCGACCAGGACGCCTTCTCCCTGTCGTCGGCCATCGCCGGCGTCAACGGCATACAGCACCTCACCTACACCCGTACCTACGCCGGCCTGCCCGTCTTCGGCGGCGAGGTGGTGGTGGCGACCGACAAGTCCGGCAAGGCCGTCAGCACGATCGACACCGGCCAGCAGGCGATGATCACCCTGGACACCAAGCCGCGGATCGCCGCGCAGGCGGCGGCGGACACGGCCCGCAACGTGGCGCCCAAGGCCACCTCGATCAGCACGCCCGCTCTCGTGGTGCACGCCACCACGCCCACGCCACGGCTGGCGTGGGAGGTCGTGGCCGCCACCGACGACCAGTCCAGCATCGTGCACGTGTACGTGGACGCGCGTGACGGCCAGGTCATCGACCAGTGGGACCAGGTGGTCCACGGCACCGGCAACAGCTACTACAACGGCAACCCGGTCACCATCGACACCTCCCCGTCGTACGTGATGCGCGACCCCACGCGCACCGGCATCCAGTGCGGAGGCCAGAACGGCGCGGTGTACACCAAGTCGACCGACAGTTGGGGCAACGGCAGCGGCACGAACCTGGAGACGGCCTGCGTCGACGCGCTCTTCGCCGCCCAGCGCCAGTGGAACATGCTCCGCGACTGGCTCGGCCGCAACGGCGTCAACGGCTCCGGCCGCGGCTACCCCGCCAGGGTCGGGCTGAACCAGGCCAACGCCTTCTGGAACGGGTCGTACGCCTCCTTCGGCCGCAACTCCGCCGGCACCCAGCAGGCCGTGTCGATGGACGTCGTCGGGCACGAGTTCGGCCACGGCATCTTCCAGTTCTCCGGCGGCAGCGGTGGCGGCGGCAACGAGTCCGGCGGCCTGAACGAGTCGACGGGTGACATCTTCGGCGCGCTGACCGAGGCGTACGTCAACGAGCCGGCCAGCCTCGACCCGCCCGACTACCTGGTCGGCGAGGAGGTCAACCTGTCGGGCCGCGGCGCGATCAGGAACATGTACAACCCGTCGGCGCTGGGTCACCCGAACTGCTACAGCTCCTCCATCCCGGGCACCGAGGTGCACGCGGCGGCCGGACCGCAGAACCACTGGTTCTACCTGCTGGCCGAGGGCACGAACCCGAGCGGAAAGCCGGCCAGCAGCCGGTGCGACGGCGGCGCGGCCATCACCGGCGTCGGCATCCGCAAGGCGGGCCAGATCTTCATGACCGGCCTGAACATGAAGACGGCGCCGTGGACGCACGTCAAGGCACGCGTGGCCACGCTGCGGGCGGCCAGGACGCTGTACACCGGCTGTGTCGAGTTCAACGTCATCAAGGCGGCCTGGAGCGGGGTGAACGTCCCCGCGCAGAGCGGTGAGCCGACCTGTCCCTGAGCACGATGGCGGCCCTGTTCAGCGCGGATCGTCCGTCATCCGCCTGAGCAGGGCGCAGCGATCCCCGGACTCCTCGGCCAGGTGCGCATCGCCGAAGCTCTGGCAATGTTTCGGTCGCTTTGGGTTTGTTTCGCACCTTTCGCGGCATTTTGATTGTCGTCAGCACACGGCTGAGCATGGGGGAGAGCGCCCAGGGGGACGGATGAATCCTGCATGTGCCAGGAAGATGATCAGATCCATGGCGGCGCTCACCATGGCCGCCGCGTCGATGGGAGCCGCGCCGACGACCGGCGCCCGGGCCACCACGACACGAGCCGCGTCCGCTCCCATGAACGAGCCGCTGCCGTGCCCATCGCCCGGCGGGTCCAAGCCGACCGTCGTCCTGGTCCACGGAGCCTGGGCCGACACGTCGAGCTGGAGCGGAGAGGTGGACGCCCTGCGCCGGGCAGGCTACGTCGCCCGCGCCATCGCCAACCCCCTCCAGGGCCTCGGCACCGACGCCGCGGCCGTCGCCGACTTCCTGAGAACCCTGCCCGGCCCGATCGTGCTCGTCGGCCACTCCTACGGGGGCTCGGTGATCACGAACGCCGCCGCGGGCGTCCCGCAGGTCAAGGCCCTGGTGTACGTCGATGCCGCCGCGCCGGACGTGGGGGAGGCCACCGGCAAGCTCAGCGGGACGAACTCCGCCCTCAACGCGAACCCGGACACCCTCTACGACAAGGTGGCCCAGCCGGGCGCACCTCGGGGAGTGGCCGGCCTGTACCTCAAACGGGACACCTTCGTCGGCTCCTTCGCCACGGACCTGCCACGGGAGACCGCCCTGCGCCTGTGGGCGATCCAGCGAGCGGCCTCGACCAGCGCCTTCACGACTCCGTCGGCGGCCGCGGCATGGAAGTCCATCCCGTCGTGGTACTTCGTCAGCACCGGCGACCGGATCATCACCCCGGCCTCGAAGCTGGCCATGGCCCGCCGGGCGCACGCCAAGATCACCCGGTTCGAGGGCGGATCCCACCTCACCCTGATCTCGCACCCGGACGCGGTGACATCGGTGATCGGATCCGCCATCTGCTCGGCTCGCTAGTCGCCGCCCACATCCGCACGGCCGGCGGCCGTCATGCCCGGCGACATACCGGCGTCATACCGGCGGCCTCTAGATTCGTGGACTTCCGATCACGGACGAGCCCGAAGGAATGAAATGCCCCGTCTCGTGCACATGGTGGTGGCCGCCGTGCTGCTGTCGATGCTTCCCGGGCTGCCGGCCGCAGCCGCGACACCAGGAGTGGTGGGGACTTCGGGCAACCTGATCCGGGAGGAGCGGCCACGGGCCGACGGGATCAGGCACATCGACTCGGCGGCGATGGTCGCCGCGCTGAAGGCGCTCAACGCGAACACCTACGTCTATCCGATGGCCGGCGACGACGTGCACTGGGTCGACCTGCGCGAGGAGTTCCTGCCGGCCGCGGCAGCGGCCGGGATCGACGTGTGGGTGCTGGTCTACTCGCCGAGCCAGGCGTCGTGCTGCGTCTCCCGGCCCTACCGGCACGACTATGTGGCGTGGTCGCGCGAGATCGCCACGCTGTCGAAGGCCCATCCCCACCTGAAGGGCTGGACCGTCGACGACTACGCCTACGACCTCGAGACGTTCACGCCGAGTCATCTCCAGCAGATGCGGTCGACGGCCAAGGCGATCAACCCGGCGCTGAAGTTCGTCCCCACCGTCTACTACAACCAGTTCACCGACGCCTTCGTCACCGGGCAAGCCCCGCTCCTGGACGGCGTGATCTTCCCCTATCGGGACGAACCGCACCGGGGCACGGCCTGGACATGGAGTGTGTCCTCCCAGGTCAAGCAGCTCGCCCAGCGGATGCCCGGCACGGAGGTCTACCTGATGCCGTACGCCCACCCGCTCAGCCACTCCGCCCAGAAGCCGACCGTCCACTACGTCGAGACGGTCACCAGGACGGCGCTGCAGCACGTCCGGTCGGGCGAACTCGCCGGCGTGATCCAGTACAAGCTGCCCTACCTGTCCCGCGACGCCAACTGGACCCGCCCCGCGAGCGACAACCGGGCGCGCACCGGCGACGGCCGGCTCAGCTTCGTCGTCCAGGCCAAGACCGTCACCAAGGCCGGAATGTGGTGCGGCGCCTCGCGCACGGTCAAGCCGGTATCCGGCGCGACCCGGCGTACCGTCGGCTTCTGGCACCGCGACGACCGCGGCGCGGAGAGCCCGGCCGGTTACCACGTCAAGCAGCTCCTGCTCAACGGCAAGGTGGTCTGGCAGCAGGACGTCACCGCCGACGCCAAGGACGTGTGGAGCAGGGTCACCGTCGACCTGACCACGCGTCTGGTGGGGGCGACGAGCGCGACGCTCCAATGGCGGCTCTACGAGCGCAAGGGCGTCACCAACTACTTCGTCGACGCCGGCGTGGACGACATCACGCTGACCGGCCTGCAGATGAGCGGCCCCGGCGTGGAGGACGCCGCCGCCTGGACCCCCGGCCTGTCCCGCCAGGGCGGCCCCGTCTACTGCTCCGCCCAGGTCTACCACCACGACTACGGCGCCGCCCTCGGCGCGCGCCTCACCTCCCTGTACGCCGCCACCCCATGACCACCCGGCCCGGGCCGACGACCTTCAAGCGCCCGCACGGTTCGCAGGTCTCCCGGGCATGGTCTGAGCGATGGTCCACCGTGGGGCGGCCTATTGACAGCGCGATCGGATCCCTGGGTGCGATGACCGATGACGCGTGCGTCATTCAGCGATCGAGCGTGGCGAGCGCGCGGCGGGTCACGTCGGGTGGGGCTGCCGTGATGACCCTGTCGAGTGCGCCCAGGGACGTCTGCAGGTCGGTGATCGACTGTGTGATCCTTTCCCGCTCCCGGTGGAGATCGGCGACAAGGTCGGAGCATGTGGGGATCAGCCGGTCACCGTCATCGCGTAGGCAGGGCAGGATCGTGGCGATGGTGGAGGTGTTCAGGCCGGCGGCCAAGAGGCTGCGGATGCGGCGGACGGTGTCGATGTCTTCGTCCCTGTACTCCCGGTAGCCGCTGGGGCGCCGCTCGGGGTGAAGCAGGCCCTGCTCCTCGTAGTAGCGCAGCAGGCGCTCGTGTACGCCGGTCCGTCGTGACAGGTCACCGATGCGCATGGTGCCTCCTTCGTGTGCCGTGGGCAATCGTCGCACGACTTGACTCTCACATCCATGTGAGACTTTAGCGTCCTCGCTATGGGAAAGACCTTCGCGACGCTCGCCGCCCTGTGTGTGAGCGTCTTCGTCGTCGGAACGTCGGAATATCTGATCTCCGGGCTGCTGCCCCAGGTGGGCGCGGACCTGCGGGTGTCCGTGGGCACGGCCGGGCAGGCCGTCACCGTCTACGCCCTGGGGGTCGTGGTCGGTGGGCCCCTGGTGGCCGTACTGACCGCCAAGGTGCCCCGTAAAGGGCTGGCGCTCGGTCTGATGCTGCTGTTCGCGGCGGGCAGTGCGATCAGCGCGCTGGCTCCCTCGTACGAGTTGCTGCTGGTAGGACGTCTGGTCTCGTCCTTCAGCCACGCCGCCTTCCTGGCCCTGGCGCTGGTGATGGCGACCAGCGTGGTGCCACCGCACAAGACGGGGACGGCGATCTCCGCGGTCGCCTCCGGCTTCACCGTGGCGACCCTGCTGGGCGTGCCCTTGGGCGCGCTGCTGGGGGAGAGCGCCGGATGGCGCGCCCCGTTCGCCGTCCTGACCGCGCTGGCGCTTGCGGGCGTCGTGCTGCTCGCAGTCGTCCTGCCCCGGCGGCCGGCCCCGGCCACGCGGCTGCGGGACGAAGTCCGCGTGGTGACCCGCCGTCCGGTCCTGCTGGCCATCGCCACCACCGCGGTCGGGTTCTCCGGTGTCGCCACGGTGTTCACCTACGTCGCCCCGCTGCTGACGCGCGTGTCGGGCTTCTCCTCCGCGGCGGTCTCCGGGCTGCTGCTCGCCTACGGAGCGGGCAGCTTCTTCGGCAACCTCCTGGCCGGCCGGCTCACCGACAGGTCCATGAGCGCCACCGTGCGCGGTGTCTTCGGCGGGCTGGCCGGTGTGCTCGCGCTCATTCCGTTCGCCGCCGTCTGGCAGCCCTCCGCGGTCGCGGCGATCTTGGTGCTCGGCCTGCTCGCCACCGCCACCATCGCGCCGCTGCAGGGGCTGATCCTGCGCCACGCCGGCGACGCCCCCACGCTGGCCGTCGCCGCCAACGTCGGCGCCTTCAACCTCGGCGCCGCCACCGGCTCGGCCATCGGCGGCGTCATCGTCTCGGCAGGCGCCCTGCGCTGGAGCGGCCTGGCCGGCGCGGTGCTGAGCCTGGCGGGCCTGGCCCTGACCTACCTCGTCCTGCCCCGGACGCGTACGACAGCGCGGTCGGCCGAAGACGACGTCCCGGCTCTTTCTTGAACGGGCGATCCAGATAAGGTAGCGTGAGCGCGTGGCAAGGACCCGGGAATTCGACACCGAAGCGGCGGTGGGCCGCGCGATGGAGCTGTTCTGGACGCGCGGATATGAGGGAACCTCGGTGCGCGACCTCACCCAGCACCTCGGAATAGGGCAAGGGTCCCTGTACGCCGCGTTCGGTGACAAGGACGGCCTCTACCGGGCCGCGCTCGAGCACTACCGCACCACCTTCGCGGCAGCCGCCCTGCGCACCCTCGACGAGGGGGCGGACGCCCGGTCGGCGATCCGCACGATGCTGGTCGAGCGGGTCAGGATCGCCGTCGAGCGCGGCGGCCGGGGCTGCCTGCTGGTCAACGCCGCCTGCGAGCGCCTGCCGGAGGACCCCGCGACCGGCCGCATCGTGCGTGACGTGCTGGCCGCCAACAAAGACGCGCTCGCCGACGTGCTCCGCGTGGCGGTGGAGCGCGGCGAGGTCTCACCTCGGCACGCCCCGCACACTCTCGCCGCCTTCCTCGTCACCTTCCTCAACGGCCTGCTCGTCTCCTCGAAGATCACGCCGGACGCCGGCGCGCTCGAACCCCTTGTGGAGGTCGCCCTGGTCGCCCTCGACTGATTTTTCACGCGCAAAATCTGTATCAAGCGATCCACAATCGCGGATCGCAACCATCGAACGAGAGAGCCCATGACCTCCTCGAAGACCACGACCATGCCCCCTCTGGGCGGCTCCCGATGGAACACCTTCCCTGCCCGGGGCGCCATGACCGCCCGCGAGTTCTTCGCCGGCACGGAGCCGCTGCTGCAGGGCATCATCGATGACAACACCCTGCGGAGCGCCGACGGCGAGGTCCTGGAGGCCCAGATCCGCGCGACGCTGGGCCTCGGCACCCGTGAGACCTCCCTGCCGCTGGCCGCCGGCCCCGACAGCGCCCCGGCCGCCCGCGAACTGGGCGCGCAGGCCGAAGCGATCGGCAAGGAGATCGCCGCCTGGGCGACCGCGGCCCTGGACCGGCTGCTCACCCACCGGATCCCCCTTCCCGCCGGTCCGCTGGTCGTCCGCAGCCACTGTTACGGCCACCTGCTCACCCCGCCCGCGGCCGACCTGCTCCGCGGCCGTCGTGGGGGACCCGTCACGATGCAGCTCTACAACGAGTGGCTGCACCAGATGGTCCTGCTGCGCGACGCGCTCCTGCCCTTCACCAACTGGCAGGACGTCCCGCTCCTGGTCACCCCGTCCGGGTTGCGGCACACCGAGCCGGCCCGCGACGGATTCCTCACCGAACTCCTGGTCCGCCAGATCCGGCACACCGGCGTCGTGGACTTCGCCCGCCACGTCATCACCGGCGCCTCCGGACCCGACGGCTACGGTTTCGACGCGGACGGTGGCACCGTCCTGCCCGCCGTCCTCGACACTCCACCCCTGATCGCGCCCCGATACCTGCTGACGTGGCGTGCCGCCCCCGCGGCCGGCGAAACCGCCACCTACGTGGTCGAGGCGCGGGACTACTACGCCGCTCCCCGAACCCGCGTCGAGGACCTGCCGCCCGTCACCGGAACATCGGACCCGATCGACGGACGAATCGTCACCGGCCCGGTCGCGGACGGCACCCGCACCGCCCGCATCGAGGTGACCCACGACGGCGGCACCGCGGACGTCGACCTCGGCCAGGCCCTGCGCGGCCACCGCTTCGCCCACCACGAAGCGACCACGACCGCCACGGACCCCACGGACCCCACGGACGCCGGTGGCTCGCGCGCCGCCGACCTGTGGGCCGCGCTGCGCGCACCCGGGCTGGTGTGGACACAGGGCGGCGCCGTCTCCCTGGACGCCACCGGTCGGCAGGACCTGGTCGTGCTGGCGCTGCTCGGCCGGCTCTACCCGGACAACGTCATCCTGCGCCCCGCCTGCTCGAAGACCACGGGCGCCTACCCACCGAACCACGTCGTCATCGACATCACACGCTGAAAGGCCGAGGGAAGCATTGATCTTCGACCGGGCAAGGCGCCGGCCACGACCGGCCGGGCGTGGTCAGGAGGTTCCCCGCGACCGTCTTTCACGGTTGGCGCCGAGCCGTTCCAGGAGCAGGCCTTCTCGCGTGGACCATGGGCAGATCTGCGCCTCGGTCGCCTGGCACGCCTCCATGAGGGCCTCGGCGATCACGGCTCCGGCCAGGGATTGCCCGGCCCGGTGAGGGCTGATGCCGGGCAGCTCGCCACGCTGCTCGACGTCGGTGCGGGCGAGCAGCCGGGCGGCCCTGCTCACCGATGGCAGCGTGAGGGAGGCGGGGGCGCGCGTGGGCTGTTCGAGGGTGGCGGCGAGCTGCGCGAGCTGGGTGAACGTCTTGGACGACGCGATCACCTGGGTGCCTGGCAGGGCGACCGGCAAGGGGGCCCGGTCCTGCAGCGCCTCGCGCACATGCCGGCGTACGGCCTGGAGCTTTTCCTTCTTGGGCAGCGCGCCGCCGGACAGCAGCGCACGCGTCACCGTCCGGGCGCCCAAGGGCAGGGAACGCACCTGTGCGGGTTCCGCGCCCTCCCCGTAGGCGATCTCCACGGTCCCGCCGCCGATGTCCAGCACCAGCAACGGGCCCGATACGCCGCCCAGCCAGCAGCGAGCGGCGATGTAGGCCAGCCGCGCCTCCTCGCGCCCCGGTAAGAGCCGTAACCTGACGCCGGTGGTGTCGGCCACGCGGCCGATGACCTCGTCGCGATTGGCGGCATCGCGGATGACCGAGGTCGCGAACGCGAACATCGCCGGCTCGCGATGCCCAGGACCCGAAAGGCTGGCCACCGCGCGCTGCACGCTGCGGATCCCGCGCCGGCTCATCCGCCCGTCCAGGGTGAGCGTCTCCTGTAAGGCCAGCCGGACCTTGCCGTCGCGCGACATGACCCATCGGCTCCGGGCCTGGCGGTCCTTGGGCTCGCGCCGCCGTGCCACCATCAACAGCGCGCTGTGGCAGCCCACATCCAGTACCGCTGCTTGCCGCATGCAGATCGTCTCCCCTTGTCCACCCGAGCCCCGTCACGGCCCTACCCAACGTGCCGTGACGAGACATAGATCATCCCTTGTGATCACCGGTGCATGAAACACGTGAGCGTCATGCTGGTGGTACCCGGTCCGCCGAGTGCCGTGACCCCGGCGCCGTCTTCTATGTTCAGGCCCTAAATTCCGATCGGGAAAGTCTTGATTTGCGATGGAGATCGCTCTTACAGTCGGGATAACAACCTATTCGTACGACTTGTTGGCCATGTGAGGTGTGTTGTCCTGTCTGTGCTGCCCCGTTGAGCGGCCGCACATCGGTCTCCTCTGTCGCTGATCACGCTCTGACGTAGCGCCTCGATCCACACCCCCTCACCCACCCCCACCTCGCGTGCCCTCCCAGGCATGCCTCCTTTCGGAGCCTTCCTCATCGTGAAGAGATTCTCTTTCTCCCTGCAGTTGCTGCTGGGCCTGGTCGTGGGAGTCGCCCTCGGCTTCGCCGCCCGCGTCTGGGACCTCGCCTGGCTGGCGTCGACTCTCACCGAAGTCGGAGCGATCTTCGTCCAGTTGCTCAAGCTGGCGGTGCCGCCGCTGGTGTTCGCCGCCGTCGTGGTCAGCGTCGCCAACCTCCGCAACGTCAACGGCGCCGCCAGGCTGGCGGGCAAGACGTTGTTCTGGTTCCTGGCCACCGCGCTGATCGCCGTCATCGTCGGCATCGGCCTCGGCCTGATCATCAACCCCGGCCAGGGCGTCACCCTGAGCACGGCGGGCGCGAAGGCGCCCGAGCACGTCGGATCCTGGGTCGACTTCCTCACCGGCATCATCCCGACGAACATCGTCACGGCGTTCACCGAACTCAACGTCCTCCAGATCGTCTTCCTGGCGGTCGTCCTCGGCGCGGCGGCCATCACGATCGGCGAGAAGGCCGAGCCGTTCCTCAACGTCAGCCGCTCGATCCTCGACCTGGTCCAGAAGGCGCTGTGGTGGGTCATCCGCCTGGCCCCCATCGGGACCGCCGGCCTGATCGGCAAGTCGGTCGCCACGTACGGGTGGGATCTGCTCGCGCCGCTGGCCACGTTCAGCCTGGGTGTCTACATCGGCTGCTTCATCGTCCTGCTGGCCGTCTACCCGGCGCTGCTCGCGCTGGTCGGCAAGGTCAACCCGATCACGTTCCTCCGCAACGCCTGGCCCGCGATCGAGCTGGCGTTCGTCTCCCGCTCCTCGGTCGGCACGCTGCCGCTGACCCAGAAGGTCACGATCGAGCGCCTCGGAGTCGACCGCGACTACGCCTCCTTCGCCGTGCCGTTCGGCGCGACCACCAAGATGGACGGCTGCGCCTCGATCTACCCGGCACTGGCGGCGATCTTCGTGGCCCAGGTGTTCAACGTCCCGCTGGGCGTCGGGGAGTACCTGCTCATCGCGTTCGTCTCCGTGGTCGGCTCGGCCGCGACGGCCGGTCTGACCGGCGCGACCGTCATGCTCACCCTGACGCTGAGCACGCTGGGCCTGCCGCTCGAAGGCGTCGGCCTGCTGCTGGCCATCGACCCGATCCTCGACATGATCAGGACCACCACCAACGTCGCGGGACAGATCGTGGTGCCGGTCCTCGTCGCCCGCGGCGAGGGACGGATCGACGAGGCGGTGCTCAACGCCTCCCCACAGCCGCTCGACGAGGCTCCGGTGAGCGCGCCGCGCCCCTCCGGCGCACCGGCGATCGCCTGACCTCCTCACCCGGATGAGCAGACGGGGCGGCCGGCGCACGGGCCGCCCCGTCTCCTGTGCGCTCACATCCGAGAGCCCACCGCCCAGGTCGCCGGGCCGGCTACCTGGTCACGCACGGCCCCAGAGCCGCCAGGTCTGGTTGCGTGGGCTCGATTGTCCTGCCGGATTGCAGGTCCATTGGTGAACGGGAGCCCGCGGAGCGGTGGAGATCGCGCTGACGTCGACGCATTTGCCGCTGTGGCGGGCGACGAGTTGGTGGTCGCGGGGATCGCTGCCCGCATAGGTGACCCTGCGGAGGACGAACTGCTGGTTCTGCGCTCCACCGATGCAGCCCCACTGGTGCACCGGGGCTCCGTCGGCGCCGGAGACCGCACTCACGTCCAGGCATTTCCCGCTCTGCTGGTTGACCAGGGTGTAGGTGTCGGCCGTACCGGCCACCGGGCGGAAGTCCCACATCTGCTGGGCGCCGCCCTCGCAGAGGAACTGCTGCTGGACGTTGCCGTCCGCGCCGCCGAGGTCGGTGTTGTCCAGGCACTGCTGGGAGTGCTGGGCGACGGCGACCGAAGAGAAGCCGGTCTCCGAGGGCGGCAGCAGGGTGATGGTGAACGTGTCATCGGCGTTGGTGTGAGGCAGGTTCAGCGTGGTGGCGTCGCCGGACAGCGTCACGACCGAATTCTGGACGGTGATCGGCCCCTGCACGGCGCCACCCCCGTTGTACGGGATGAGCTGGACGAGCGCGCGGACCTGGTTGTTCTGCGCGATGCCGCTGGTGGCGTCGAGGCGCCGGAGATGCACGGCGATGTTCCCGGTCGTGCCGCCTCCGCCCACCAGCACCTTGGCCGTACCCGGCGTCTTCGTGGCGAAGGCGTCGTACGACACGCTGGGGGTGACGGCGACGGTCTGGCCGGTCTGCGAGGCGTAGAAGCGGTAGAGCCACCATTCGCCCTTGGGCAGGTGCCGGCCCGACCCATCGCGCAGGAGCAGGCCGGCGAGATTGTCATGAAGACCCGAGCCGCCCGCCCAGTTCGCGCGCAGGCCGTCGGCGCTCGCCCGCTCCAGCCGGGCGACGTACCACGCCCCGTCTCCGGGGTTCTGCTCCTGGGGCGCGCCGTATTCGTTGATCTGGTACGGCCGCGGGTGCGGGATGCCGCGAGAGCCGAGCGTCGTATCCGCCGCGGCCACGTTCGCGACCGGGTCTCCCGGCAGGGAGTGCCAGCTGACGATGTCGGGGACGACGTTGTTGGCCCGGACGAAATCGAGGTACTGGTTCCACCAGGCGTACGTTGCCGAGGGCACGCAGGCGCAGCTCGGGCCGACGATCAACTGGCTCGGAAACGCGGCGCGGATACGCTGGTGGCTGCGACGCCACAGTTCGAAATACTGCGCCTGGGGCCGGTTCCAGAACATGGCCAGGTTCGGCTCGTTCCAGATGTCCCACTGCACGGTGATCCCGGCCGCCCGTACGTCGTTGATGACCCGCGTGAGAAAGGCGTCGTAGTCGGACCAGTCGCCGCCGTCGCCGGGGAAGCGCGCGATCGACGAGCCGTCCGCGCCCCACAGGTCGTGGGGGAGCAGGATGAACCGGCCGCCGAGCGCGATCGTCCGGCGGGCCTGGGCCAGCGTCGCGTTCCACCTGCGGCCGTAGGTGCCCGCCACCCAGCCGCCGGGTGAGCGCGCCACCGGCGCGCATGAAGCGGAATTTCACGTCACGGTAGAAGTGGTCCGCCGGTCCGGAGGCGTCCTCCGTCATACCGTAGATCCAGCCGGACGCGCGGTGTGCCGGGGCGCCGCCGGCGGCGGCGAAATCCACGCTGATGGCCTCGTCGGCGGCCTGCGCGGGCACTGCCATGGGCACTGCCAGGGCCGGGACGACGGCGGCGGCGATGAGCATCACCACCAGGAACCGGGCGACGGAGGCCAGATGTCGGCTCGGGGGTCGTTGCGTTGCCGTGAGCACGGGTTGCTCCTCTGGGAGTGGGGGTGAGGTGCGCGGCATGTGCGTGTGGCCGGCCATGGCGCCGGACGGAGTGACGATTCCGACCGGCCCACGGCGGCGGCCTGGCTACTTCGCGATCGGTGTCACCGAGATCTTGTCGATGATCGGCGCGTAGGAGGATCGCAGCAGGACGTCGGGGAAGGTGTCGGAGATGTAGCTGACACCGTCGAAGTTCGGCAGTTCCTGGGAGGTGAAGGTGAGGGTGTTGGCTCCCTGCCTGAACTGGACGGGAATGGTCAGTTCCCAGAAGTTGCCGGCGTGGAAGGAGTGCGGGAACCATGCGCGCCGAGGCCGGGCGCCGTTGATGGAGATCTCGGCGTGGCGGGCCAGCGGGTCGGGGTTGTAGTGGGAGGCGGGGGACTGCTCGGGGTTGGAGTAGCGGACGGTCAGGGCATGTACGCCGCTCTTCGGGGCGGTGACGTCGAAGGTGAGGGCGCTGCCGTTTCCAGGGGCGCCGCCGACGTCGGCGACGGCTTTGCCGCCGCTGGCCAGCGGGTGGGCGGTGACCTTGGCGGTGCCGGCGACGCGGGCCGATTCGGCTTCGTACCAGGTGGGCTTGAGGCCGCCGTCGGTGTCGGCGACGGTGAGGCGGTCCAGGCGGAGCCTGCCGGACCGGCCGGACAGGGTGATCTTGTTGACTCCGCCGGACAGGAAGGCCCTGATCTTGGTGTCGGCGTGGACGCCGGTGAGCCGCTGGCCGTTGACATCGAGCCAGGCCCGGCCGCCGCCGAGGGTGTCGAGGGTGAGGGTCGATTCACCGTCGTCCGGAGAGTAGACCCAGAAGGTGGCGGTCTGGTTCTTGCCGATCTCCGTGTGGCCGGAGACCTTCTTGTGGGTGTAGCCGGTGCTCGCGCCCTTGAGGGTGGCGTATTCGGCCTCGTAGATCGTCTCGGACGCCGCCGGATTGGCGAGGGAGAGGTCGATCTTGTCGATGAGGGCGTCGCCCTTGGTGGCGCGGGCCCCGTCGAGGCTCCTGGCGGCCAGGGTGAGGGTGTGCTCGCCCTGGGTCAGCCGGACCCTGGCGTCGGTGTGGTCCCATGCCAGCCAGCGGTAGCCGAGGGGGAGGCGGAGCTCCTGCTCGGCCCTGCCGTCGACGCGGAGGAAGACGTTGGTCGGGCCCTGCTCCTTGACGGCGTCGGCGGTGTTCAGGGAGTTGGCGAAAACCGACAGGTCGTAGGTGCCGTCCTTCGGGACCGAGACCTTGAAGTCCAGGGTGACCTCGGAGCCGGTGTGGAAGCCGCCGATGTTGTGGCCGCCGGAGGTGTAGTACTGGCCGACGTTGGACGGCGAGCCCTGCGGCCCTTCGCGGCGGTAGGTGCCGCCGGTGTGGGCGGCGTCCTCGGCCTCGTACGACGCCTGCCAGAGCTTGGTCGGTTTGGCCGGCTTGGCCGGTGCTGTCGCGTTGCGGCCGGGGGTGAGGATGATCTGGTACGCGGAGGACTCCTTCAGCCGGGGCAGCGTCCGGCCGAAGTCGAAGGCCACCGAACCGTTCCTCACCCGCAGGTCGAGCTCGGCGACGACGTCCGGCTGAGCGGAGTCGCCGATCTGGCCGGTCCACGGGATCTCCTGGATCAGCGCGTGCACGGTGCCGCCGAACAGCTTGGC
Source organism: Nonomuraea sp. NPDC050643 (assembly GCF_040654715.1). Classification (NCBI taxonomy): domain Bacteria; kingdom Bacillati; phylum Actinomycetota; class Actinomycetes; order Streptosporangiales; family Streptosporangiaceae; genus Nonomuraea; species Nonomuraea sp. NPDC050643. The sequence goes on along the minus strand of NZ_JBFAIM010000042.1, from coordinate 4,795 downwards.
GTCCACGTCGCCGAACCGGATGCCGGCCTTGCCGGACGTGCCGCCGAACAGGGCGCGCGCCTGCGCCTTGGCCTTGTCGAGCGTCGCCACGCCCTGGAGGGTGTAGCTGACGCCGGGCCGCGGGGGAACGACCTTGACGGTGTTGCCGGTCATCTGGCCGTAGGCGTTGAGCAGCCACCACTGGCCGTTGCCCCGGTTGGCCTGCACGGCCGAGTCGGACAGGTTGCCGTCGATGTTCCAGTAGGCGATGTCGGCGTCGACCTTCGACTCCTCGATGGCCGAGGCCCACTGGATCATCTGGCCGGGCACCGAGGTGTGGTAGTTGTGCGCGTACTCGTTGAGGCTGATCGGCAGCCGCCTGTCGCCGAGGACGGCGCGCTCCCACTCCCGGTACTTGGCGACATTGGTGCGTATGCCGGCGGGGTCGCCCAGCTCGTGCCAGGTGATCACCTCGGGGAGGGTGCCCGCCTCGCGCGTGTGCCGCAGGAAGTCACGCACCTTGTCGTACAGGGCGCTGGAGTTGGGGCCGGCGATCCTGGCCTTCGGCAGCTTGCCCTTGATCAGGGCGTTGACCTCATCCCAGGCATTGAAGTAGTGCTGCGGGTCGCTGAGCCAGTTGATGCCGTTGTAGCTCCACTGCCCACTGCCGAACATGTTGCCCTCGGGCTCGTTGAACGGCACGAAGACGATGTTGTCCTGGTATTTCGGGTCGAGTTTGCGGACCTGGTCGACCTGGTCGGCGATCTTGCCCTTGAAGTCGGCGATCCGTTCCTCGGGCGTGCTGCCCGGCCACTGGTAGGGGAAGCCGCGGTAGATGTCGGTCATGTAGATGTACACGTCGCCGCCGGTGGTGTCGGCCAGCGGCTTGACCACCTCCAGGGCGTCGGCGCCGGGATGTTGCGGGCCGTCCTGCGCCTTGGTCGAGACCGTGCGAAGGTTCATGCCTTCGAGCAGGTTGCCGGTGGGCAGCCCTTCGCCGTAGACGCCGTACAGGGTGCCGGAGGCGCCGCCGTGGAAGGCGCCGGTCTCGGTGCCGAGGTCGATGGTGAGGTCGTTCGCGATGACCTGCACCGTGGCCTCGACGGCGGTGTCGTTCGCGGTGCCCTTGACGGTGAACCGGCCGGGCTCGGCGTATTGCGCGGGATCGACGGCCTGCCAGGTGATGGGGACGCCGCGGCGGATGCCGTCGGTGAAGCCGGCGTCGGCGCTCTTCGGCAGGTCCGGCGTGACCTCGGCGTAGGTCGTCACCTCGAAGGAGGTCCGCTCGATCCTCGTCATCGTGGCCAGGTGGTCGCCGGCCAGGCCGGCGACCTGCGCGGCGTCCATGGCGGCGTCGTACACGCGGAAGTCGTCCAGCTCGCCGTCCAGGAACGGGTGCCCGCCCCAGAACGGCTTGCCGAGGAAGCCGGAGGTGGTGTTGCCGTCGGAGTGCATGACCGCGGCCAGGTCGACCTCCGCCGTGCTGGTGCCGATGACGGCGCCGTTGGCGTAGTAGGTGAGGGCCTCGCCGTCGATCGTGGTGACGAGATTGACCCACTGCCCGGCCGGCAGTTTCTGCGCGCCGGGCACGCCCACCTCGGTGTTGCCGTTGACCGGCTTGATGGATGAGCGGGTGGTCGCGTCGCCGGCGTAGGAGGGGGTGACGAAGGTGGCGGTCGCGGCGTTCTTGCCGAGGTTGTAGACCCATTGGAAGTCGGGGCCGCCCGACCACTTCAGCCAGGTCGAGATCGTCATGGCGTGGCGGTCGCGGAACAGGCCGTTCGGGATCGTCACGTACGGGGCGGTGGTGGCGCCGCTCGCTCCGCCGGGCAGGGACAACGCCCGGGTGCCGTCGGCGCCTTCGGCGGAGGTGGCCGCCCCGGGGTTGGCGAGGGTGCCGTCCAGACCGGAGGAGGAGCGGTCGGCGATGGTGCCGCCTGAGAGGTCTCCTTCGAAGTCGTAGTGCAGGATGAGGTTCGGGCCTGCTGCCCGCGCGGCTCCGAGTGCCGGTAAGGCGGCCATCGGGATGGTGGCCAGCGCGAGCGCGGCGGCGAGGAGGGTGCGCGGCACGTGCATGCGTGCCCGCAGGGACAAGGGTTCGGCCATGCGTCTTCCCCTTCGGGGAATACGGGGAGTTCCAGTCGAATCGATTCGCCGAATCGATTCGACTGGACCATAAACAGCTTCGGCCGTACCGGTCAAGTGCCGGAAATCTGCCTGAAACGGCGCGGCCACACGTCCGTCGCGCATGGCGATGGCCCCGGGGGAGTGCCCGGAGCGGCCGGGGTCGCCCGCCGTCGAAGGGCTGACGTGCGCGGCCGGGCCGCCGTCCCGGCCGGCCGTCAGTCTCGTGCGGCCGTCAGTCTCGTGCCCGGCCTGGGCCCGTCGTGGCCCGCAGCGAGATCGGCGGGGCGAGCAGCAGGTGACGGTGCGGGGTCGTGGCCTCGGCGATGCGCTGGATGAGCAGCTCGACGGCGCGGGCGCCCATCTCGCTGGCGGGCACGTCGGCGGCGGTGAGCGGCGGGTGCAGATTCTCGGCCCAGTGCTGCGCGGCGACGCCGATGACGGAGAAGTCGCGGGGGACGGTCAGGCCGAGGTCGGCCAGCGCGCGGTACATGCCCGGCACCGCCGCCTCGTTGATCGTGGCGACGGCCGTCAGCTCCGGGTGCTCGGCCAGGAGTTGCCGAAGGCAGGTCTGGCCGGCCTGGGCGTCGTCGCCGCAGCAGGCCCGCACGCCGCGCAGGTCTCGTTCGGCGATGGCGCGATCGAAACCGGCCTGTGCGCGATGCCCCGGGCCGTAACCGGCGGCGACCAGCTCGACGTTGCGGTTGACCAGCGCCACATGCCGATGGCCGAGGTCGGCCAGATGCTGGACGCACCTGGCGATGAGGGTCTCATAGTCGACGTCCACCCACGACATGTCCTCGGGCCGGCCGGTGCGGCCGATGCCGACGAACGGCAGCCCGCTCTGGAGCAGCCGGGTGACCCTTTCGTCCTCCAGCCGTATCTCCATGAGGATGACGCCGTCCACGCGCCGGCCCGTGACGACGCGCTCGAAGGAGCGGTCGTGTTCGCCGCCCGAGGGCGACAGCAGGACGTCGAGGTCGGCGCGGGCGGCGGCGTCGACCACGCTGGCCACGAAGCCGAGCTGCATGTCGGTGAGCTGCTTGCCGGCGGGCGGTATGACCAGGCCGATCGTACGGGTGCGGCCCTCCTTCAGTGCCCGGGCGGATGCGTTGGGCCGGTAACCCAGCTCATCGATGACCGTCTGGATGCGGCGCTTGGTCTGCTCCGATACCGGGCGCTTGCCGGTCAGCGCGTACGAGACGGTGCTGCGTGAGACGCCCGCCCTCCTGGCGATCTCTCCGATGTTCACCCGAGCTCCTTCGTTCCGCCGTCGGCGACCATCGTAGGTCGAACCGGTTCATGCGATGCACCCGCCGGCGTCCGAGGGCGGGAACGTGCCGCCTGCCGCAAGTCCACCGGCAACATCGCGGAAACCTTGCCGCGCCGCCCATTGACTGTCGTGACGAGACGGCCCTATGTTCAGTCGAACCGATTCGGCGAATCGATTCGACTCGGGGTTCGAACGGCCGCCACCTGCCCTGCACCGGAGGTCAGCGCAAATGAGATCAGCGGAAAGAAGCCGGCGTGCGGCCGGCGCGAGCCTGGCGGTCCTGGCCGCCGTGAGCGGGCTGGCCGCCTGCTCGTCCGATGGCGGCGGCGACGGCGGCGGGGTCACGGGGTCGAGCCAGGCCGCCGGGGGCGGGACCTACACGATCTGGGACCCGTACCCCCAGTACGACAAGAGCTCGGAGTGGGTGAGGCTGCTCGAGAAGTGCGGCACCGACGCCGGGGTGAAGGTGGAGCGGACGGCTTACGACACCACGGATCTGACGAACAAGGCGCTGCTGGCGGCTCAGCAGGGCAACTCGCCGGACGTGCTCATCGTGGACAACCCGGTGATATCGACGCTCGCCGAGGCCGGGGTGCTGACGACGACCGAGGAGAACAGGCTCGACGTGTCGGCGATCGCGCCGAACCTGCTGGCCGCCGGACAAAGCGGAGGCAAGACGTACGGGATCCCGATCGGCGCCAACACCCTGGCCCTGTACTACAACGAGGACGTCCTCAAGGCGGCGGGCGTGGACATCGCCTCGGTGAAGGACTGGGCGTCGCTGACGGCGGCGCTCGCGAAGGTGAAGGCGTCGGGCAAGAAGGGCATCACGTTCTCGGCGATCGGCACGGAGGAGGGCAGTTTCCAGTTCCTGCCCTGGTTCTGGGGCTCGGGCGCGAGCCTGACCAAGCTCGACTCCGCCGAGGGCGTCGCGGCCGTGGCGCTGTGGGCCGCCTGGCTGAAGCAGGGCTACGCCCCCAACTCGGTCATCAACAACACCCAGACCACGAGCTGGCAGGAGTTCGCCGGCGGCGACTACGCCTTCGCGGAGAACGGCACGTGGCAGCTCGCCAACGCCAAGAAGGCGGGCTTCGACTACGGCATCATCCCCATCCCCGGCAAGGACGGCGGCACCGCGCCCGCGCCCACGGGCGGCGAGTTCGTCAGTGCCCCCGTGCAGGCCGACACCGGCCGCTACGCCACCTCACAGAAGCTGATGACCTGCCTGACCAGCGCGGACAACTCGCTCACCACCACGACCACCCTCTCCTACATCGCGCCCACCGAGGCGGTACAGGCCAAGCAGACGGCGGCCACGCCCGATCTGCGGGTGTGGGTGGACGCGGTCAAGGCGGCCAAGGGCCGCACCAGCGACGACCTCGGCACGAAGTATCCGAAGATCTCCGAGCCGATGTGGGG
>NZ_JBFAIM010000041.1:0-117749 GCF_040654715.1 Nonomuraea sp. NPDC050643 | reverse complement strand
CGCGACCCGGCCACCAACGCACCCAGGTCAAGCGTGTACAGCTGCTTGTCCTTCAGCGTCTCGGGCACCTCACCCCTGACGATCTTCTGCGACAGACCCTCCACGACGGCGGTCTTACCGACGCCGGGCTCGCCGATCAGCACCGGGTTGTTCTTGGTCCTGCGCGACAGGACCTGCATCACCCGCTCGATCTCCTTCTCACGACCGATCACCGGATCCAGCTTCCCCTCACGGGCGGCCTGGGTCAGGTTACGGCCGAACTGGTCGAGCACCAGGGAGGTCGACGGGGCCGACTCCTGCGGGCCACCCGCGGCGGCCGGCTCCTTGCCCTGGTAACCGTGGAGCAACTGGATGACCTGCTGCCTGACACGGTTGAGATCAGCTCCAAGCTTGACCAGCACCTGGGCCGCCACACCCTCACCCTCGCGGATGAGCCCGAGCAGGATGTGCTCGGTGCCGATGTAGTTGTGACCCAGCTGCAGAGCCTCACGGAGCGACAGCTCGAGGACCTTCTTGGCCCGCGGGGTGAACGGAATGTGCCCCGACGGAGCCGACTGGCCCTGGCCGATGATCTCCTCGACCTGCTGGCGCACACCCTCAAGGCTGATGCCGAGGCTCTCCAGAGCCTTGGCGGCTACGCCCTCACCTTCGTGGATCAAACCAAGAAGAATGTGCTCAGTGCCGATGTAGTTGTGGTTGAGCATCCTGGCCTCTTCTTGGGCCAAGACGACAACACGCCTCGCTCGGTCGGTGAACCTCTCGAACATCTCGTCGCTCCTCACAGAGCGGTCAGTCAGGCCGGTAAATCCGGTCCCGTCCTCCCGCATGCTAGCCCTGGCTCGGCGAACCGTGCCCACTGCCGCTGACACGCTCTATAGCAGAGACGTTCCCCGAGAGCAGGGCGTTCACCCTCCATCCAACTACTGTTCGGGGGTGACGTGTTCCCGATACGCCGCAAGCGAACGATGTTTAGGCCGCTTCACGGAAGCGGCTGTGAATTGCCGCTGCGGCGTGCGCAGATCAACACGGATCGGCCTTCGGACGCTTCGCCCGAAGCCGGCGCCGGAGACGCCCCTTCGCCCGCACATCCGAGATGCCACGTCCGTATCTGTAATCATCCTATGTCCCAACGCAATGCCGGGCCAAGCGTTCGCGCTACGCCCTGAGCACAACGGGGCACGGATCGCACGCGGGCACCGAACAACAGACGCCGGACAACAGAGGCGGCGCGGAGCTTACTGACGGTAATCTGTCATCCGGTCAGCCGGGTTACCAACGTTCATCCCACACCATGAGACTCGCGGCCCCCGCGCGTACGCATTCGCCGCCCGTCCTTCGCCTTGCAGATGCATGGCAATCGCAACACTCAGCGCAACTTGCTCCGCCACGGCATTGTGCGCGCACTGCGAGAGAAGCGGCTTTGTGCGAGCCATGCTCATGGTCGCGGGTTATGCCCGGCTCCGCGGAACACGCCGGAAGAGGGTTTTCCGGAGCCGCACATCCCGACAGGGCCGGGGTTTTGGGGACCGGAGCGGCGGACGGGGTCGGGGTTAAGAGCTACAAAGCGTGAAGACCGCCGTACGCTTTACCGTCCCGGATTTCCGCGATGGCCCGTTCCATGGGGGATGGAGAACGCGTCCGCGCCGGAGTCGCAATCCCGCTACCGCACGGCAATCCGGTTACCCACTGTGGCGCCCGTGCCGGATCGTACGTTGAATGGGGCATGGCCGCCTCACGCGGCATTCGGCGCCCTGAGGCCGGCGCCATCACATATAGGTCCGCCTCCGCGGCAAATGCGTACGCCTCCGCGGCGAAACGCCGCCATGGCCGGCCCGGAACGCCGCGCCCAAAACGCCCGTATATGGGCGGATCTGAAGATCACTCTCCGGCGGCGTCCCGTATTCGGGAACACCCCAGAAACGATCATGCGCTTATGGCGGTCGCCGGGGTCCAAGGCGAACGGCATAAGCGCATGGTCGAGAGATGGCTCCTTAGTGAGCCGCTTCGTACTTCTCCACCACGGTGGAGGCGATGCGGCCGCGCTCGCTGACCGGCAGGCCGTGAGCCTTGGCCCACTGCCGGATCTCCGAGCTCTTCTCGCGGCTCATCGCACGGTTGCCGCCGCGGCCACGACGCCGCGTGGAGACGGCACCAGCCCTGCGCGCATGCTGCACGAAAGGCGTGAGCGCGTCCCTCAGCTTCTTCGCGTTAAGGTCGCTGAGGTCAATCTCATAGGAGGAGCCGTCAATAGCGAAGCTGACCGTCTCATTGGCCTCGCCCCCATCGAGGTCATCGATGAGAATCTCCTGGATCTGCTTGGCCATCTACGCAATCCTTTCGCGGAGCATTGTTTCATTCGCCTGCCCAAACATATACCCGGAAAGGCGTGGAGACAATTCAGCGCTACGGGGATTCGGCTGACTGGCCGATCAGTTCTGGCTCTCGGGGTGATCCTCGCGGTTTCGCCGCCCTCCGAGGGCCTCCGACCGGACCAACTTCACTACGCCAAAGATGAAGGCTCCGCCGACGACCACCGGGGGGATGAGGGCTGACAATACGTCTGTAAGGGCTTCCATTCGTCCTCGCCTCCACGGCTGACGGGGTTTCGGGGGCGCATTAAGCGCCGGAGCGTGGCCACGGGGGGCGAAGGCTCCCGCATGACACGTAGGCGACAACCACCCGCACCCGACCATAGCGGCACACAGATGCCCTGCGTGTTGCAGGGGCGCCAACATCCGGCAACCCGGACGCCCCATAGCCTAATGCCAGTCTCTCCAGGCTCCTTACCGGATCAAGCGAAAATTTTGCGAAAAGGCATCCGCCCAGGTACGCAAGGCTCACCGAAGATCTTTTACCACCCGTGTTCCCGCCAGCCTGTCGTGCGGCCCCCGCTCCAGAGGCTTGTCGATCAGGATGAGCATCCCGACGACGAACAGGAGCATTCCGGCCAGCAGATTGACCACGGGAATGCCCATCAGCATGACAGGCGCCGGATAGACCAGGGCCCGTTTGAGCAGAGCACGGGGCGGAAGACCTCCCGGCGCCAGGCGAATCTTCATGATCGCCTTACCGAACGTCCGCCCATGCCGGGAATGCGCCCACCAGTCGTAGCCCGCAAAACCCAGCCCGGCCGCCAACCACGCGAACACACCGGGCAGCCGGCCGCCGAACACCTCCGACATCCCGACAGTTCGGAAGATGCCCCACAGCGCGATGAACAGAATGTAATAGAAGACCCCGAAGACGAGAGCTTCAATCAGCCGGGCCCCCAGGCGTTCCCACCATTCCGCGGGCGGAGCGTCCGCCGGCGGTGTCCCGGCCATAAGTCCCACCTCACGTCATCGGGAGCTCAGGTCCCTCATTTTGGTACGGCCCCGCGGGCAAAACATAGGGGCCGGCGGGAAGCCGGCCCCTATGTCGAGATGTCCGAAGGCTACTTGATCTTGACCACCACGGTGCCCGCGAACTTGTCCGCGAACGTCTGCTGCAGCGGCTTGTCCCAGAGCTGGGAGGCGCCGTTGAGCGCCACCACGGCCCAGCCGACCAGCCAGCCGACCCACGGGATCGCGTTCAGTATCCAGCCGCCCCAGGTGACCCCGGCCCGCTTGAGCGCCAGGTCGGTCGGCAGGCCCCCCGGCTGCATGTGCTGCCCGACGGGGACGACCTTGATGCCCATCACCATCTTGCCGACCGTCTGGCCCTTCATCTTCAGCAGGAAGAAGTCGAAGGCGACCCAGATCGCCGTAACGACGACGCTGGTGAGGATGGTCACGACCGTGGTCGAGAAGAACCCGCCACTTGTCCCGGAGGAGGACACGTAGGAGGCCACGAGCATCGCGCCGAATATGAGGCCGACGACGATGTTGATGATGTAGAGGATGACGAAGTCGATGATCCTCGCCACCAGTCGCTGCCACCACTCCGCCAGCGGCGCCGGCGCACCGGGCGGCTGCACGCCGACCGGCTGGCCATAGGCCTGACCGTAGGCGGGCTGGCCGTAGCCCTGCTGCTGCTGACCGTAGCCCGCGGCGTACTGCTGGTCGCTGTACTGCTGCTGGCCGTACTGCGCCTGCTGCTGGCCGTAGCCCTGCTGCTGACCGTAGCCGGGCTGCGACTGCTGCTGCTGGCCGTAACCCTGCTGACCGTAGTCGGGCTGGGACTGGGCCTGCTGCCCATAGCCCTGCTGCTGCTGGCCGTAGCCGGGCTGCTGGCCCGACTGCGGCTGCTGCCCGTAGCCCTGCTGGGCGTAGCCGGGCTGCGACTGCTGCTGCTGGCCATAGCCCTGCTGACCGTAGTCAGGCTGGGACTGCGGCTGCTGCCCGTATTGGGGCTGCTGGCCGTAACCCTGCTGACCGTAGTCGGGCTGGGACTGGGCCTGCTGCCCATAGCCCTGCTGCTGCTGACCGTAGCCCTGCTGCTGGCCGTACTGAGGTTGCTGGCCCGACTGGGGTTGCTGGCCGTAGCCCTGCTGCCCCGCCGCATTGCCATATTGCTGACCGTAGTCCGCCTGGGACTGCGGTTGCTGACCATACTGCTGCTGGCCGTAGTCGGGCTGGGACTGCTGCTGCTGTCCGTAGCCCTGCTGCTGCCCGTACTGGGGCTGCTGGCCGTAACCCTGTTGCTGGCCATAGCCCTGCTGCTGCTGGCCATAGCCCTGCTGTCCGTACTGGGGCTGTTGCCCGTAGGCATCGTCCGCCCGGTAGCCGATCACAGTCGCGTCGGGGTCGGGCTCGCCGGGGTGGCGGCCCGTGTTCTGCTGCCAGGGATTGGCGGGCGCAGAATTCTCGCCGGATTCGTCCTGTGGGTACGGCGGCTGTCCGGTGCTCACCGTGTCACCTCGCTTCGAGTGCGCATGTGGCACGTGTCAGGACACATGCCTGTGCTGCCCAACGTATCGACATAGGTATCAACAATCACCTTTCCAACTGGTCAAGGTCCGCGTCACCCGATGTCAGATGGAGCAGCATGCGGGTGTTGCCCAGGGTGTTCGGCTTGACGTGTTCGAGGTCGAGGAACTCCGCCACACCCTCGTCGTACGAGGCCAGGAGTTCGGCGTACACCTCAGGCGAGACCGGCGTGCCCTGAATCTGGCGAAAGCCGTGCCTGGCGAAGAAGTCGACCTCAAAAGTTAGACAGAATACACGTCGCAGACCCAGATCCTTCGCGTGCTGTATCAGCGCCGAGACGATCCGGTGGCCGACGCCCATGCCACGGCTATCGGGATCCACGGCCACGGTGCGGACCTCCGCGAGATCCTCCCAGAGCACGTGAAGCGCGCCGCAGCCGACGACCTGCCCGCCCCGCTCGGCCACCCAGAACTCCTGTACGTCCTCGTACAGGGTCACGGTGGCCTTCTCCAGGAGCCGCGGGCCCGCGCCCGCATAGGTGTCCACCAGGCGTCTGACCGTGCGCACGTCGGGCGTGCGGGCACGCCGGACCACGACCGCGGTCTCGGGCACTGTCAGTTCGGCCACCTGCTCCATGGCTCTCCAGAGTACAGATGTCATTACGGTTCGGCCCTAACGCCCATGTCTCGGCCCATCCTGTGGCATCTCTTGGTCAGATGGGCGCGCGGCCGACGAGAACCTGCGTTCGGCAGATGCAAGGGCAAAGAGGGACATAAAGTCTGTTCTGCACGGGTGTGCACGAGATCACCTTGTGACCCTTCAGTTGTGAAACCTCTACAGACTCGGCAGTTGTGGTTGAGCACGAACCCGGAGTGCATTAGTGTCCAGCGACGATGTTCCCCGCGTGTCGCGGGGGGAACACGCCCAATCTCCGCAAGGAGAGCCGGGGAACCGCCGACGGCGACCTCCAACGCCGTCAATGGGGTGAATCCGAGATCATTCGGTAGGGCTGCTCCGGCCCGAACCCGTCAGCTAACCCGGTAGGCGTCGATGAGAGGAGCTGGTTGGTGAAGGGCACGCTCGGTCGTGAGGGGAAGTCGGCGGGCGAACACGCCCGCCCTCATGAACGAGTTCGGCGGCCATACCGCTTGGGTGTGGCGAGTCTCACAGTCGCCGCGTTAATGATCGCCGTTCCCGTCGGTTCGGCGTCCGCGGACCCCAAGCCCTCCCTCCAGGACATGGCCAAGCAGGTCGAGAAGCTGCACGTCGACATCGAGACGCTGGCCGAGCAGTACAACGACCAGCGGGAGAAGCTCAAGACCGCCAAGAAGGCGGCCGAGGCTGCGGAGAAGACGCTGTCGACCAGCGAGGCCGACCTCGCGGCCAAGCACGCCAAGGTCGCCATGCTGGCCCAGAACGCCTACATGACCGGCGGCCTGGGCAGGGTGCTGGCCTTCACCTCCGCCGAGGACCCCGACACCTTCCTCGACCGCGCCGCGACCACGTACGTGCTCGAGCAGCAGCAGGGCCAGGAGCTCAGCCAGGTCACCAAGGCCAGGGAGACCGCCGAGCGCGCCAGGTCGGGCGCCAAGTCGCGCATCGCGGAGGTCCAGAAGCTCGTCACCGAGCTCGACACCAAGCGCGACAAGATCACCAAGCTGGTCACCAAGGTCGAGAGCAACCTGTTCAGGCGAGCCCTGGGCGAGGCCGGCCGTCCCGGCACCCGGGCGACGCGCGTCAATCTGCCGATCGCCGGCGGCGGCAAGGCGGCCCAGGCGGCGCGGTGGGCGCTCACGCAGCAGCTCAAGCCGTACGTCTGGGGCGCGGAAGGTCCCAGCTCCTACGACTGCTCCGGTCTGGTCATGGCCGCCTACCAGCAGGTGGGCATCTCACTGCCCCACTACACCGGCAGCCAGTGGACCGCGGGCAGGCACATCGACCGCTCCGAGCTACGGCCGGGCGACCTGGTGTTCTTCTACAGCGACCTGCATCACGTCGGCATCTACCTCGGCGGCGGCATGATGGTGCACGCCCCGCAGACGGGTGACGTCGTACGGATCGCCTCGATCGCCCGGCGGCCGTTCGCCGGCGCGGTGCGCATCGCCGACTGAGAACGCTTTCCCCGTAACCGGACGCCGTTAGATCAACTGGCGGCGGGCAGCCCACGCCACGGCCTCGATCGCCGTGGCAACGCCGATACGGTCGCAGATGCACCGTAATCTTCGGCGTACTGTGCGTCCGCTGATATCCAGACGTCTGCCCACCCGATCGACCGTAACTCCTTTGGCCAGCTCCGCCAGTAACGCCAAATCCGCATGGCTCAGCTCAACGCCTTCAGTGAGCACATCCATCGGGAGCCCTCCCCCCCAACAGCAGAACTTGGGCCTCTCGACCGGGCCAAAGTTGCTCCTCGCAGACCGTAAACGCATCTTGGAAAGGTCGTCAAGCACGATAATCTCCGTGCTTGACGAGGTCTATTGACATGATCCGTTATATATGACGTACTCGCCATATGTCGGGACAGGTCGGCCTCGGATGAGCGATCTCATGGAGCCTTCCGGAACGGCGGATCCATTGTCAAAGAGCCCAGTGGATGTGCTGGGTTTTGATCCGTTCAATCCGGAATTTCTGCGTGATCCTTATGCCGGTTATCGCGAGATGAGCGCGCGTGGCGCGATCTTCCCCACGCGTGCGGGGTTACTCGTCGCCACCACCCACGACCTCTGTACGACGCTCCTGCGCGACCCCCGGTTCGGCCGCGGCTCCAGCCCCCTGAGCAACAGAGAGCCAGGTCAGCCCGTCGAATCGTTCCTCTGGATGGACCCGCCCGACCACACCAGGCTGCGGGGGCTGGTCAGCAGGGCGTTCACCCCGCGCATGCTCGAACGGCTCCGCCCCCGCGTCGAGGCGATCACCGCCGGGCTGATCGACGGGCTGTCGGATGAGGCCGACCTCGTGTCCGGTTTGGCATACCCGCTGCCGGTCATGGTGATCAGCGAGATGCTCGGGGTGCCCCCGGAGGACCATGAACGTTTCCGCGGCTGGAGTGAGACCCTGGCTCGCGGACTTGACCCGATGCTTACAGACGACCTCGTATCGGAAAGCGGCCGGGCCGGAAGGGAGTTTCGCGACTACTTCCGAGGGCTGCTCACATTACGGCGGGAGCGGCCCGGAGAGGACCTCCTGAGCGCCCTGGCGGGCGTCGAGGGGTTGACGGAGGCCGAGTTACTGGCCACCTGTGTGCTGCTGCTCGTGGCCGGCCACGAGACGACCGTCAACCTCATCGGCAACGGGGTGCTGCACCTGGCCGGGCGCGGCCTGCTGCGCCACGCGGCCGATCGGCCCAAACAGGTGGTCGAGGAGGTGCTCAGGTACGACCCGCCGGTCCAGCTCACCTCCAGGGTCGCGCTGGAGGACACGACGCTCGGCGGTGTGCCGGTGCCGAAGGACACCCCGGTGGTCGCCCTGATAGGCGCGGCCAATCGCGACCCCGCCGTGTTCCCCGATCCGGACCGGTTCGACGTGGCGCGGGATCCCGGGCGGCACGTGGCGTTCGGGCTGGGCATCCACTTCTGCCTGGGGGCGACGCTGGCCAGGATGGAGGGCGAGATCGCGCTCTCCGCGCTGGCCAGGGCGGCGCCGGAGCTGGAACTGACCGAGGCGGAGCCGCCGTACAAGGCGAATGTGGTGCTGCGCGGGCTGGCGAGACTGCCGGGCCGGCGGGGGCGGCTCATGCCGTGAGACGCCCCCGCGGCGCTCAGTGGGTGGGCTTGACCAGCGGGAACAGGATGGTCTCGCGGATGTTCCTGCCGGTGAAGGCCATGATCATCCGGTCGATGCCCACCCCCACGCCGCCCGTCGGCGGCATGGCGTATTCCAGGGCCTGCAGGAAGTCCTCGTCGAGCTGCATGGCCTCCACGTCGCCACCCGCGGCCAGCAGGGACTGCTCGACCAGGCGACGGCGCTGCTCGATCGGGTCGATCAGCTCGGAGTAGGCGGTGCCCAGCTCGGTGCCGAAGCCGATCAGGTCCCACTTCTCGGTGAGCAGTGGGTTGTCGCGGTGCTGACGGGTCAGCGGCGAGGTCTCCAGCGGATAGTCCATGACGAACGTGGGCTGCACGAGCGTGTGCTCCACGAGCGCCTCGAACAGCTCCTGCACGAGCTTGCCGGCGCCCCACTTCGGGTCCCAGTGGATCTCGCGCCGATCGGCGATCTTGCGCAGCTCCTCCAGGCCGGTGGCGGTGGTGATCTCCTCGCCGACCGCCTCGGAGACCAGGCCGTAGAGCGGGAGCCGCGGCCACCGGGCGACGCCCAGGTCGACCTCGACGCCGTCGTGCACCACCACGGAGGTGCCCAGGGCGGCCAGGACGGCCTTCTGGTACATCCGCTGGGTCAGGTCGGCCATGTCGTTGTAGTCGAGGTAGGTGCCGTAGGCCTCGAGCATGGTGAACTCGGGGTTGTGCGTGGAGTCCGCGCCCTCGTTGCGGAAGTTGCGGTTGATCTCGAAGACCTTCTCGATCCCGCCCACCACGAGCCGCTTGAGGTAGAGCTCGATGGCGATGCGGAGGTAGAGCTCCATGTCGTAGGCGTTGATGTGGGTCTTGAACGGCCGGGCCGTGGCGCCACCGTGGATCGGCTGCAGCATCGGCGTCTCGACCTCGAGATAGCCCTCTTCGTGCCAGAAGTCGCGCGCCGCGCGCACCGTGGCGCTGCGGACACGGGCCATCTTCCGTGCCTCGTCGTTGACGATGAGGTCGACGTAGCGCTGGCGCACCCGCGCCTCGGGGTCGGTGAGGCCGACGTGCTTCTCCGGCAGCGGGCGCAGGCACTTGGAGGTGATCTGCCAGTTGCCGGCCAGGATCGACAGCTCCCCGCGGCGCGAGGTGATGACCTCGCCCGTCACGCCGACGTGGTCACCCAGGTCGACGTCGCGCTTCCACGCGGCCAGGGACTCCTCGCCCACCTTGTCGAGCGAGATCATGACCTGCAGGTCGGCCCCGCCGTCGCGGAGGGTGGCGAAGCAGAGCTTGCCGCCCACGCGGTTGAGCATGACGCGCCCCGCGACCGAGACCGTGTCGCCGGTGGCGGTGTCGGGCTCCAGGCCCTGGTATTTCTCCCTGACCTCGGCGTTGGTCGCCGTGCGTGGGAAATTCACCGGGTAAGGGTCGACGCCTTCGCTGCGAAGGCGATCGAGCTTCTCCCTCCGGATGCGCATCTGCTCGGGAAGTTCGTCGCTCACAAGAACAAAGGGTAGGGGATATGGCCAACTGCAAGGACTGGTCGGCCCTCTGCAGGGCCGCTGCAAGAGCCCTCGCCTACCAATGTCTCACGAGCTCAGGGGGGAGCCGGTAGGGAACCGGCCCAGTGGGAGCTCTAGGAGAGAAGATGTTCAAGAAGATCGCGACCGGTTTCCTCGCCGTCGCCGCGACCACCGCCCTGGCCCTGGCGCTGCCGACGGCCGCCGGCGCCACCTCACCCGACTACGACGACTACTCCGACTCCTGGGGGCCGGTCTTCTCCCAGCACCACCTCGCCAAGGCGCAGGGCTGGGTCGGCGTCAACTGGGACCACGACGGGGAGTCGAACGAGGTCACGGTCAGAGGCCGCCTGTACGACCTGGACAACCGCACCTACCGGCAGGGCGGCAAGTGCGCGTTCGTGAAGTTCCAGGCCAGCGACTTCGACCACGACTGGTCCCCGGTCTACGCCAAGAAGTACTGCGGCTACCCCGGTTACAAGCAGTTCTTCTTCCAGGAGCACGACGTCTTCAGCCTGCGCGCGAAGGTCTGCCAGATCGGCCCGCACAGCAGCTACCCCACGAAGTGCGGCCACTGGGAATACCTCTACACCGCCGAGAGCGAGTGACGGCTCCACATATGCGAATGGCTCCACATACGCAAGCGGCCCCCTTACCCGAGTGGGGGGCCGCTTGTTCCGTCATGCGGTGTTGCGGTGGTAGATCAGCCGCAGCCCGATGAGTGTCAACCACGGCTCGTGTACGTCGATCGACCGCGACTCGCCCACGACCAGCGCCGCATGCCCGCCGGTGGCCACCACGGTCACCTCGTCGGGGTCGTCGGCCAGCTCCGCCGCCATACGCTCGACGATGCCGTCCACCTGGCCCGCGAAGCCGTAGATGATGCCGGCCTGCAGGGCCTCGACCGTGTTCTTGGCGATCACCGAACGCGGCCTGACGAGCTCGACCTTGTGCAGTTGCGCCCCGGCCGCGGCCAGTGCGTCGACGGAGATCTCGATGCCGGGGGCGGTGACCGCGCCGACGTATTCGCCCTTGGCCGAGACCGCGTCGAACGAGGTCGCGGTGCCGAAGTCGACGACGATGCAGGGGCCGCCGTACTGGTCGATGGCGGCCAGCGAGTTCACGATGCGGTCGCTGCCGACCTCCTTGGGGTTGTCCATGCGAACGGGCACCCCGGTGCGGATGCCCGGCTCCACGATCACCGCGGTCACGTCGCCGTAGTAACGGCGGCACATCTCACGCATCTCGTTGAGCACGCTCGGCACGGTGGAACAGATGGCGATGCCGTCAATGTCGGCCCCCTTGAGGAGCGGCGACTGGGCCAGCAGCCCTTGCAGGACGACCGCGATCTCGTCGGCGGTGCGGCGGGCGTCGGTGGCCAGCCGCCAATGCTCGATGACGTCCTCGCCCTCGAAGAGCCCCAGCACCGTGTGCGTGTTGCCGACGTCGATCGTGAGCAGCATTAATTACCCCCGCAAATCCAGTGCGATGTCAAGGGCCGGCGCTGAGTGCGTTAGCGCTCCCACCGCAAGGTAGTCAACGCCAGTTTCCGCCACATCACGAGCCGATTCCAAGGTCAATCCCCCGCTGGCTTCAAGCGCAACCCTGTTTTTCGCCCGATTTTTCACGACATGTACGGCTTGCGCCGTGTCCTCGACCGTGAAGTTGTCCAGCAGGATCTCCTCGGCCCCTTCATCCAGCACGGCCTCCAACTGGTCGAGCCGGTCGATCTCCACCTCGATCGGCAGGTCCGGGTACCGCTCCCTGACCGCCCTGAACGCCTCGGCCACGCCTCCGGCCGCCACCACGTGGTTGTCCTTGATCAGGGCCGCGTCCGACAGCGACATCCGGTGGTTGACGCCGCCGCCGCAGCGCACGGCGTACTTCTCGAGGGCCCGCAGCCCCGGCAGCGTCTTGCGGCTGTCGCGCACGCGCGCGCCCGTGCCGCTGATCTCCTCCACCCACCTGCCGGTCAGCGTGGCCACCCCGGACAGGTGCGTGAGCAGGTTGAGCGCCGTGCGCTCGGCCGTCAGCAGGGCGCGCACCGGGCCCTCGACGGTCATCAGCACGTCGCCCGCCCGCACGCGCTCGCCGTCCTTGGCCCGCCGCTCGGTACGCCCCGCGCCCAGCCGGACGAACACCGCCTCCGCCGCCGCCAGCCCGGCCACGACGCCGTCCCTGCGCGCCACCACGTCGGCCGCCGCCCGCTGCCCGGCCGGGATGGTGGCCAGGCTCGTCACGTCGCCCGCCTCCTGCAGATCCTCCTCGAGCGCCCGGCCGATCAGCGTGTCCACCTCGGCCGGGTCCAGCCCGGCGGCGGTCAGCTCCTGCGCCAGACGCGCCGGCATCGTGTCCCGGTGCGGTGTGTAGGTCATGCGGAGGCCCTCCTCGGTCAGGGTCACGTCCAGGTGCCCCAGCCAGTCGTTGTCGTCGCGGCTGTCGTAGTCCTCGCGCCAGTGTGAGCCGCGGGTCTCGAGCCTGGCCGCCGCCGCGCCGGTGAGGACGGTGGCGACGGTGAGCAGGTTCGTGGCCTCCCAGGACTCGGTGCAGGCCGGCACCGCGACGGGCGTCCAGCGGGCGTCGCGCAGCGCCTTGGCGGTGGTGGCCACCGACTCGCGACTGCGCAGCACGCCGGCCCCGGTGCTCATGTGGCCCTGGATCCTGGGCCGGACCCTCGGGTCCACCAGCCCCGGCGCGGCCTGGCCGGCGATCGGGTGGCCGGGCTCGGGGCGTGCCGCGTGGATGTCCGCGGCGATGCGCTCGGCGAAGACGAGCCCTTCGAGCAGGGAGTTGGAGGCCAGCCGGTTCGCGCCGTGGACGCCGGTGCAGGCGACCTCGCCGCAGGCGTACAGGCCGTCGATCGAGGTGCGGCCGCTCAGGTCCGTACGGACGCCGCCGCTGGCGTAGTGCGCGGCCGGGGAGACGGGGATCGGCTCGGTGGCCGGGTCGATGCCGTGCTCGCGGCAGACGGCGTAGATCGTGGGGAAGCGGGTCTCCCATTTCTCCCGGCCGAAGTGGCGGCCGTCGAGGAACACGTGGTCGCGGCCCGTCTCGCGGATCGTGCGCATGATGGCCTTGGCCACCACGTCGCGCGGCGCCAGGTCGGCCAGCTCGTGCACCCCGGCCATGAACCTGCCGCCCTCGTGGTCGATCAGGAAGGCGCCCTCGCCCCTGACCGCCTCGGAGATCAGCGGCTGCTGGCCCGTCGAGCCCGTGCCGAGCCAGAGCACGGTGGGGTGGAACTGGACGAACTCGAGGTCGCGCACCACGGCCCCGGCCCGCAGCGCGAGGGCCACGCCGTCGCCGGTGGAGACCGCGGGGTTGGTGGTGGCGGCGTAGACCTGGCCCATACCGCCGGTGGCCAGCACCACCGCCCTGGCGTGCACCGCGCCCACCCCGTCACGCGCGCCCTCGTCCATGACGTGCAGCGTGACGCCCCTGGCCCGGCCCTCGGCGTCCTTGAGCAGGTCGAGCACCAGCGCGTGCTCGATCACCTCGATCGAGCCGGCGCGGACCGCCGCGACGAGCGCCCGCTGCACCTCGGCCCCCGTGGCGTCGCCGCCCGCGTGCACGATCCGGCGCCGCCGGTGCCCGCCCTCGCGGGTGAGCTGGAGCTCCCCGTCGGGGGTCCGGTCGAAGCGGGCGCCACGGGCCATGAGCCGCCGCAGCGCGCCGGGCCCCTCGGTCACCAGCGTCCGCACGGCCCGCACGTCACAGAGCCCGACCCCCGCGAGCAAGGTGTCGTTCAGGTGCTCCTCAGGGGTGTCACGCGGATCGAGCACGGCCGCGATGCCGCCCTGGGCCCACCGGGTCGACCCCGATGACAGAACGTCCTTGGTGACGACCAGGACCCTGGCCGCCGGCTCCAGCTCGGCGTATCGCAGGGCCACGGTCAGGCCCGCGATGCCCGAGCCCACCACGACCACGTCGGCCTCGACGGTCCAGCCCGGGGCGGGAGCGGTCAGACGCAGGGGAATCGCCGGTCCACTCATTGGGGGTCTCCTCACTGAGGCGATTTCGTCACTATGACGATAACGCCTGGAGAAGCGTGAGCATGCCCCGGGGGGTTCAGAGGGTGTCGGTCTTCCTGATGAACGCCTCGTACTCGGCGAACGGCTCCAGGCCCACGGCCCGCCGCCGCTCGTCGAGCAGTTCGGGCTCCTCGATGGGCATGGGTTCGAGGCCGCCCGCGCCGTGGTGGAACTGGGTCCCGTACAACTGGGGGCGGCCGGAGCGCACGCGTACGCGGTCCTCCAGGTACGCCAGGTCGCGCGACGACGCCTCGTCCGACTCCACGGCGTCGGCCATCACCTGGCGGAACAGCCGCTGCACCCTGAGCGAGGTCGCGTGCTGCGCCAGCAGCCAGGCCGCCCGCGCCGCCCGCTCCCCCACCTGCGAGATCAGCGGCCAGCCACGCGTGGCCACGACGGAGTAGAGCCAGGCCGTGTTGCCCTCGTCGAGCCGCTGGAGCCGCGCGAGCCGCCTGTCGCCCGGAAAGCCCTTGGCCGGGTCGCGCATCGCCTGGTCCATCTCCATGCGCCGGAGCAGCTCGTCCCGTAACTCCTCGTCCGTCATGCCTTCGACGGTAATTCGCCTCAGGCGGGATTCAAGGTGAGGGTGACGTTGTCGATCAGCCGCGTGGCGCCGACGTGCGCGGCCACCGCGAGCACGGCCATGCCCGCGAACGACTCGCTCACCTCGGCGAACGTGGCCGGATCGACCAGGGCCAGATAGTCCACGTCGATCCCGGGGCCGGCCTCGTCGAGCACCTCCCGCGCCGCCGCGCGGATCTCCGCCGGGGTGAGCCGGGCCGCGCCCGCCCGCAGGGCCCGCGAGAGCGCGAGCGCCACCCGCCGGTCGTCCTCCGACAGGTAGCGGTTGCGGCTGGACAGGGCCAGGCCGTCGGGCTCGCGTACGGTCGGCGCGCCCAGGATCTCGATCGGCAAGTCGAGGTCGGCGACCATGCGGCGGATCAGGGCGAGCTGCTGGGCGTCCTTCTGGCCGAAGACCGCCAGGTCGGGCTGGACCAGGTTGAACAGCTTGAGCACGACCGTCAGCACGCCGTCGAAGTGACCGGGCCGGAACGCGCCCTCGACGACCCGGCCCATCTCACCGGCCGAGACCCCCACCTGGCGGTCGGCGGAGTAGAGGTCGTCGGCGTCGGGATGGAAGACCACGTCGGCACCCTCGGCCCGGCACACGTCGAGGTCGGCGTCGAATGTACGTGGATAGCGCGAAAAATCCTCGCTAGGCCCGAATTGCAGGGGATTGACGAAGATGCTCACCACGACCTGGTCGGCACGAACGCGGGCCTGCCTGATCAGCGACCGGTGGCCCTCATGAAGCGCCCCCATGGTCGGCACCAGCGCCACCGTTCCGTCACGGCGTGCCTTGACCAGGTCTTCCCGGCTCTTGGCGACGATCAGCTCCATGGTGCCCTCCCAGTGCGTCGGTCAGGTCCATATATTGCCCCCCAGCGCATCGAGGAGCCGCTCCGCCTCCTCCGGTTTGAGCAATCCGGCGGCCAGCGCCCGGTCGGCCGTGAGCCGGGCCAGCGCGATGTAGGCGTCGGCCGCCTCGGGCGCGGCCAGGATGAGCGCGTCGACGTGCTTGCGCACGGTGCCCGCGTCACCCCGCACCACGGGGCCGGTGAGCCCGGCGATGCCCAGCCGCAGCACGTTGTCGAGCGCGGCCCCGAGCAGCGGGCCCAGCATCCGGCCCGGATGCTCGACGCCGATGCGATGCAGCAGGTCGGAGGACTCCGCGATGAGGGTGACCATGTGGTTGGCCGCCCCGGCCAGCGCCGCGTGGTAGAGGGGGCGGTCGGCGTCGGCGATCCAGACCGGCTCGCCGCCCATCTCGATCACGAGCGCCTCGGCGACGGGCCGCAGCATCTCCGGCGCGGTCACGCCGTAGGAGATGCCGGTGAGCTTGTTGAGGTCGTCGTCTCGGCCCGTGAACGTCATCACCGGGTGCAGCGCGAGCGGCAGCGCGCCGGCCCTGGCGGCCGGGTCGAGCACGGACAGGCCGTAGGCGCCGCTGGTGTGCACCAGCATCTTGCCCTGAAGGTCGGCCCCCGTGCTGGCCAGGCCGTTGACGAGGTCGGGCAGCGCGTCGTCGGTCACGGTGAGCAGAATGAGCTGGGCTGCCGCCACCACCTCGTCGGGCCTGGACGGCTTGAGTCCGAGCCGCTCAGAGGCCCATCGTTGTGAGTTGTCCGACACCCCGCTCGCGGCCACGACCCGATGTCCGGCCTGCGCCAGCGCGGCACCGAGGGCTGAGCCGACCTTGCCCGCCCCGAGCACGCCGACAGTCAGCCGTGCCGGGCGATCCCCTGCGTCCATCACGTCACACCCCTGTCGACCTGCGAATGAGAAGCCCGCCGCGATGGTGGGGCGGCGTGGCCGTCTCGTTCGTAATGGCACTGCGGACCAGGGTAACGGGCAGGGGGGACTGAGTTTGTGACTGGTGTTTTGCCGCGCGTTGAGTTAACGACAAAAGCGACAAGGGCATACAAACGGTGCACCCCCTGTCGGGAGAGATGAGGAGAGGGGTTCATCGCATGGCAGCGGGCGCCGAGTCCCGGAAGGGAACCCGACGCCCGCATGGATTGCGCGACCTCTTGGAGGTGCGCCGGCCGGCGGTTCGCCGACTGCCGACCGGAAGACCGAGCCCGGGCCGGCCTGCGCCGGCCCGGGCTCACCACATGCTCAGTGGTGGGTGGGCGCGTAGACGTTGGCGCCACCCTTGCAGCCGGCGACGCCGCCGAGGACGTTGACAAGGGCGACGGTGTTGCCGCAGACGTTGATCGGCAGGTTGATCGGGATCTTGACCTGGTTGCCGGAAGCCACACCGCCGTTGCCGCTGGTGATGTCGGCGTGGGCCGGGGCGGCCAGCGACACCATGGCGACGGCTCCGGCGACCACCATGACCTTCTTCAGCACGAGGGCTCCTCTCAGTTGCGCGGCCTGAAGCCGCAGGTGCTTGTTCGGAACGACCGGCTCCGCCACTTAGGGGATGGCGGAGCGAAGTCACTCGATGACAATGGGTAAACGTTATCGCAACTTCGCGACATTGAGTAGTCATTGGATGACGATGCGTATCGACGTGCAGTCATGAGATAGTCCAGGTCATGTGGCTCACCTGGCGCGCCGCCACGGAGCGCGCGCTGTACGGCGAGGAGGGTTTCTACCTCCGCGAACGCCCGTCCGGCCACTTCCGCACCTCGGTCAGCGCCTCGGCGGCCTTCGCGGAGGCGGTGCTGGCGCTCCTGGCGGAGGTGGACGCCGATCTCGGCGCGCCCGACGTGCTCGACCTGGTGGACATCGGCGCGGGCGACGGAGCGCTGCTCTCCCACGTGCTGTCCCTGGCCAAGCCCGCGCTGCGCGACCGGCTCCGCGTCACGGCCGTCGAGCTGTCCTCCAGACCGGAGGGGCTGCCCGAGCGGATCACCTGGTCCAGAAGCCTGCCCACCGACATCACCGGGCTGGCCATCGCCAACGAGTGGCTCGACAACGTGCCTCTCGACGTGGTCGAGCAGACGCCCGAGGGGCCACGCCTGATCATGGTCAACGTGCACACGGGCGAGGAGCGTCTCGGCGGGCCGCTGCGGCCGGCGGATCGCGCCTGGCTGGAGCGGTGGTGGCCACTGTCGCGGGTGGGCTCGCGGGCCGAGATCGGCAGACCCCGCGACCAGGCCTGGGCCTCGGTCCTGGTACGTCTCACCGCAGGCCGGGCCATCGCCGTGGATTATGCACATCCTGTGGATAACCGGCCGCTGCACGGCACGCTGACCGGTTACCGCGACGGGGCCGTCGTGACGCCCGTACCCGACGGGACCTGCGACATCACGGCCCACGTGGCGCTCGACGCGTGCGCGGACGCCGGGCGGCGGGCCGGAGCGTCATCCACAGGTTTGTCCACACAGCGCGACGCGCTGCGGGAGCTGGGGATCACCGGCGCCCGCCCGCCGATCGACCTGGCCCGGGTCGATCCGCGCGGTTACCTCAGGGCGCTGGCGCGGGCCTCCGAGGAGGGCGAGCTGATCGATCCGTCGGGGCTCGGTGGCTTCGGCTGGCTCAGCCAGCGACGTTGAGCTCCAGGGAGTGCAGGCCCCTGATGATGTAGCCGGGCTTCCAGACGGGCTCCCGCCGCAGCTCCAGTTCGGCCGCCCGGTCCAGGAGGGCGCCGAACGACTCCATCAGCTCGATGCGGGCCAGGGGCGCGCCCAGGCAGAAGTGGATGCCGGCGCCGAAGGAGATGTGCGGGTTGTCGGCGCGGCCGACGTCGAGCCGGTCGGGGTCGTCGAACACCGCCGGGTCCCGGTTGGCCGAGCCGAACAGCAGCGCCACCTCCGAGCCGCGCGGAATGCGTACGCCGTGCACCTCGATGTCCTCCAGCACCCAGCGCTCGAACATCTGCAGCGGCGTGTCCCAGCGCATCAGCTCCTCGACCGCGGTGGGCAGCAGGGAGCGGTCGTCGCGCAGCCGGGCCAGCTCGGCGGGGTTCCTGAACAGCGACCACCAGCCGTTGCCCGTCACGTTGACGGTGGCCTCGTGGCCGGCGTTGAGCAGCAGGACGCAGGTGCCGACCAGCTCGTCCTCGGTCAGCTCGTCGATCTGGGCGAGCGCGCTGATCAGGTCGTCGCCGGGGGCGCCGCGGCGTTCGGCGGCCAGGGTCCTGAGGTAGGCGGCGAACTCCTCGGCCGCGCGTACCGCGGTGTGCTGGGCCTCGGGGGACGGGTTGAGCTCGTACATGCCGCAGATGTCGGCCGACCAGGGGCGCAGCAGGTGGCGGTCCTGGTCGGGGATGCCGAGCATCTCCGCGATCACGGTCACCGGGAGCGGCTCGGCGACCTCGGCGATGAGGTCGCCGCCGCCCTTCTCCACGAACGCGGCCACCAGGCCCTCGGCGATGGCGCGTACGCGGGGGCGCAGCGACTCCACCATGCGCGGCGTGAACGCCCTGGAGACCAGCCGGCGCAGCCTGGTGTGCACCGGCGGCTCCACGTCGAGCATGCCCGCCCTGATCACGCGCCAGAACAGCTCCTGGAACTCCGGCTCGGCCGACCGGCCGAACTCCTCGTGCGTGGCCACGTGCAGGTAGGACCGCCCCAGGCGGCGGTCTCTGAGCAGCGTGTTCACGTCGGCGTGCCGCGAGATCAGCCACTGGCCCGTCGGCTCGAAGAAGCAGACGGGCGCCGTACGCCTCAGCTCGTCATAGACCCGGTACGGGTACGCCACGAACTCCGGATTCCAAGGATCAAAGCCCACTATTGCATCTTAGGAGTGGGATCCTCCTGCTCAGTGACCTCTTTCTTCTTGGAGTGCCTGCCGCGCATCCGGATGTTGAGCAGCTCCACGACGACCGAGAACGCCATCGCGAAGTAGATGTAGCCCTTGGGGATGTGCTGGTCGAGGCCCTCGGCGACGAGCACCACGCCGATCAGCACCAGGAACGACAGGGCCAGCATCTTGATGCTCGGGTGGCTGTCCACGAACCTGCTGATCGGGCCGGAGGCGAACAGCATCACCAGCACCGCCACCACGACGGCCGCGATCATCACGCCCAGCTCGTCCACCATGCCGACGGCGGTGATGACCGAGTCCAGCGAGAAGACGACGTCGAGCACCATGATCTGCACGATCACGGAGGTGAAGGAGACCGCGGCGGCCTTCTTGCCGTCGCCGCCCGGCGCGACCTCCATGCTGTGGTGGATCTCGGTGACGCTCTTGCCCAGCAGGAACAGGCCGCCGAGCAGCAGGATCAGGTCGCGTCCCGATATCTCGTGACCGACGACCGAGAACAGCGGCTCGGTGAGCTGAACCACCCACGACAGGCCGAGCAGCAGGAGCAACCGGCTGATGAGCGCGGCGGCCAGACCGAGGACGCGCGCCCGGTCCCGCTGTTCGGGGGGCAGTTTGCCCGCGAGGATGGAGATGAAAATGATGTTGTCGATCCCCAGCACGATCTCCAGGGCGACCAGGGTGAAGAAGCCGATCCAGATCTGCGGGTCGGCCACCCAGTCCAACATCTGCGCACCTCCATAACTCATGGCTGACGGGTTTCCGGTAGCAACGAGTCAGGAGTCGTATAAGTTCGCGGCTTGCGTTTTTTACCCTCGTGTCGGTTATAGTTCGGGACGTAGGTCATGAGTGCCAGCGACAAGCCCCGGCTAGCTGGCCGGCAACCCTCGCGTCCGCGGCGGGGTGCCCCGGGTGAAGACCTGGTCCGTCACGAGGTGTGGCGGGCAAGCGCGGGCTCCGTGGCTGTCCTGGGGTCCGATGACCCCGAGGAGCTTCGCCATGTCCACGCTGACGATCTTCAACTCCGCCCCGGCCGCCGAGACGACCTCCGCCGTCACCCCGGGCACCCGGCCCATTCCCACCGTGCTCGGCACCGACCTCGAGGTCCCGGTCAAGGGCGGCCGGCTGGTGGGCTACGCCAACCTCGACTACGCCGCCAGCGCCCCCTGTCTGGAGCCGGTCAGCGCCGCCGTCGCGGCCGCGCTCCCGGCCTACTCCAGCGTCCACCGCGGCGCCGGCTACGCCTCCCAGCTCACCACCGCCAGGTACGAGCAGGCCCGCCACACGGTACGGGCCTTCGTGGGCGCCCGCCCCGACGACGCCGTCATCTTCACCCGCAACACCACCGACGCCACGAACCTGCTGGCCGGCTGCCTGCCCCCGGGCACGACCACGGTGGTCTTCGACACCGAGCACCACGCCTCCCTGCTCCCCTGGCCCTCCTCCGTGCGACTGGCTCCGCCCGCCTTCCCCGGCGAGGCCGTGCGCGCCGCCGACGAGGCGCTGGCCGGGATCGAGGGGCCGAAGCTGCTGGTGGTGACCGCCGCCTCGAACGTCACCGGCGAGCTGTGGCCGATCGCCGCGCTGGCCCACATCGCGCACCGGCACGGGGCCCGGATCCTGGTGGACGCGGCGCAGCTCGTACCGCACCGGCCTCTCAACCTGACCGCGCTCGACCTGGACTACGTGGCCTTCTCGGGGCACAAGCTGTACGCGCCCTTCGGGGCCGGCGTGCTGATCGGGCGGCGGGACTGGCTGGCCGAGGGGGAGCCGTACCTGAAGGGCGGGGGCGCGGTGCGCTCGGTCGGCGAGAGCGCCGAGTGGCACGACGACCCCGAGCCGCGCCACGAGGCGGGCACCCCCAACGTGCTGGGCGCCATCGCCCTGGCCGCCGCCTGCGACGCGCTCACCGCCACCGGCTGGAACGCTCTGGTGAACGAGGAGGAGCGGCTGATCGCCCGGCTCAGGTCGGGGCTGGCCTCGGTCGAGGGCGTGCGGGAGCTGTCACTGTGGGGGGACGACCACCCGCGGGTCGGTATCGTGTCGTTCACCGTGGCCGGATACTCGGCGCGCGAGGTGGCCGAGGCGCTGTCCAGCGAGTACGGCATCGGGGTGCGCGACGGCAAGTTCTGCGCGCATCCGTTCGTCCGGCACCTGCTGGGCACGGCCGACGGCGGTTGCGAGGACGACACCGCCTCCGCGGTACGGGCCTCGATCGGCATCGGCAGCACGCAGGAGCACGTGGACCGGCTCGTCGAGGCGCTGCGGGACCTGGTGCGCCGCCGGTCCTGACCGCTACCCCGGCTCGCGTGCCTGCCTCAGCGGTTCGGCGGCTTGCGGTGCTGCGGCGGCTCGTCGGAGACCAGGGCGTCGATGTCCCTCATGTCCTCGTCGTTGACCCTGCCCGAAGCGGGCGCGGCGGGCTGCCTGGGCACCTCCGGCCGCTCGGCGGGCGTCGTCGACGCCGTCGGCGTGGTAGGACCGCCCGGCCTGCGGTGCGAAGGGATGATCATGTCGTCCTCCGCCTCGCGGCGTTCCGCGCGCCTGCGGAACATCGTGCCGAAGATGCCGTCCAGCCCGATCCGTCCGCCGCCCAGCGCCAGGAACATCAGGCTGAGCGCCCCGAGCGCGCCCGGCAGTTCCCAGCCGTTGTTCGCCGACAGGACGCCGTTGCCCCCGTGCACGTACGCGATCGCGCCGAGCATGTTGACCAGCAGCAACAGTCCCACCGGCCGGACCAGCAGGCCGAGGATCAAGAAGATGCCGCCGACGGTCTCGACGACGGTCGCGAACCCGGCGGCCAGTTCGGGCAACGGGATCCCCATCTCCCTGAAGCCCTGCGTGGTCGCCCCAAGGCCGCCCTGCCACTTCTGCCAGCCGTGAGCCAAGAAGATCACGCCGGTCACGATCCTGGCGATCAAGGCCGCGACGTCAAATACAACTCTCTTCATGGTGCTTTCTCCCCCCGTTCCAGGTATTCCTCCCCATGTCCGGCTTCGGGATGCGCTTTCATACCATCTCTTGACCATCCCCCGTGCTGGATCACCACCGGCGACAGTGACAGCATTGCCGTATGACGGAACGTGTGGTCGGAATCGGTGCGGGCGCGAAAGAGCTGGCGACCGAGGACATGATCCTCAACATCGGCCCGCAGCACCCGTCCACGCACGGGGTGCTCAGACTTCGGCTGACGCTCGACGGCGAGCGCATCGCCACCGCCGAGCCGATCATCGGCTACATGCACCGGGGCGCGGAGAAGCTCTTCGAGGTGCGCGACTACCGTCAGATCATCATGCTGGCCAACCGGCACGACTGGCTGTCGGGCTTCGCGAACGAGCTGGGCGTGGTGCTGGCCGCCGAACGCCTGCTCGGCATGGAGCCGCCGGTCCGGGCGGTGTGGGCACGCACGCTGCTGGCCGAGCTCAACCGGGCGCTCAACCACCTGATGTTCCTCGGCTCCTACCCGCTCGAACTGGGCGCGATGACGCCGCTGTTCTACTCCTTCAACGAACGTGAGCGCATCCAGGCCGTCATGGAGGAGATCTCCGGCGGGCGCATGCACTACATGTTCAACCGGGTCGGGGGGCTCAAGGAGGACCTGCCGCTGGGGTGGCTCGACCGGGTGTCGGAGGCCGTCGCCGAGACCCGCCGCCGGGTGCCCGACATCGAGAACCTCATCCTGCACAACGAGATCTTCATCGCCCGCACGCGGGGCGTCGGCGTGCTCTCACGCGAGCAGATCATGCAGTACGGCGTCAGCGGCCCCATCTCCCGCGCCTCCGGGGTGGACTTCGACCTGCGGCGCGACGAGCCGTACCTGGCCTATCCTGAGCTGCCGGTGAAGGTCGTCACCCGGAGCGCCGGCGACTGCCACGCCCGGTTCGAGGTCCTGCTCGAGCAGCTCAAGGTCTCGCTCGACCTGGCCGAAGCCTGCGCCGAGCGGCTGCGCTCGCTGCCCGCCGGGCCCATCAACCAGCGGCTGCCGAAGGTGCTCAAGGTGCCGGAGGGGCACACGTACGCGTGGACGGAGAACCCGCTCGGCATCAACGGCTACTACCTGGTCTCCAGGGGAGACAAGACGCCGTGGCGGCTCAAGCTGCGCTCCGCCTCCTACAGCAACATCCAGGTGCTGCGCGAGATGCTGCCCGGCCACCTGGTGGCGGACATGGTCGCCATCCTGGGCTCGATGTTCTTCGTCGTGGGCGACATCGACAAGTGAACGCCCAAGAACGCGACAAATACGTCGACTGGCTCCGCGCGCTGAGCCTGATCGTCGTGGTGGTCTGGCACTGGGCCTTCACGATCCTGCAGTGGAAGCCGCACGGCCCCGAGCCCACCAGCCCGCTGGGCTTCACCTCCGGGCTGTGGATCCTCACCTGGCTGCTGCAGGTACTGCCGCTGTTCTTCTACGTCGGCGGGCACGTTCACCTGCTGTCCTGGCATCGGGCGAAGACACGGGGCGTGGGCATCGGCGCTTTCGTCTGGCGGCGCATCCGGGCGCTCGCCTTACCGGCGCTGTTCCTGTCCGGGGTGTGGGTCGTCATCGGGGCGGTGGTGACGTACACGTTCCAGGTGGACTGGATGTGGCGGGTGGTGGTGCTGGTGCTCAGCCCGCTGTGGTTCCTCGGCGTCTACCTGGTGCTGATCGCGCTGCTGCCGGTGGCCCTCTGGCTGCACCGCCGCTACGACGTGCTCACGCTGATCTGGCTCGGCGGCGCGGCCCTGGTGGTCGACGTGATCCGCTTCCGCTACGGCGTCGAATGGGCCGGCTGGCTCAACATGCTCATCATCTGGGGCCTGGCCCACCAGGCCGGCTTCTTCTACGACCGGGTCGTCGTCCTGCCCAGGCGCTATGACGTCGCTCTGCTGTGGACGGGCCTGTTCGCGCTGTTCGGGCTGGTCTACTCGGGTATCTACCCGGGCTCGATGGTGGGCGTGCCGGGCGACAAGTGGTCCAACATGGCGCCGCCCACGTTCGTGATCGTGGCCCTGCTGCTGTTCCAGATCGGGCTGGTGGAGGTGCTGCGGCCGTCGATGGAGCGGGTGCTCGAACGCCCGCGCTGGCAGCGGGTCAACGCCTTCATCAACCGGTACGCGCTGCCGCTGTTCCTGTTCCACACGACGGGGATGGCCATCTCGCTGGGCGTCTCGTGGTGGCTGTTCGGCACGCTCGGCGACCAGATCCCGCCCGACGCGAAATGGTGGGTGGAACGCCCGATCGCCATCCTCGGCCCGCTCATCTGCACGACCCCGGTCATCTACCTCTTCGGCCGCCGCCGCGGCCCGGCGGAGCGATCGCCCGACACGAACAAGGCCGGCGCGCAGTCCGATCGACCGCGGTGAGCCGTCAGCGGGGTTTCTGCTCCTCCGGGTCCTTCGGGATGCGGCAGGCGTGCTCCAGATAGAGGGCCGCGGCGACCAGGAGGGCGCAGGCCACGAAGGAGCCCATCGCGACGAAGAACTCCCCGCGCGGCGTCTCCCGGTCGAGGATCTGCACCGTGTGGAGCGCGAACCCGGCGAACACCCCGCCGAACACCGCCCCCGCGTACGCCGACGCCTTCGCCAGCGCCGCCAGCCGGGCCACCGCGAGCGGCTCGACCGGCTTGGTGTCGGGCTTCCTGGCGATCCTGGCCTTGGTCACCCAGGCGCTGTAGCCCTCGCCGAGCGCCAGCAGCAGCACCGTCGGGATCGCGGTCCACGGCATGAGGGGCAGGTCGGAGTAGAACGGCCTGATCGCCGCCCAGGTGAGCAGCGCGACGACGACGACGATGCCGACCAGGTGGCCTATGTGGGTGGGCTTCAATCGGGCCTCTGCAGCTTCAGGTCCTCACGGAGGCGTACCCCTTGCCTGTCGAGCCCCTCGAGCAGCTCCGACACCCGGCCGCGCCCGGGCACCGCGCCCTCGGGGTCGGCCTCGAACCAGGGCACGAGCACGAACGCGCGCTCGTGCGCCCGTGGGTGCGGGACGGTGAGATCGGGGTCGTCGCAGACGGCGTCGCCCACCACGATGAGATCGATGTCGAGCGTACGCGGGCCCCAGCGCTCCCCGCGTTCGCGCCCGAAGGCGTTCTCGATGCTCTGCGCCCGCTCCAGGAGCTGGCGCGGATCCAGGATGGTCTCGGCGACCACGACCGCGTTGAGGTAGGGCTCCTGCCCGGCCGGCCCCCCGACGGGGTCGGTCTCGTAGACCGGGGACGCCCTGACGAACTCCAGCCCCGGGGCGTCGAACAGACTGTCGACGGCGCCCTGCAACGTCTGGAATCGGCGCCCGAGATTGCTGCCGAAAGCGAGCACGACCTTCATGCGCGGCTCCGCTCGATTGTCACGACCACATCGTCGAACGGCAGCGGGATCGGCGCCGCCGGCTTGTGCACACTCACCTCGACCTTGTGCACCAGGTCTCCGGCCAGGCAAACGTCGGCCAGCCGCTGGGCGAGCGTCTCGATCAGCTCGACAGGCTCGCCCTCGACCACCCTGACCAGCGCCTCGGCCAGCTCTCCGTAGTGGACGGTCTTGGTGAGATCGTCGCCGGCCGCGGCCGGCGCGGTGTCGAGGAACAGCGTCGCGTCCACGACGAACACCTGCCCGAGCTCCCGCTCGGCAGCGAGCACGCCGTGTCTCCCCCTGGCCCGCAGGCCCTTGAGAGTGATGCGATCAGCGCTCAAGCTCGCCTTCCTCCTCCTCGTCGTCGTCTCCCTGGAGCACCGGCGAGCCGTGGTGCATCCACAGCCGCCAGCCCTGCGAGGTGCGGATGTAGACGTTGCTGGCCACCACCTTGCCGGCGGCGAAGCTGGCCTCTCCTTCCTCCCCCGCGGTCAGGATGTTCTCGACGCAGGTGAGGACGGCCACATCACCGAGCACGGTGGTGTTGACGTCGGTCAGCACGAACTGGATGTAGGTGGTGTTCGCCATGATCAGCGCCCACGAC
Source organism: Nonomuraea sp. NPDC050643 (assembly GCF_040654715.1). Taxonomy (NCBI): domain Bacteria; kingdom Bacillati; phylum Actinomycetota; class Actinomycetes; order Streptosporangiales; family Streptosporangiaceae; genus Nonomuraea; species Nonomuraea sp. NPDC050643. Next base: position 91,412 of record NZ_JBFAIM010000041.1, on the reverse strand, counting down.
CGCAGCACCTCCGACCGGCCCGTCAGCAGGGTCCAGCCCGGGTGCACGCAGCTCACCTGATCGTCAGGGGAGTCTTCGGCCCAGATCTCGGTCATCTTGTCGAGATCGGCGCTCTCGATCGCGGCGTAGAACTCCTGATTGACCGTCTCGATCGCGGCGGTGTCGACGCTCATGTGTTGGCTCCGGCTCTCTTCCATGCGGCGGCCACGCGCACGGCATCGGCATTGGGACCTACTTCGTGCACGCGTACGCACCACGCGCCCGCGTGGGCGGCCAGCGCGGTCACAGCGAGCGTGGCGTCGTCGCTGCGGCTGAACGGCCGGGGTGTGCCGTCGGGGTCGGCCAGCAGCCGCCCCAGGAAACGTTTGCGCGACGCCCCGATGATCAGCGGGTAGCCCAGCTCGGCCAGGCTCGGGATGCCGGCCAGCAGCGCCCAGTTGTGCTCGGCGTTCTTGGCGAAGCCGAGCCCCGGATCGAGCACGATCTGCTCTTCCGTGACGCCCTCGGCCAGCACCAGATCGACCCGCTTGCTCAGCTCCTCGCGAACTTCGGTCACCACGTCGGCGTAGACGGCGCGGGTGTCCATGTCATGGCTGTGGCCGCGCCAGTGCATCACGACGTAGGGAACGCCGGTCGCGGCCACCACGCGCGGCATCTCGGGGTCGGCCAGGCCGCCGCTCACGTCGTTGACGAGCCGCGCGCCCGCCTCGACCGCCGCCTTGGCGACCTCGGCCCGCATCGTGTCGACGCTGACCATCACTCCTTCGCCGTCGAGCGCCCTGATCACCGGGACGACCCGGGCCAGCTCTTCCTCCAGCGACACCCTGGCCGCGCCCGGCCGGGTCGACTCACCGCCCACGTCGACGATGTCGGCACCCTCCTGGACCAGCTCAAGGCCGTGCCGGATGGCCGCCGCCTCGTCGAACCAGAGGCCGCCGTCGGAGAAGGAATCGGGCGTCACATTGACCACACCCATGACGAGGCACCGATCCGCACCTCCCGGCACGTTGATGGGCACGCTAGTCATGGGCCAAGCCTAGGCGCTTCCCCACAGGTGGTGACATCGCGGGTACCCCGTTCGGTCGTCAGCGGCCCAGGATCAGCGCCATCGCCTCGGAGCGGGTCTTGTCGCTGGTGCGGAAGTCGCCGCGGACCGCCGAGGTGACGGTCTTGGCGCCCGGCTTGCGTACGCCGCGCATGGTCATGCACAGGTGCTCGCACTCCATGACCACGATGGCCCCGCGGGGCTCCAGCACCCGCATGAGCGCGTCGGCGATCTGCGAGGTCATGCGCTCCTGGACCTGGGGCCGGCGGGCGAACACGTCCACCAGGCGGGCCAGCTTCGACAGGCCCGTGACCTGACCCTTCTCGTTGGGGATGTAGCCCACGTGCGCCAGGCCGTGGAAGGGCACCAGGTGGTGCTCACAGGTCGAGTAGACCTCGATGTCACGGATGAGCACCATCTCGTCGTGATCGACGTCGAACACCTTGGTGAGGACCTGCTCCGGCGTCTGGCCGAGCCCCGAGTACTGCTCGGCCATCGCGCGGGCGACCCGGGCGGGCGTCTCGAGAAGGCCGTCACGGTCGGGATCCTCGCCGATGGCGTAGAGGATCTCGCGAACGGCCTTCTCGATCCGGCCCAGGTCTACGTCGTGCTGGGTCACGCACTGTCCCCGGATGGCAGGGCGTCCTGATGGCCCGAGGTGAGCGAGCCGTTGGCCGACTGCTCCTTCGGGGTCAGGATCGGCGGGCGATCGGAGGGGAGCCGCTTGCCGTAACCCGCGTAGGACGGACGGTGCTCCTTGACGACCACCGCGGCGAAGATCTCCAGCACCTGCTGGCGCGAGAGGGTCTCCTTCTCCATGAGCTCGAGCACCAGGTTGTCGAGCACGTCGCGGTATTGGACCAAAATGTCCCAGGCCTGGTCGTGCGCCGTCTCGATCATCCGGCGGACCTCCTCGTCGATCGTCGAGGCGATCTTCTCGGAGTAGTCGCGCTCGTGGCCCATCTCGCGGCCGAGGAAGACCTCCGCCTGGCCGGAGCCGAACTTACGGGCGCCGAGCTGCTCGCTCATGCCGTATTCGGTCACCATGCGACGGGCCACGGCCGTGGCCTTCTCGATGTCGTTGGAGGCGCCCGTGGTGGGCTCGTGGAAGACGAGCTCCTCCGCGGCGCGGCCGCCGAGCAGCATCGCGAGCTGGTCCATCATCTCCGACCTGGTGGCCAGGAACTTGTCCTCCATCGGCAGCGTCATCGTGTAACCGAGGGCGCGGCCGCGAGACAGGATAGTGATCTTGTGGACCGGGTCGGAGTTGGGCAGCGCGTGCGCCACCAGCGCGTGACCGCCTTCGTGGTAGGCGATCATCTTCTTCTCCTTGTCGGACATGACCCGCGTCTTGCGCTCGGGCCCTGCCATGACACGGTCGATCGCCTCCTCGAGGGTGTCCATCGTGATCAGCTTCTGGTCGGCCCGCGCGGTGAGCAGGGCCGCCTCGTTGATCACGTTGGCCAGGTCGGCGCCGGTGAACCCGGGGGTGCGGCGCGCGATGACGTCGAGGTCGACGTCGGGCGAGAACGGCTTGCCGCGGCCGTGGACCTTGAGGATGCCCTTGCGGCCCTCGAGGTCGGGACGGTCGACGGTGACCTGACGGTCGAACCGGCCGGGACGCAGCAGCGCCGGGTCGAGGATGTCGGGCCGGTTGGTCGCGGCGATGAGGATCACGCCGCCCTTGACGTCGAAGCCGTCCATCTCGACGAGGAGCTGGTTGAGGGTCTGCTCGCGCTCGTCGTGACCGCCGCCCAGGCCGGCGCCGCGGTGGCGGCCGACGGCGTCGATCTCGTCGATGAAGATGATCGCCGGGGCGTTGGCCTTCGCCTGCTCGAACAGGTCGCGCACACGCGAGGCGCCGACACCGACGAACATCTCGACGAAGTCGGAACCGGAGATCGAGTAGAACGGGACGCCCGCCTCGCCGGCGACCGCGCGGGCCAGCAGCGTCTTACCGGTGCCGGGCGGGCCGTAGAGGAGCACGCCCTTGGGGATCTTGGCGCCGATCGCCTGGAACTTGGCCGGGGCCTGCAGGAACTCCTTGATCTCCTGGAGCTCCTCGATGGCCTCGTCGGCACCCGCGACGTCGGCGAACGTGGTCTTGGGGGTGTCCTTCGTGATGAGCTTGGCCTTCGACTTGCCGAAGTTCATCACCCGCGAGCCGCCGCCCTGCATCTGGTTCATGATGAACAGGAAGATCAGCACGATGATGACGATCGGCAGGAAGCTCACCAGGAGGCTGATCAGGAAGTTTTCCTGCGGCACCTCGGTGGTGAAGCTCTTGGTCTTCTTGGCGTCGACCTGAGCCTGAAGCTCGTCGGTCAGCTTGGCGCCGTAGCCGGTGACCCAGTCGGACTGGATCAGCTTCGCCGGGGTGTCACCTGGCTTGACCGCGACCGGGTTGACCAGTGTCACCTCGATCCGGTTGTCCTTGTCGACAATCTTGGCGTTGCTGACGTTTCCGGCGCGAATCTGCTGAAGGACCAAGGACGTGTCGGCCGACTTGAAATTTCCGCCGCCACTCCATAGCTGGGTGACGAGCAGGAGCAGCACGACGATGCCCAGGATCCACAGCAGTGGCCCACGTGTAAATCGCTTGAGATCCATCCGATGCGGAACCCCTTGCGGGCCCGTCCCTTCCTGACCATGGCCTGGAACCCCGGGCTGACCCGGGGCCGCGGCATCCGACACCGCGACTTCTGACTACCCGAAGGGGACGCGAGGTCACCCTCCCGGAGTCTGAAGGTACACCGGCACAGCGCACGGAGGGACCCGCCCGCTACACCGGTCTTGCCCTATCAACGTACGTCACGTTGCGCGATGTTCCCGGCCGCTACTTATAAACGTGCGGAGCCAGAGTGCCGATGAACGGCAGGTTCCGGTATCGCTCCGCGTAGTCGAGCCCATAACCGACGACGAACTCGTTGGGAATGTCGAAGCCGACGTATTTGACGTCGATCGGCACCTTCACCGCATCGGGCTTGCGCAGCGCGGTGCAGATCTCCAGCGAGGCCGGATTGCGCGACTTCAGGTTTTCCAGCAGCCAGTGCAGCGTGAGGCCGGAGTCGATGATGTCCTCGACGATCAGCACGTGGCGGTTCAGGATGTCGGTGTCGAGGTCTTTCAGCACGCGTACGACGCCCGAGGACTTGGTGCCCGCGCCGTACGACGACACGGCCATCCAGTCCATCTGCACCGACACGTGCAACGCCCTGGCCAGGTCGGCCATCACCATGACGGCGCCCTTCAGCACGCCCACGAGCAGGACGTCATTGCCCGCGTAGTCCTCGTCGATCCGGCCGGCAAGCTCTTTGATCTTGGCCTGGAGCTCGTCCTCGGAAATGAGGACCTTTTCCAGGTCATTGCCGATGTCGGCAGCGTCCACCTGTGGTTCCTTACGCGATGGGACTGATGGCGAGTATCAGGGTGCCATATCGCCGGACGGCCGACAGACCCCCGGGCAGATCCACGGCTTTCTGCCCGCGCCAGTGCGTGACCAGCCGGTCCACGGCCAGCACATGGGTGGCGGAAAGGGCACCGGAGGGTGCTCCCGCGGCGATCGCGGTGCGCCGCAACACCCTTCGCCTGACGGCGTCCGGTAGCTTCTCCAGGTCGGTCACGGCGAGCTTTATCGCACCGCCGATATCGCTTAGAGCGCAATTCTGGTACGCCGATTCGGCCCACTCATCAAGCGCGTCCGCGTCCTCACGCGCCATTCTCGCGGTCCTGGCGAGCGCCTCGGCCACCCCCGGGCCCAGCTCGGCCTCCAGCACGGGCAGGACCTTCCGGCGTACGCGGACCCGGGTGTAGCGGGCGTCCTCGTTGTGGGGGTCGTCCCAGGGGGTGAGGCCCTGTGCCCGGCAGGCGGCCACGGTGGTGGATCTGGGGAGGTGGAGCAGGGGCCGCCGGTAGCGCCCCATGTGGGCGGCCATGCCGGACAGCGAACGCACGCCGCTGCCCCTGGCCAGGCCGAGCAGGACGGTCTCGGCCTGGTCGTCCCTGGTGTGACCGAGCAGCACGGCCGCCGCTCCCAGCCGGTCGGCGGCCTCGGCGAGGGCGGCGTACCGGGCGTCCCTGGCCGCCGCCTCGGGGCCGCCCTCGGTGCCGACCGTGACGGTGAGGACTTCGACCGGGTCGAGGTGGAGCTCACCGGCCGCCAGGTCCGCTACCGTCCTGGCACGCTCGGCTGATCCGGGCTGGAGCCGGTGGTCCACGGTGAGCAGGCCGGCTCTGAGACCGGCTCGGGGGGCCACGAAGGCCAGGGCGGCGGCCAGGGCCAGGGAGTCGGCGCCGCCGCTGCAGGCGGATAGGACCAGCGCGCCTTCCGGCAACCCGGTCAGCGCCTCGCGCACCGCCCGGCGAACGTCGGCTACGGCTGGATGTGGGCCCACGGCTGCCATTCTCCCGGCTCACACCACCGCACCGACCCCTCCGCCCCAAACCCAGCCACTGAACACCGCACATGGGCACCGCACACGGGTGGCGAGCACGAACGCCGCTTGAGCGCCACGAGCGACAGCGCGGCACGACGGCGGCAAGGGTGGCCGATGTGGGCGATGGGCGGTGTTCGCCGATGCGGCGTGTCACATGCTGACGTCCTTGGGCGACGTCCTAGCGGGCGCAGCGCGTCGAAGGCCGGCGTCTCCAGGCGACGTTCCGATGGGCATGGGGCGTCGCAGGTCGACGTTCCAGCGGGCAGGGCGCGTCGAAGACGTTCCGGGCCGTGTGCCGTGCGTCGAAGGTCGGCGTCCCCGGAGGCCGTGTTCCAGGGGGCGTGGTGCGTGGGGAGCTGGTGGTGGCGGGGCGGGGCTCGTAGCGCCGGGGTGGCGGGCCGGCGTGTTGTGGCAGGTCCTGGCCCGCCGGACGTGGCCCCCTGCCGGCCTGCGCGCCGGCGCCCTGGGTGGGCGGGCGCGGAGGCGGGGTGGGAGGTCAGGCGGGAAGGGCGGGAGTGCCGATGACGCGGCTGATCCAGCTGTCCGGGTCGGCGATCTCCGAGATGGTCGGGAGGGTCTGCGGGGAGGTCCAGACCTTGTTGAAGCCGTCCATGCCCACCCGGTCCACGACCTTGCGGACGAAGGCCGAGCCCTCGGCGTACTGCTTCATCTTGACCTCGATCCCCAGCAGGCGCCGGACCGTGCGGTCGACACGCGAGCCGCCCTCGCGGCGCTGGGCGAACTTGGCGCGGATGTCGGCCACCGACGGCACCACCGACGGGCCCACGGCGTCCATCACGTAGTCGCCATGGCCTTCGACGAGGGTCATCACGGCCGTCAGGCGGTCGAGGATCTCCTTCTGGGCGGGCGACTGGATGGCGTCGATGAGGTTGCCCTCGCCGCCGCGCACCACGTCGGCCACCGTGTCGGCGGCGGTGCGGAGGCGTTCGAGGAGGGTGGGAAGGTCGAGGTCGGAGGCGAGCAGGAACTCGGTCATCTGCGAGCGGACATATTCGCGCAACCACGTCACACCCGTGAACTGCACCCGGTGCGTCTCCTCGTGGAGGCAGACCCACAGGCGGAAGTCGTGCGGGTCGACGCCCATCTCACGCTCGGCGTGGACGATGTTGGGGGCGACGAGCGTCAGGCGGCCGGCGGCCTCCTGACCGGTGGGGTCGGGGGGCAGGAACAGCTCGTATTGCCCCAGTACGCGGGAGGCGAGGAAGGCCAGCACGGCCCCGACCTCGACGCCCGTGATGCGGGAGCCCACGGCCGTGACGATGGCCGGGGGCGGGCTGGAGCTGTTGCCCATGCGCTCGGTCAGTGGCTCGAGCACCACGCGGAAGCCCTCGACGTTCGCCTTGATCCAGCCGGGGCGGTCGACGATGGTCGCCGGCTGAGGCGCGGTCTCAGTGTGGATCTTGGTGAAGTCGCGCACGTGGCCTTCGGCCTCGCGGGACAGAGTACGGAGCTCGGTGACGGCCTGCCTGGCCTCCTCCCGGCTCACCTGAGGACCGGGGCGCACCAGGCGCGTGCCGGTCGTGACGGCCAGATCCCAGTCGATCACCTGCATACCGTCCACCGTACGTGGTTCTGGTGGAGGCTGCGAAGGAGCCGCCGGGTGGTTCTGACCGAGCGCGCGGAGGAGTGCCGTCTCAGGAGCGTGCGACGGTGGCCGCGAGGCGGTCGAGCACGGGTTCGGCGTTGACGGGCACCCGGTCCGCCATGAACGCGAACGTGACCAGCCGCCCGTCCTTCGTCGTCGCCATCCCGGCCAGCGTGTTGATGTTGTTGAGCGTGCCGGTCTTCGCGCGTACGAGGCCCATCTGGTCTTTGCTGTCGCTCCCGGTGAAGCGGCGGCCGTTGCCCAGGGTGCCGGAGAAGCCGGCGATCGGCATGCCCGAGGCGAGGGCGTGCAGGTCGGGGTGGCTGGGAGAGCCGGACATGGCGAGGATCTTGGCCAGGGCGTTCGGGCTGATGCGATTGCGGATGGACAGGCCGCTGCCGTCGGAGAGCGCGACGTTCTGGGCGACCCCGAGGCGCTGCAGCACGGCGACCACGGCCCTGGCGCCGCCCGTGAACGACGCCTCCTGGCCCTCCTTGATGGCCACGTGCCGCATCAGGGCCTCGGCGAGGTCGTTGTCGCTGGCCGTGAGGGTGTGCTCGACGAGGGAGTAGAGCGGGGCCGAGTCGACCTTGCCCAGCTCGGGGGCGCCGGCCGCGGCCTTGGCCGGGCGGACGGACTTCCCGACCGCGATGCCCTGCCTGGCCAGCAGCCTGGCGAAGGCGGTGGCGGCGTATTGGGGCGGGTTGGTGACGCGGGGGCTGCGGTAGCGGGGGTCCTGGCGGCCCTCGTCCATGGTCAGAGCGTAGGTGGGGGCCACCTCGCCGTCGGGGATGTAGTTCGGCTTCCAGCCGGGCGCCTTGGGAGAGCCGGTGAACAGGGAGGTGTCGTAGGACAGGGTGACCTTGCGGACGTTCTGTGCCTTGAGGGTGGCGGCGGTGCGCGCCGCGAGGGTGGCCAGGCTCGCCTGCTTCGGGTACGCCGGCCTGGCCGAAGGACCGGCCAGAAGGGGGTCACCGCCTCCGACGAGGACCACGGTGCCCGGCTTGGCGCCCTGGACGACCCGCGTGGACAGGCGGGTGTCGGGGCCGAGGGAGGCCAGGGCGGCGGCGCAGGTGGCGATCTTCGTGGTCGAGGCCGGAGTGACCGCCATGTCAGGGTTCGAGGCGAAGATCTGCTCCCCGGTCACCGTGTCGAGAACAACGGCTCCCACCCGGCCGCCCAGTGCTTTGTCACCCAGGGCGCTGGTGAGCTGCCGCGTCAAAGTACCCTTAGTCGGGAGAGGTCCGTCTCCTGACTTCGCCGACAGCTGGGCCAGCACAGGTCCCGAGGTGACCACGGGGACGGGGGGAGTGCCTTCCGCCGAAGACGCAGTCGGCTCGGTCGGTGAAGACCCGCTCGTCAGCGCACCCAGGCTGAAGCCGGTGGTCATCGCGTAAACACCGGTGACGATCGTCAGGGCCTGGAGCACGGCGAGGGTGGTCAGCATCACCATCCGGTCGTGCCGCGCCACGTCGCCTGCCCTCTCTCCTGTGTTCGCCTACGAGACATTAACGCCCAACCGGGGGTGCCCGGGGGCCTGAGCGGAGGAACCGCGGTGGAGTTCGACGTTGTCGTTGAGATTCCCAAGGGGCAACGGAACAAGTACGAAGTGGACCACGAGACCGGGAAGATCAGACTTGACCGGCTCCTGTTCACCTCCACGCAGTACCCCGCCGACTACGGCTTCATCGAGCACACCCTCGGTGAGGACGGCGACCCGTTGGACGCGCTGGTGCTGCTGCAGGAGCCGACGTTCCCCGGCTGCTACATCACGTGCCGGGCGGTGGGGATGTTCCGGATGACCGACGAGAAGGGCGGTGACGACAAGGTGCTCTGTGTGCCGTCCACCGACCCCCGAATGCACCATATTCAGGACATCCATCACGTGTCGGAGTTCGACCGGCTGGAGATCCAGCATTTCTTCGAGGTCTACAAGGACCTGGAGCCCGGCAAGTCCGTCGAGGGCGCGAACTGGGTGGGGCGCATCGAGGCCGAGGCCGAGATCGAGCGCTCGTTCCGCCGGGCCAAGGACGAAGGACACCACTGAGGTCCGCTCTTCAGCGGGGCCTGGTGGCGCCCACCAGGTCCCCGCGCCAGATCGAGGCGACCCGTACCACGTCGCCGGTCTGCGGCGCGTGCACCATCTGGCCGCGCCCGACGTATATCCCGACGTGGTGGATCGTCGCGGGGTCGGTGGTGACGTGGGCGAAGAAGAGCAGGTCGCCGCGGCGTAGCTGGTCCAGGGGCACGTGCGGGCCGGCGGTCCACTGCGTGCCCGTCCAGTGGTCGAGCCGTACGCCCACCCTCTCCCAGGCCCGCATCGTCAGGCCCGAGCAGTCGTAGGTCTCCGGGCCGTCGGCCGCCCACACGTACGGCTTGCCGAGCTGGGTGAGCGCCCAGTTCGCGGCCACGTCGCCCATCGCCGAGCCGCCGGTGACGAGCCCGGCCAGCGCCGCGTCCCGCCGCCTGGCCAGCAGTTCCGCCCGGCTGCGGGCGGCGTCCACCCGGCGCTGGAGGCGGTCCTTGCGGGCCATGAGCTCCTTGGTGTCGCGCCGCTGCGCGGCCACCGCCGCCTCGGCGGCGATCTTGGCCAGGCGGGCCCGTTCGGAGGCCGCCTGCTGGGCCGCGTGCGCCCCGGCGGCCTGGATACGCAGGATCGACGCGACCTCCTGGGCATCACGCATCCTGCCGAGGACGGCCGCCCGCTCGCCCCTCATGTGCCCCAGCACGCCCGCCCGGTGCAGGTACCCGTCCGCGCCGCCCTGGTCGATGATCATGCCGACGATCGGCGTCATCAGCGCCGGCCGCCCATAGCTCTCGGCCGCCAGCAGCGCCACGGCCTGCCGGGCCCGCTCGGCCTCCGCGTCGGCCGCCGCCAGGCGGGTCAGCGCCTGCGCGTGGGCCTGCTCGGCCTGCCGAAGGCGTACGACCTCCCCGTTGTACGCCTCCACCAGCCGCTCCACGTCGGCCGCGAACTGGTCGAGCCGCGCCTTGGCCGTGGCCAGGTCGGCATTGGCCCGGCCCAGTTCCTTCGACCGCTCCCGCGCGGCCTGGCGGGCCTTCTTGACGTCGCGTGAGGAGGGTCCGGGAGCGGCCTCCACGGGCGGGCACAGGGCGAGGAGCAGGCAGCAGACAAGGAGCCCGGCCCGAAATGCGCGCATAGGTCCCCCTGAAAACAGATGGTCACTCTATGCACACGGTTCCCGGCAATTCACTCACGTAACGTAGTCAAATGTTAAGGATCCGACGGGGTGGCCGAAGGCTCCTCAGAGGGGGTGGGGGTGGCCCGCTCGGTGGGCGTGGCGGTCGGGGTCGGGGTCTGCGCGGGCGTCGGGGCCGGGGTGGGCGTGGGGGTCGGGCAGGGGGTGGTGGGAGCGGGAGAAGGGGACGGTTCCTTCGACGGGGTGCCGTCCGGGGCCGGCGTCATCTCCACCGGCGGTGGGTCCTCCGGGGGCCGCCCCGGCTCGGGGCGGCGGGAGGGCGGCGGGCCGCCGGTGGGCGCGAGCCGGATCGGCGTCTGGGTGACCAGGGCCGGCGGCGGCGCGGTCGCCGGTGCGCCGGTCATCCCGATGGGGCGCGTGGCCGTGCTGTCGAGGATGGGCTCCACGGTCAACGGCACGTCCTGAGGGTCGGCCTGCCAGGGCAGGCGGATGCCGGGCGGCTCGCCCGTGGGCGGGAACGCGGCCGTCGCCACCCCGGCCAGGCCGCCGTTGTCACGCCCGATCTGCTCGAAGATCACCGCTATCGCCACCACGGCCGCGACCGCCGCCAGCGCACCCGCCAGCGCCTGAGGCCACCGTCGAGCCTGTTTCCCCGTGGGAACGGGAAACCCGGCGGCTCCCAGGGCGCCCGTGCGCCTGGCGACATAGCGGCGGTAGGGCAGCAGCTCGGGGTCGATGAAGCAGCTCATCACCCTGATGCGCAGCGCGTCGGGCAGCGCGGCCTCGGGCAACAGCTCGAAGACCTTGGCCGCCGAGACCTGGCGCGTGCGGTGCGGCGCGCAGACCTCGCAGCGCGCGAGGTGCCTGACCAGGTGCTCGCGCATCTCCGGGGTGAGCTCGCCGGAGAACCCGGCCAGGATGCGGGCGCGCACCGGGCAGTCGTACGTGCCCTTCCTGGCCAGGACCTCGGCGGTGATCGCGTCGCCCAGCCGCTCACGGGCCTCCGCGAGGACCGGCTCCACCTGCCGCGCCGGGAGCGCGAGCACCTGGGCCAGCTCGGCGGCGGGCAGCCCGTGCCGGTGGACGAGCTCCAGGATCTCCCGGCTCGCGACGGGCAGGTAGCGCACGGCGTTCCACGCCATGACGCGCAGGTCGGCGTCGGCGGGGTCGTCGAGCGGCGGCGCCTGCGCCAGGGCGTCGGCCGCTCCGGGCGGCTCGGCGGCCCTGCGGCGCAGGCACTCGGCGCGGGCGAGCGCGTAGAGCCAGGTACGCAGCTTGTCCGGGTCGGCCAGCGCGCCGGCGTGCGCCTCGGCGGCGATGAGCGTGTCGCGCAGCGCCACCTGGGCGCTGTCGGCGCTCAGGAGAAGGGACCAGCAGTAGCGGTAGACGCTCTCCGCGTACGCGTCGTAGAGCGCGGCGAGAGCACCTGGATCACGGGCGCGGAGTGCATCGACCAGGACGCGGTCATTCATGTGACCGAGGGTAATGGATCGGTAACTAGTAGTTCTACCGTTTCCGCGCCGATGGCATCGCTTGTCGGGCGACAGGCCGCTCTTTCGTTCGCATAATAGGCGGAATTTATTCCTTATGCTCGGACACGATCGCCGTGCTCCGGTCCACCACGAACGGCTCCGTCGTGGGCTTGACCGTGTGAATCGGCACGGCGCCGGCGAGTGCCAGGTCCTCGAAGGGCCGCCCGGTGGAACCCCAGGTCCTGGCCGTGATCTCGGTCCTGTCGACCTTGGCGCCGGCCGGCAGTCCGCTCACCGTGAGGATGAATCGCGGTGGCCTGCCCGCTTTCACGTCGTCCACGAATGTGCTGCCGCCGCCAAGGAGTTTGCCCGCTTTGTCGCGCAACAGCGCATTCACCACAAGGCTGCTCGCCGATAGTTGATAAGGATTTCCGACATAACCGGTAATGAGGTAAGAGCCATCCTTCTGGCGCAATGTCTGCACACGAGAGATGGGAAAGCGCTGGAACGCCGAGGCGATCCGCGCCGCGGGCCGCCACTGGGCGGGGCGGTACTGGATCGTCACCTTCGCCGGCTTCACCGCGGCGCTGGCCTGGCCGGTGAAGGCCAGCGACCCGCCCGGCGGCACGGCGTCGAGCGGCTGGTCCATCCTGACCACCTCGGCGCCCTTGGCGTCGTGCCCGACGATCGTGGCCACCACGTGCTCGCCGAAGTGCCACGGGTTGGCGTTGCTGAGCACGCCCGCCCAGTTGACGGCGTATCCGTCGGCGGACTTGACGATGTTCGAGGCCTGTTCCTTCAGGGCGAGCGGCTTGAGCTTCTGTACGGGCGGTGGCTCACTCGCACACCCGGAGAGGCAGATCGCCCCTAGTGCGAGGAGGCTGACGGTTCGGCTACGCGAGATCACTTTGCCGTGATAACCCGAACATGGGCACGGCTGGCGCGGGACACGCGCCAGCCCTACCAAGTCTTTAACGCGGCCGCACGACCCTGGTCTCGTCCCAGACCGGCTCCGGCGACTCGTAGACCGTGCCGTCGGAGCCGAAGACCAGGTAGCGGTCGAAGTCGGCGGCGAACCAGCGGTCGTGGGTGACCGCCAGCACGGTGCCGTCGAACGCCTCCAGGCCCACCTGCAGCGCCTCCGCGCTGGCCAGGTCGAGGTTGTCGGTCGGCTCGTCGAGCAGCAGCAGCGTGGCTCCCGAGAGCTCCAGCAGCAGGATCTGCAGCCGCGCCTGCTGCCCGCCCGAGAGCGTGTCGAAGCGCTGCTCGGCGATCAGCCCGGCCAGTTCGTAGCGGGCCAGCGTCTTCATGGCTTCGTTCTTGAGCTTGGCGTGCTCGGTCATCACGATCTCGACCGGCGTGCGGCCGAGCAGGTCGGGGCGGGCGTGCGTCTGGGCGAAGTGGCCCGGCACAACGCGGGCGCCCAGCCTGGCCACGCCCCCGTGGGCCACCTTCTCCCCGGCCAGCAGGCGCAGGAAGTGGGACTTGCCCGAGCCGTTGGAGCCGAGCACCGCGACGCGTTCGCCGTACCAGACCTCGAGGTCGAACGGACGCATCAGGCCGGTCAGCTCCAGGCTCTCGCAGATGACCGCGCGCTTGCCCGTGCGGCCGCCGCGCAGGCGCATCTTGATGTTCTGGTCGCTCGGCGCCACCTCCGGCGGCCCGGCCTCCTCGAACTTGCGCAGCCGCGTCTGGGCGGCGTGGTAGGCGGCGGCCATGCCGTCGTTGTATCTGGCCTTGTTCTTGAGCATGTTGACCAGGGCCTTGATCTTGGCGTGCTCTTCGTCCCAGCGCCTGCGCAGCTCGTCGAGGCGCTCGTTGCGAGCCTTGCGCGCCTCGGCGTAGGTGGTGAACCCACCGCCGTGGATCCAGATGTTGCCCTGCTCGACGGTGATGATCCGGCCCGCGGCGTTCGCCAGGAGCTGGCGGTCGTGGCTGACCAGCAGCACGGTCTTGGGCGTCTCCTGGAGCTGCTGCTCCAGCCACTCCTTGCCGGGCACGTCGAGGTAGTTGTCGGGCTCGTCGAGCAGCAGCGTCTGGTCGGGGCCGCGCAGCAGCGCCTCGAGGACCAGCCGTTTCTGCTCGCCGCCCGACAGGGTGGACACGTCGCGATATTTCACGCGTTCGAAGGGGATGCCGAGCGCGGAGACCGTACAGGTGTCCCAGAGCACCTCGATCTCGTAGCCGCCCGCGTCGGTGTAGTCGCTGATGGCCTGGGCGTAGCGCATCTGCGTCTTCTCGTCGTCGCGCTCCATCATCGCCAGCTCGGCCTCGTCGAGCCGGCCGGCGGCCTGCCGCACGGCGGGCGGAGCGACGCCCAGCAGCAGGTCGCGGACGTTGCTCCCGTCGCGCACGCTGCCGATGAACTGCCGCATCACGCCCAGCCCGCCCGAGCTGGCCACGCTGCCCTCGACGGGCTGCGCGTCGCCGGCGATCACCCGCATGAGCGTGGTCTTGCCCGCGCCGTTGGGCCCGACGAGCGCGGCCTTGACGCCTTCGCCGATCCGGAAGGACACGTCGTTGAGCAGCGGCCGCCCGTCAGGCAGCACATAAGTCAGATGTCCCACTTCCACGTGTCCCACCCCGGAAGGGTAGCCGCCCGCCCGTCACCCGGTCATGTGGATTTCCGCGCGCTCACTCAGACCCTAGACAGTAAGTGATCTAATGACTAGAACTGTAGGGAATCCCCTCCCCAAGGAAGAGTGATGAAGCGATTCCGCTCAGCCCTGGCACCCCTCGCCATAGCATTGCTCGGCTTCACGGCCGTCCCCCAGCCGGCCTGGGCCGCTCCCCCCAGACCCGTCCCGACAGCGCAGGAACAGCAGGTCATCACCGGACGGACCACCGCCGCGTGCGGGCCGACGGTCAAGAGCACCACCATCGACCCCCGGTTGACCTCGCTGTTCACCAACTACGGCAACGACAACAGCCGCCTGGACGACTGGACGGGCGCCGACGGCACCTACTCGCTCAAACTGCCGAACGGCAAGGAGCTGTGGGTGTTCTCCGACACCTTCCTCGGCCGGGTCAACCCCGACGGGTCGCGGCCCCCGGTGGTCGAGGAGGGCGGCACCACGGTCTTCCTGAACAACTCCTTCGCCGTCGAGCGTGACGGCCGTCTGTCCACGATCCACGACGGCACCGCCGAGAAGCCGACGTCGGTGATGCCGCAGCGCGACAAGGACCACTGGTTCTGGGCCGGCGACGCGACGCTGGCCGGCGGCATCGTGGAGGTCACCTACCAGGAGTACGAGCGGTTCGGCACCGGCGCGTGGGACTGGCGCTGGCACCGGAACGTGGTGGCCAGGTTCGCGCCCGACCAGCTCAACCGGCCGCTCAGCGTGCACGACCTGCCCTCGCAGCACGGCATCTCCTGGGCCTCAGGGATCCTCAAGGACGGCGGCTACACCTACATCTACGGGGTCGAGGACCTCGGCTCGCCCAAGTACATGCACATCGCCCGGGTCAGCGGCCAGAGCCTGCTGGGCCGCTGGCAGTACCTGAAGGCGGACGGCACCTGGTCGCCGAACGAGGCGGACTCGGCGCGGGTGATGCCCGGGGTGGCGAACGAGTACAGCGTCAGCAAGGTCGGATCCGGATATGTCCTGATCACGCATGACACGAACGAGGTGCTGAGCGCGAACATCGTGGCCTACACCTCCTGCTCTCCCTTCGGGCCGTTCACCGCCAAGCAGCACGTCTACACGACCCCCGAGACCAGCGGGAACATCTTCACCTACAACGCCCACGCCCATCCCGAGATCGCCGGCGGCGGGCTCGTGGTGTCGTACAACGTGAACAGCTTCGTCAACACCGACCACTACCGGGACGTCTCGATCTACCGGCCTCGGTTCCTGGATGTGACCTTCCAGTGAGGCGGAACTGGGCGGCGCGTCTGCGGCACGTCACGATCGGCGGGCTGCGGGCGGTCGTGCTGGAGAACGAGCGGCTGCGGGTGACGGTCCTGCCGGGCAAGGGCGGCGACGTGGTGGAGTTCCTCTACAAGCCCACCGACATGGACTTCGTCTGGCTCTCTCCGCAGGGCCTGCGCGACCCGCACGATCATCTCCAGGGCGCGGCCGACGACGTCGCCCAGTTCATCGACCATTACGAAGGCGGCTGGCAGGAGATCTTCCCCAGCGGCGGCGCGCCCAGCGAATATCGGGGCGCGCGGCTGGCGCAGCACGGCGAGGTGTCGGGGCTGCCGTGGGAGTGCGAGATCGTGGCCGACTCTCCCGACGAGGTCGCGGTCCGGCTCAGCGTGCGGACGCGGCGGTTGCCGTACCGGCTGGAGAAGGTCTTCCGGCTGCGGTCGGGCACGGCGGCGCTGGAGATCGAGGGCCGGGCCACGAACGAGTCCGGCCTGCCGCTGCACGCCATGTGGGGCCAGCACATCGTGTACGGCCTGCCGTTCCTGCGCCCCGGGACCCGGATCCGGCTGCCGGAGGGCGTACGCGTGATCCCGCACGAGAGCGCGATCAACCCGGCGGGGCGCCGGGTCAGGGCGGGCGGGCCGTGGGAATGGCCCCTCGTGCCGACCGACGGCGGCGGCGAGACGGACCTGAGCGTGGTGCAGGAGCCGGGTTCGCCGAGCGACATCGTGTACCTGACCGGCTTCACCGAGGGTTGGTACGAAATTTCAGGGGATATCGGTATGCGGGTGGAATGGGATGCGACGCTGCTGCCGTACCTGTGGATGTGGCAGGAGCTCGGCGCGTCCACAGGCTATCCCTGGTGGGGGCGGGCCTACACGGTCGGGCTCGAACCGTTCTCCAGCATGCCGACCGACGGTCTGGCCGCCGCCGTGGCCAACGGCACGGCCCTCATCCTGGATCCGCACGAGACGAAGGTGTTGCAGGTGCGCGCGGAGGTGTTGGCGTGAGTGAGTTCAGTGGCAAGGTGGCCCTGGTCACCGGCGGTTCGATGGGGATCGGAAGGGCGGTGGTGGACCGGCTGGCCGACGGCGGGGCGTCCGTGGTGTTCTGCGGGGTCGACAAGGACGCCGAACTGGACAGCGAGCACGTCACCGGCAGGATCGCCGACGTACGCAGAGCCGGCGAGATGCGCGACCTGGTGGACCTGGCCGTGGCCAGGTACGGCGGGCTCGACATCGTGGTGACCTGCGCCGGCGTGCAGCGTTACGGCACCGTCGAGGACACCCCCGAGGACGTCTGGGACGAGGTGCTCGACATCAACCTCAAGGGCGTCTACCTCACCTGCAAGGCGGCCGTCCCCAGGCTGCGGGCGCGCGGCGGCGGCTCGATCGTGATCATGTCGTCGGTGCAGGCGTTCTCCTCGCAGGCCCAGGTGGCGGCGTACACGGCGAGCAAGGCCGCGCTCAACGGCCTGACCCGGGCGATGGCGCTCGACCACGCGGCCGACGGCATCCGGGTGAACGTGGTCTGCCCCGGCTCGGTGGACACCCCGATGCTGCGCTGGGCGGCGGACCTGTGGCGGGGCGAACTGTCGCAGGAGGAGCAGGTCGCGCAGTGGGGCCGGGCCCATCCGCTGGGCCGCGTGGGCCGTCCGGAAGAGGTGGCCGAGATGGTGGCATTTCTGGCGGGACCGCGCTCGTCGTTCATCACGGGGGCCGAGCACCGCGTGGACGGCGGATTGCTCGCGCAAAATCCGGCGGCGCTTCCCGAATAGGTCGAGCGCAGGCCACGGGTTCCTCCATTAGCCCCAAGGCTTCTGTCAATGCGACGAAGAGCCAGGTCATAACCCTGATACGAGTGAGTCGGCGGGCCGGGGCACGCGACCCTTCCCGGGCGCGAAGCCCTAATGGGGATCGGCGAGTCATAACAACTCGCATTCGATTCGGCACGCTAAGTTACGAGGTCGAAACGACTCACCGATCGAGGAGAGACTCAGTGAGGCTATCCAAAAAGGCCGCCGGATTCGTCGCCGCGGCCGCGATGTTGACCGTGGTCGTCCCCGCTGCCGCCGCGGCGGCCAGCCCCCGCTCAACCTGCTACGGCGGACGTGTCTGCCTGTACGCCGGCTTTGACTACAACCGCGGCCAGGTCGACCACTGGCGGGACTTCGTCGCGGACGACTCCAACCTCGCCGACAACAACTGGCTGAATTGGGACTTCAGCAACTCCTGGCGCAGCATGAACAACGAGACCAGTTCGGTGCGCAACCGCATCGGCTGCAGCGCCACGCTCTGGCAGCACCCGGGTTACACGGGCGCGCACAGCACATTCACGCATAACTCCAACGATGGCTTCCTGTCCAACAACGCCATCGGCAACAACCGCACCAGCGCGATCGACATCTGGTGCCGCTGAGTAATAACGGGAGTGCCGGTTTCCGGGCTTGGCCGCCGGAAACCGGCTGCCGCGGACTCCTCGTGAGCACGCTGCTGCTGATCACGACCGCCGCGGCCTGCGGCGCCGACGCGCCCGCGCCACAGACGCCCGCCAGGGGCGTCACCTCGGTGCCGGAGCTGGTGCTGCCGTTCGACGCCTACAAGACCACTCCCAAGCAGCGGGCCGTCCTGGGCAACGCCCACAACCACCTCGTCGAGCGGTGCATGCGCAAGCAGGGCATCACCGTCAAGCCGCCCGCCGAGGACCCTGCCACGATCGCCGCCGTGGACCCCGGCAACACCCGCCGCTACGGCGTCGCCGACACCGAGGCCGCCAAGCTCCACGGCTACCATCTGGCCAGGCCGCCCTCTCCCGACACGACCGGCGCCTGGGCCGGCAAACTACCCAAACCCGCCCGCCACCGCCTGTACGGCACCGCCGCCCAACGCGGCTGCCTGGACCGCGCGACACTCATCCTGGACAAGGGCGCCCGCAAGGCGGACTGGCCATGGCTGTCGCTGCAGGACTCGCTCACGCTGGAGCAGGCCGCCAAGCACCCGTCGGTGACGGCGGCGATCAAGCGCTGGCAGTCGTGCATGAGCCAGGCCGGGCACTCCTATCCGGCTCCCGAGGCCGCCATCGCCGACGGCCGCTGGGACCTGGACAAGCCGGCCGTGACCGAGGAGGAGAAGCAGACGGCGATGGCCGACACCGCGTGCAAGTGGTCGTCGGGCCTGGTCGCCGCCTGGTACGCGGCCGACGTGGAGTTGCAGCGGGCCGTCATCCGCGACAACCCCGACCGCTTCGCCGCGTTCCGCGCCAACCTCAGGCAGCGCCTGAACCGGGCCTCACGCCTGCTGGCCGAGCACGAAGGCCGCCAGGTCCGCTGACTGGCTCAGCCTGGTGGGCTCGTGGACGTACATCATGTGGCCGGCCTCGTAGTACTTGAACTCGATGTTGCCGGCCAGCTCGGCGGGCACGGGCAGGTGGGCGAGCGCGTGCTCGGCCGCGTAGTACGGGGTCGCGCCGTCGTGGTAACCGCAGGCCACGTGCACCCGCAGGTGCGGGTTGGCCCGCATGGCCGTCCCCAGCTTGTCCACCACCTGGATGTGCGCGCCCTCGAACTCCTTGTACGACCACGGCCGCACCCGCGAGGTGAGCACCTCGTACGGCAGGTCGTTGGCGTAGCCGAGCTCGGAGCGCAGGTAGTGGTTGAGGGCGGCGCTGTACGGCCCCATGATCGCGTCCATGCTGGGGTCGGAGGAGAAGTGCTCGCGCCCGGCGTCGGGGTCCCAGCCGGTGAAGCGGCCGTCGAGGCGCCCGACGGTCAGCCGGCGCGGGCGCAGCACCTCGGTGAAGAACCTGATGTGCTCGATGCGCAGGTTCACCCGGTCGACGTAGTCCTCGCTCAGCCCCGACAGCGCGGCGACCCTGGTGACCGCGGCCGTGCGCTCCTCGGCGGTGAGGCGGTTCCCACGCGCCAGGGCCCACAGGTATTCGCGGGCGGCGTACTCCTCGGCCTCGCGCAGCACCTCCGCCAGCGGGCGGTCGCCGTGCAGGCCGTGGTAGTGCGCGATGGCCGCGTAGGTCGGCAGGTAGAGGGCGTAGGCCAGGTCGTTGCCCTCGTTGAAGTCACCGGTGATGAAGTCGAGCACCGAGGAGATCAGCATCACGCCGTTGAGGTACATCCCGTAGCGCGACTGCAGGTGCTCGGCCAGCCCGGCCGCCCTGACCGTGCCGTACGACTCCCCCGCCAGGAACTTCGGCGACATCCACCGCCCGTTCCGCGTCGTCCACAGCCTGATGAGCTCGCCGACGGACTCCAGGTCACCGGTGAACCCGTGGTACGGCTCCGGCTTCTCCCCTTCGGCCGCCCGTGAGAAGCCGGTGGAGACCGGGTCGATGAAGACCAGGTCGCTCACCTTGAGCAGGCTCTCCTCGTTGTCGGCCAGCCCGTACGGGGGAGGCAGGAGCGCTCCCGCGTCCCCCATCACGACCCGGCGCGGCCCGAGCACGCCCAGGTGCAGCCACACGCTGGACGAGCCGGGCCCCCCGTTGAACGCGAACGTGACCGGCCTGGTCAGCGGGTCGGCCCCGTCCAGCGTGTACGAGGTCAGGAACATCTCGGCCTTCGGGCGGAAGCCGTCGAACGTGCCGTCCGTGAACACCTCCTCGCGCAGCACCATGGTCCCGGTGGTGGCGGTGTAGCTCTGGCCCGAGGGCAGCGCGTGGGAGGTGGTGACGAGGTTGTCGGCAGGCGCGGCCGGCTTCGATTCTTCAGACATATCGCCCAATTATGGTGTGATTTCCACGGTGGGGTCCGCGAAGCGCTCGTTGGGCACCGTGGCGTACCAGCCGGGCCGCCCCGGGTCGCGGTCGTAGGGGTAGCCGCCCAGCTCCCGGTAGAGCTCGGCGTAGCGGGCCACCCGCTCGCGATCCAGGTTCACCCCCAGCCCGGGACCGGAGGGGACGGCGATGGCGCCCTCCGAGTACGCCATCTTGCCGCCCTCGATCACGTCGTCCTTGAGCTGGTGATAGTGGGCGTCGGCGGCGTAGGTGAGGTTCGGCAGCACGGCGCCGAGGTGCAGCATGGTCGCGAGCTGGATGCCCAGCTCACCCGACGAGTGCACGGCCACCCCGAGCTGGAACGTCTCGCACACGCCCGCCGCCTTCACGCACGGCCTGATGCCGCCCCAGAAGGTCGTGTCCAGCAGCACCACGTCGGCCGCCCTGCGCAGCACGTTGGAGGCGAGCTGCTCGAAGTTGACCACGACCGTGTTGGTGGCCAGCGGCACCCTGACCTGCTCGCGCACGATCCGGAGCCCTTCGAGCCCCCAGACGGGGTCCTCCAGGTAGTCGTTGTTCAGCCCCTCGATGGCCCGGCCGAAGCGCAGCCCCTCGGCCACCGACAGGACGGCGTTCGGGTCGTACCTGAGCCGGTCGCCGGGGAACGCCTCGGCCAGCGCGCGGTAGCACTCCAGCTCGTGGTCCGGCGGGAACACGCCGCCCTTGAGCTTGTGCACGGTGAACCCGTGCTCCGCCTTGAGCCGCGCGGTGTGCGCGACGAGCTGCTCAGGGGTGCGGATCTCGGGGTGGCCTTCGGCCGCGTACCGGAAGAACAGGTACGACGCGAACGGCACGGCGTCGCGGATCCGCCCGCCGAGCAGGTCGCTGGCGGGCACCCCGAGGTGCCGGCCGATGAGGTCGACGCAGGCGAACTCGATCGCGGCCAGCAGTTGCGTGCGGTTGTTGTAGAGCGAGGCCGTCGGGTTGGCGATCTTGAAGCGCAGCGCCTCAAGCTGGAACGGATCGTGCCCCTTCAGGTACGGCATCAGCGCCCGGAACGCCGCTTCCGCGCTCTCGCCCCCTCCTCCCATCTCCCCCAGGCCGATCAGCCCGTTGTCGGCCTCGACCTCGACGATCGTGCGGACGAACCGCCCCCAGTGGGCGCCGTTGCTGTGCCGCAGCGGCGCCTCCAGCGGGACCGCGACCGTCGTGGCCCTGATGTCAACGATCTTCACGAGCACGTCCCCCAAACGACGGCCACGCCACAGGCGGGCAGCCGCACCTTGACCGATCCGTCCACGACCTCCAGCTCGCGCGCCGACCGCAGCCCCGGCAGGGTCACCGTCGCCTCGACGGGCTCGGCGGCCAGCGACTGCAGGCGCACCACCCGCTCGTCGCCCGCCCGGCCGATCGACGTGACGAGCACGTCGGGATGGTCGACGGACACGTACGTCTCGGTGACGTCCGGGCTGTCGGTGATCAGCGCGCCGACGAACTGCTCGGTCAGGCCCGAGGCCACGGACGCGCCGAGCCGCCGGCCCTGGGCGCCGGGTTCAGAGGTGACGGCGTAGCGGAACGTGGTCTCGCCCTGCTGCTGCGCGGGGAAGTTGGTGTCCCAGATGTTGTTGAGCGCCCACGAGTAGACCGTGCCGTCCTCCTGCTCAAGGGTCGGGGGGAAGGGCGCGTACGGCATGTGGATGGTGCCGAGCTGCACCAGCGGCGCCTCCAGCGTGGCCCAGGCGATGGTCAGCTCGGGGTCCTCGAAGGCGATCCAGTGCCTGATCGGCAGCATGTACTCGGCCGAGCCCGGCACGCGCGGCACGCCGGGGCCGCCCACGCCGCCGGTCAGCTCCCAGGCGACGGCCTGGCTCGCGGCGAACGGGAAGGCCAGGAAGACGGCCTCCTTGGCCGGGGTGCCCTGCTTGGCGAGCTGGTAGGTGAGGTCCACCCTGGGCACGCCGTTGTGCAGCTCGATCGTGGTGCGGATCCAGTCCACGCCCTTGCCCTGCAGCTCCACGACCAGCTTCTCGCCCACGGCCGTGCGCTGGGTCCTGGTGACGGTGGCGTGGCGGCCGATGGCGCGGTCGCCGAGGAGCGTGCGGTCGTGCGCCCCGACGTGGCCCGACAGGTGGTTGAAGTGCGGGGCGGTGGCGTACTGGTCGTAGACGTACTGGCCGAACCCGGCGGCGGCCTCGCCGTTGACCAGCTCGCGGCCCGCGCGCTTGTCGAAGATCGAGCTGATGTAGCCCTCGCGGACGTCGTACGCGACCCGGTAGAACTCGTTCTCGATCACCGTGCCCAGGTCGAGGTCGACGGGCTCGGGGGCCTGGCTCTGCCCGGGGACCACGTCCAGCCGCACGTAGCCGAACCCGGGGACGTCGGGCACGACCGCGTGGATGTGCCGCCCGATCGGCCGGGTCGGCCAGTCCACCGGGTCCACGAACTCCTCGTGGTGCGGCAGCGTCTCCCCTGTTCGTGAGTCCACCAGCGCGATCGGCACGTCCGCGCCCACCACGTCTCTCGGCAGGAACGCGCGCACGATGTCCGTCCGCGTCCACGTGCCGGGGTTGAAGACGGCGAAGGAGGCCAGCGCGCCGCCCTCGGTACCGGTCTCGGACAGCGCCGCGCCGAACCTGCGGACGGCGGCGTGCAGCAGGTCGGACGCGTCGTCCTGGGCGTCGTACGCGCCGGAGGACTTGCGGGTCCACTGCAGCCCGCCGGAGTCGCCCGCCTCCTCGGCGTCCTCCCACGGGTTGGCCGCGCCCCAGGTGTGCTCGTTGAACAGCGCGACCTTGTCGTAGGCGGCGTCGATCTGCGCGGTGGCGTCCACGCCGGCGATCGTGTGCAGCGTCTCGGCCACCCGCAGCGCCGACTGCGCCCTGCGGACGTAGCCGAGCGGGCGCGCGCCAGAGCCGAGCCCATCGGCCCACCAGTCCGTCCAGTCGCCCTCGTGCACGGCCAGCCGGTCGTGGTAGCGCTCCTCGACGTGCTCGAAGAAGTCGCTGTTGACGGCCGAGCGCAGGCGCGGATAGGCCCACTGCTCGTTCCACTTGCGCGCGATCGACGCCGGCACGATCGACGGCCCGGCGTTGTCGGCGTGCGCGCCCTGGACACGCAGGTGCAGCACGTCCAGCTCGTACGGCTCCTTCGGCGCGTCAGGCCCCTGCCAGCCGAACGTCCCCGGCCCGTACGGGTAACCCCGCGTGGCCAGCGCCGACAGGTAACGCGGCAGCAGGTCGTCGGCCAGCTCGAAGGAGTCGGTCAGCCCGACCGTGTTGCCCTCCATGTACGCCATCCCGTGCGGCGTGTCGGTGAACCACACGATGATCTCGTTGCCGCTCGGCGCCCGCCACCGGAACGGCCTGGTCAGCTTGTCACCGCCGTGCAGGTAGGGCACGGACCGCCCCGCCCAGTTGTGGGCGGCGGCCAGGTAGCGCACGCCCGCCATGCTCAGCGCGTCCACGAGCCCGACGACCGCCCCCGGCACGTCGGTGTGCATGGCCGACTTGGTGGCGAAGCCGTGGCGCTGCTCGAGCTGGTGGGTGAAGCGGAGCTGCCGGTGCAGCTCCTCGGTCGAGCACGCCTCGGTGTGCAACTGGAACGGCAGCGCGGTCACCTCGATCAGGCCGGCCCTGGCCAGCGCGGCGAACGACTCGACCATCTCCTTGGGCCGGGCCTCCAGCCACTTCAGCGCCGGCATCGAGGACTCGACCGTCCACCGGAACTTGGCGTCGTCCGGCCAGGACGCGGTCTCCTCCGCCAGCCGCACCGCCGCGTCGAGGTATTCGAGGTGGTGGCGCAGCACCGTGCCCTGCGGGTCGGTGTAGCCGATGTCGAGGTGCGAGTGGTGCACCACGAACACGCTCCACTTGCGCTGCGGCGTCACCGTGACCGGCGCGCTGCCGACCACCCCGGCGTCGTCGCGGCACTCCAGGGTCAGCACGCGCGGCGCGTCCACCTCGGGCACCAGCAGCGTCACGTCGGTGCCGGAGGCGCTGTCGACGCCCACGAGCACGTGCGTCAGCGGCACGGTGCTCGACACCCTGACCGCCTGGCGACCGTCGTGGGTGAACAGCGGCAGCACCGCGACTCGCACCTCGAGCCCGCGGGCCTGGATGACAGGCGTCGAGGTGTCGTCGCGCAGCGCCTGCCTGATCCCGTCGTAATCGGGGCTTCCCAGGCTCCGCTGGAGCAACCGGCTGGTCATCACACACTCCCTAGAGACAGGCCCCTGGCGAAGAGGCGCTGGGTGGCGAGGAACAACACGACGGTCGGCAGCGAGACCACGAGGCCCGCGGCCAGGCCGACGGGGACCGGGGTCCCGGCGTACACGTCGGTCATCAGGCCCGCGATGGCGGTCATCACGGGCCGTACCTCCTCGGTCTGGGTCAGGGTCAGGCCGAAGATGAGGTCGTTCCAGATGAAGGTGAACTCGAGGATGAACACGGCGGCCAGCGCGCTGAAGGAGATCGGCAGGTAGATCCCCCAGAAGATGCGCCAGGTGGAGGCGCCGTCCATCCGCGCGGCCTCGAAGACCGAGAAGGCCACGCCGGTGTAGAAGTTCCGCAGGACGAACGCGGCCAGCGGCACGTTGATCGCCGTGTAGACGAGGATCATGCCGAGGCGGCTGTCGTACAGGCCGGCGTCGCTGTAGCCCACGAACAGCGGCACGAGCAGCATCTGCGAGGGGAAGATCGTGCCGCCGAAGATCAGCAGGAACCACCAGAAGCCGTGCCGCAGCCGCAGCACCACGATCGTGTACCCGGCCAGCGCCCCGATGATCACTCCGAGCAGCGGGGACACGATGCTGTACAGCGCGGTGCTGGCCAGGCTCTGCGAGAGGTTCGCGCTCTCCAGCGCGCGGCCGAAGTTCTCCAGCAGCGCGAAGTCCCCGGACGGCACCCACGCGCGGCCCGGATCGTAGGCGTCGGCCGGCCGCGCGGCGTTGACGAGCAGCAGGTACGTGGGCCCGAGCCAGATCAGCCCGAGCACGATGAGCACGGCGCGCCTGATCACGTGACCGTCACCTGCCTCTTGAGGTAGAGGTAGGAGGCCAGCCCCGTGACCACGGTCAGCATCACCGCGACCGTGGAGCCGTAGCCGTAGTCGCTGGCCACGAACGTCTCCTTGTACATGGTCACCGCCAGCGTCTCGGAGTTGCGCCCCGGGCCGCCCTGCGTCAGCACC
The DNA here is from genome assembly GCF_040654715.1 of Nonomuraea sp. NPDC050643. Taxonomy (NCBI): domain Bacteria; kingdom Bacillati; phylum Actinomycetota; class Actinomycetes; order Streptosporangiales; family Streptosporangiaceae; genus Nonomuraea; species Nonomuraea sp. NPDC050643. The sequence goes on along the minus strand of NZ_JBFAIM010000041.1, from coordinate 65,908 downwards.
CACACGATGTCGAACGTCTTGAGGCTGGCCACCAGGGCGAGCCCGACCACGACCGCGGTCAGCGGCCGCATCAACGGCCAGATCACGTGCCGGAACAGCCGCCATCCCGAGGCCCCGTCGAGGCGCGCGGCCTCGATCGGCTCCTTGGGGATGGACTGCAGCCCCACCACGAACAGCAGCGTGTTCACGCCGAGCTGCTGCCACGTCCAGACGGCCAGCATCGCCAGCGTGTTCTCCGGCGCCTCCTGAAGGAACGCGGTGTCCACGCCGAGCAGCAGGTTGGCGATCCCGTCATGCGACAGGATCGGGCTCCACACCATGGCCAGACCGGCCCCGCTCAGCGCGTACGGCAGCATGAACGGGACGCGGTACCACGCGCCGCCCTTGAGGTCGTAGGACAGCACCGCCACCAGCAGCCCGAGCCCGACCGGCAGCACCATGGTGCCGATCACCCAGATGAGCGTGTTGCGAGTGGAGGTGAGCAGCGCCGTGTCGTCGAAGAGCTTGGCGAAGTTGGCCAGGCCGATGAAGGCCGGCGGCTCCAAGCCGTCGTACCGCGTGAGGCTGAGGTAGGCCGTCCAGACGAAGGGCGCGTAGAGCAGCCCGGCCACCAGCAGGGCCGCGGGCGCCACGTAGCCGTGCCGGAACCGGCCGAGTATCGGAGCCGGGGTCACTGATGCGTACTCCAGTACTCGTCGGCCGCCTTCTGGATCGTCTCCAGGACCTCCTGGTAGGTGTCCGGCTCGGTGACGAACTTGCTGAACCCGTCGAGCGCGGCCGTCAGGATGGGCGGCGGCGTGGCCTCGAAGTAGCGGTTGACCAGCCGGTACGTGCCGCTGCCCGCGTCCTTGGTGACGGTGCCGAGGGCCTTGTCGTCGATCGTGACCTTGGGGTTGGCGCTGACGTCGCCCCGGCTCGTCGCCCACTTCTCCTGGGCCTGCGAGGTGGTCCACCACTTGAGGTACTTCATGCTGGCGTCGGGGTCGGCCGCCTTGGTGAGCGAGCACAGCGGGCCGCTCTCGAAGATCATCGAGGTCTTGGGGAGCGCGGCGTTGACGTTGGGGATGACGAAGAAGTCGTAGTCGGTGCCCGCCTTCATACTGCGGGTGGTCATGCTGGTGTTGAACCAGGTGCCGAAGGAGACCATGGCCGCCTTGCCGTTCTTCAGCACGTCCCCCGGGTCCGTCTTGTCACCCGGATTAATGAAATATCCGGCGTCGATGAGGGACTTCCACTTCTCCATCACCTGGACCACACCCGGGTCGGTGTACTTGGCCTTGCCGGTGGACAGGCGGTCGTACAGGTCGGGGTCCATGCCGGCCATGAGCTGCTCGAACCAGACGAAGGAGAACAGCACGCTGGTGTGGTAGAAGGCCTTGACGCCGTTCTTCTTCAGGGTGTCGGCGATCGAGACGAGGTCTTCCCACGTCTCCGGCGGCTTGAGCCCGTACTTGTCGAAGACCTTCTTGTTGTAGAACATGCCCCAGTACGCGACGTTCATCGGCACGCAGTACTGCTTGCCGCCGATCGTGTAGTAGGGCAGCAGGTCCTGCGACAGGTCACCGGCCTTGATCGCCTCCTGCCAGATGGCCGTGGTCTCGGCCACCTGCTTCTGCTTGACGATCTCCGCCAGCATCCCCCCGGTCTGCCAGGTGAACAGGTCGGGCTTGACGTTCGTGCGGAACGACGCCTTGATGAACGCCTGATACTGCGCCGAGTCCGTATAACCCGTCGGCTTCATGCCCAGGCCGATGCCCTGCTTGGACAGGGCGCCCATCTCGTCGAAATATTTGGTCCAGGCGCCTTTGTCGTTGTAAAGCGTCAGCTCGGTCTTCTTCTGCGGCGTTTCGGCGCCATTGCCACCGCAGGCGGTCAGGACGAGCGCCGCCACGCCGAGCGTGACAACACGTGACCGGAACATGGGCCGGCCTCCTTGGTTCTCATCGGGGGGATTGCAACCTGTGCTCTATTACCGTCTTGACGTCCACCAGGTGGGCCCGCATCCGCTCCTCGGCCTGCGCCGCGTCGCGTGCTTCGATGGCCTCCAGGATCGCCAGGTGCTCGTCGTAGTCGCGGCGCCGGTCGTCGAAGATCTGCAGGATCTCGCGCTGCTCGGGACCGTGGACGGTGAGCAGCGAGTCGACGACCTCGTGCAGCACGCTGTTGCCCGCCATCCGGGCGGTCGCCCGGTGGAAGGACATGTTCGCGTCGTGCAGCTCGGCGTCCTCGCCGCGCAGATGCCTGCCCGCCTCGTCGAGCACCCGCTTGAGCGCCGCCAGCTCTTCACGGCCGGCGTGCTCGGCGGCCATGGCGGCCAGCGGGGGCTCGATGACGATGCGCGCGCCCAGCAGTTCGAGGAGCTGGGCGCCGTGCATCTCGCGCATGTTCGGGTTGGGCAGGACCAGCCGCTCGATGTCGGCGCCGACGTAGATGCCGGAGCCGTGCCGCATCTCGATGGCCCCGGTGGCCTCGAGCCTGCGTAGCGCTTCGCGCAGCGTCGGGGTCGTGACGGCGAAACGCTGGGAGAGCTCCCTGGTCGAGGGCAGCCTGTCGCCCGGCCGGTGGCCCCCCGTACGGATGAGCTCCAGCATGCGCTCGGTCAGAGCGTCGGACAGCGTGGGCCGCGTTACCTCGGACATATCAAGTGATCTAATCACTTAATGCCATTGGCGTCTATGAGAAGACCGGTTTTCGCGGCACGAGACGAGTGATGACGTGGGTCGCGACGCCCTGGAACCCCCTACGGGCGGGAGCGGCGTGATCTCACCTTTTGATGAGGTCCATCATCATGTCGATCTGGGCCCTGCGCGAGGTCTGCACCTGGGCCGCCCACTGCTGCACGGCCGGATTGGCCCCGCCCGACACCTCGGCGGCGGCCATCTGCACGGCGTCGTCCTGGTGCGCGATGAGCAGGTTGAGCAGGTCGTAGTCGAAGTTCTTCGACCGCTTCAGCTCCTGGACGCGTTTGGCGTCGGTCTCCGGCAGGCCGCCGTGGTGGTCGTGCGCGCCGGTGGGGGCGGTGAGCGGCTGGTCCCAGGAGTGCAGCCAGCGCAGCATCATCTCGACCTCGTCCTGCTGCGTGCTCTCGATGGCCGCAGACAGGGTCTTGACCTCGGAGTCGGCGGCCTGGGACGTGCCCACCTTGGCGATCTCGATGCCCTGCCGATGGTGCTGCACCATCATCTGCACGAACATCACGTCTTCGGCGTTGACCGGGGGCTCCTGCTTCGCGCCCTGACCGCAGGCCGTGGCCAGCAGGAGGCCCACGACCACCACCACATGCCTTGCGCGCACCGGCCACTCCCTAACTAATAGGAAACCTTCCTAAGAGTTGACGATTCCGGCCGGTCGCGCAAGGGCCCGATCAAACCCATCCATGAGTCGTGAATCCTCCGAATACGTGCGGGCCTCCACGATACGGGGGATCACGCCGCCCGTCAGGCGTGCTTGACCTCGTACCGCAGATAGACGATGCCCGAGTCGAACGCCCTGCTCTCCAGCAGCTCCGTCCGGAACGAGGAGTCGAGCTCGGGGAAGAACGGCTTGCCGCGGCCGAGCACGAACGGATGGATGAAGATCCGGAACTCGTCCACCAGGCCGAGCCGCACCACGCTGTGCGCCAGCGTGGCCCCGCCCACTTCGAGGATGCCGCCGTCCTGCTCCTTGAGCCTGGTGACCTCCTCCTTGAGGTCGCCGGTCATGAGCGTGCTGTTCCAGCCGACCTCGGTGAGCGTCTTGGAGAAGACGTATTTCGGTGTTTCCCGCCAGATCCGGGCGAAGTCCACCTCGATCGCCGACGCGCCGGGCTGTTCGTCGGCCGTGGGCCAGTAGGCCGACATGTTCTCGTAGAGGTGCCGGCCGTACAGGGCGCCGCCGATGTCGCGGGCCATGTCGTTGATGAAGGCGTGCACCTCGTCGTCGGGCCCTGACCAGCCGATGTCACCGCTGGGGGACTCCACGTAGCCGTCGAGGGTGACCATCATGCAGTAGAGGAGTTTGCGCATACCTGTAGGGACCTCCGTCACCGGTGAAACTCATCGCCGCCGTACGAAAGCAAGCGCTTCTTCCGTATGGTGCCTGGCGATCCCCGTCATGAACTCCCGATCGGGGAAGTCCCCGTCCAGCAGGCGCAGCGGCCCCGCGACGAGCGACAGATGGTGGGCGAGCCGGTAGAACGTCAGCCGCCGCTCGTCGAGCCCGTCGATGCGCAGGTGCTCGTAGTCGGCGCCGAAGCGGATGCCCAGGAAGACGTGCTCCCACTCGACGTCGAAGAACCTCGTGCCCTCGATGTCGATGAGCACCGGCTCGTCGCGCTCGTCCACGAGCACGTGATCGGGGCCGAGCTCGCCGTGGATGAGCGCGTGATCCGCCCGTTCGGTTATCGCGGCGAACAGCTCGTGGACGCGCTCGCCGAGCTCCTCCCTGACCTGGGCTATCCGCTCGACCCGGGAGGCGGCCTCGGCGAGGTCCTTCAGCGCGTGCCTGAGCACGACGTCGACGGCGCTCTGCCCGGTTTCGGCCACCGCTATCTCGCCGAGTTTCCGGGACCGGCACCCCGCCATCGCCCCCAGGCCCGCCGCCAGCCGGTCCAGCACCCGGCGACCGCCTTCGGGGTCTTCGGCCAGCCGCGCCTCCAGCGTCCCGCCCCGCACGTCCTCGATCACCGCGACGTCGGCCGGGTAGTGGGTGCCGCTCGTGTCGGCGTGGTAGAGGCGCGGGACGCGTACGCCGATCTCCTGGAGTTGTTCGTGGGCGGCTTGGAAGAGGCGCAGACCGGAGTTGTGCGAGGGGTCGTCCCAGAAGTTCTCGTCGTCGGCCCACGAGTAGACGACCACGCTCGCCCCGCGGTCGAACTCGAGCCGGTAGACGCCCTTCTTGCTGCCTCCCCTGAGCCGCTCCAGGTGGACGATGTCCCGCCTGTCCCCGAACACCTCTCGTACCAGGCCGGTCAACTGCTCCCGGCCGGCGAACCGCCGCGTTGCCATCCGTTCGCGTGTCACCGTGGACATGGTGGTCCTCTCCGGCTCTCGCGCACCACGGGTTTTCTTGACATCAACCAACCTTGAGGTTGCACCGTGGAGCCATGGGAACCTTCGAGATCGGCGTCATCCTGCCCGGGATCGCCGTACAGCGCCGGGACGGCCTCACGCTGGGGCAGGCCGCCGAGCACGCCGAGGAGGCCGGGCTGGACGGGATCTGGCACGGCGACCACCTGGCCGTCGGCGGGCCGACGCTGGACGCGCCGATCGCGCTGGCCGTCGCCGCCGCGGCCACCAGCCGGATCAGGATCGGCGTGAGCGTGTTCGTCCCGGCGATCCGGCCGCTCGTGTGGGCCGCCAAGCAGGTGGCGACGTTGCAGTACGTGTCGGGTGAGCGGCTCGTGCTCGGGGTGGGGTCCGGGGGCGGGGCCGCGCAGTGGGCGGCGGCCGGGGTCCCGTACGGCGAGCGCGGCCGGCGTACGGACACCGCGCTGGAGCTGCTGCCCAGGCTCCTGGCGGGCGAGCGGACCCCGTTGCCGAACGGGTCCGGGGAGGTGGAACTGGCGCCGGCCGTGGCGATGCCGCCGGTGTGGGTGGGCAACGCCTCGGCGGCGGCGATCAGGCGGGCCGCCCGGCTGGGCGACGGCTGGTTCCCCTCACTGATCACGCCCGCCGAGGTGGCCGCCGGCCGGGCCGAGCTCGCCGGGCAGGGCCGGCCCGAGCACGTGATCGCGATCGGCGGCACCGCCGCGCTGGGCGGTGGGCCGGGCCTGCCGTCGCGCTCGGAGATCGCCGCCGGCATCAGCGGGGCCTACGGACGGCCGCTGGAGGACGTCCTCGAGATCCCGCTCACCGGTCATCCGAAGGAGGCGGCGGAGCGGCTGACCGCGTACCGGGAGGCCGGGGCCCGGCACGCGGTCATCGGGATCGCGGGGGGTGACTGGCGGGCTCAGGTGGATCTGCTGGCCGAGGCCCGCGGCCTGATGCCCTGATCAGTAGCGGTTTCAGTCGAGCCGGGCGGCGCTCCAGCAGTCCACCGCGCCCGGACGGCCGCAACCTGCCAGCCGTTCGAGCACCGACTTCAGCTCCGCCGTCCTGGCGTTGCCGGGGTCGTTGGACTCCTGGCCGGGGTCGCTGACCGTGTTGTAGTACTCGGGCTTCGGATCGCCCTGATACTCGACGTACAGCTCGCCCGCCGTCCGGACGGCCGCGTAGGTGGGCGGCCCCGGGTTGCCCGCCTGCACGTCGTCGGCGTCGGGGTCGGGGGCGCCCGGCGCGGCGGGGTCCGGCTTGACGTGCTCGATCAGCGCCGCGTCCCGCCAGTCCGGGACCTTGTGCCCCTCGATGAGCGGCAGCAGGCTGCGCCCGTCGCGCTTGTCGCGGGCCGGGTGCTCGATGCCGGCCATGTCGAGGAACGTCGCGAACAGGTCCACGTTCTGCGCGATGGCGTCGGAGACGAGGTCACCGTGCCGCCCGGCCGCCGGGCGCTTGACCAGCAGCGGTACGCGGACGTCGTGGTCGTAGGCGGTGGACTTGCCGCGCAGGAGGCGGTGCTGGCCGAGGTGGAAGCCGTTGTCGCTGGTGAACACCACGTACGTGTTACGCCGTTCCTCCTCCGTCAGCGTGCCCATGACCCGCTCGACCATGTCGTCGACCGACTGCACCATGCGGATCCGGTCGCGGAAGTCCTTGCGCAGCTCCTTGACGAGCGCGGGACCGATCGGCGCCCGGCGTACCCAGGAGGGTTTGTCGGCCGTGTCCTCGTTGAAGGCGGGCAGCTTGGCCACGTCAATGGTGGTGCAGTCGGTCCCGCCGCAGTCGCCGTGCGGGAACTCTCCGGCCGGCCACTGGTTCTTCGGCCGGTCACGGCGTGCGGGCGGGAACCGCGGCTCCTTCTCGCCCGGCTTCACGCCCACCCGCGCGTGCGGCGCGAACGGAGAGACCTGAAGGAAGAACGGCTGACCGGGAGCGTACTGCCGGGAGCGCCCGATGAAGTCCGCGGCCCGCCGCCCGAGCTCGTCCACCAGGTACGTGCCGCCGCCGGGGTCGAGCGGCTTCGTGCCCTCCTCCTTGATGTAGCGGGTGAGCTGATACTTGAACTCGCTGTATCCGCCCCCGGCCGCCACGTGCCACTCGTCCCACCCGACCGGCACCTGGTAGTCGGTGCCCACCGGATATTCGTTGATGTACTTGCCCAGGTAGCCCGTGCGGTAGCCGGCCCGGTCGAGGGAGACGGCGTACGTACGTCCCTCGTGCGGCTGGAACGCCTGGTAGCCGCCGCCGTCGGAGCCCTTGTTCGTGGCCACGCCGGTGTTGTGCGGGAACTGGCCGGTGAACATGGAGGCCCGCGAGGGGCAGCAGAGCGAGTTGGAGACGTAGTAGTCGCTGAAGGTGGTGCCGTCCTTGGCCAGGGCGCTGACCGTGTCCATATAGGGGAGCAGGTCGGCTGACATGTCGTCGACGAGGAAGAAGATGATGTTCGGCCGCTTGGGCTGGGCGGTCACCGTACCGGCGCCGGCCTGCGACGTCATGGTCAGCGCCAGGACGACGGCTAACGCCACCGCCAAGCCTCTTCGGATGTTGCCGGTCACGGACATGACTGCCCCTTTGACAATGATGAGAGATCAGGGTTGCGCTGAACGACGCTAATGTCCGACGCGGCGGCCGATCAACCGGTCCCACCTCCGGACTTCCTGGCATGTTCCGGCTCCCGGCCAAGGAGGCGAGCGATAGCACGGCCGATCACCCGAAAACCCCTCTTCCACAGCCGAACCATCGACGGCACCCCCAGCGGAACCACCACCGCCAGCCGCCAACACCAGGACCGCACCGGCCTGATCCGCCGGCCCGTAGGCGCGGGTGCACCGTGGGTTGGCCGCCCCCTGACCTGAGCGGCGCCGCCCGACGCCCGTACCCGGGTCGGCGGACGGCACCTCGTGCACGACGTGTCAGCCCGCGACCCACTTACCGAGCCGCCTCAGAAAGGTCGTAGCCGTGGGCAGGTGATCCTCCTCGGCGAACAACACCGCCGCGTGAAAGGCATGCGGCATCCCCTCATAAACGTCGAGATCCACCGAAGTCCCCGCGGCCGAGGCGGCTTCGGCGAACCGGCGCACGTCTCCAAGCAGCACCTCGTCACCACCCACCGGAAGCAGGATCGGCGGCAGGCCGCCCAGATCGCCGTAGATGGGCGATTGGGGCGCCTGGTCAGGACGCGCTCCGGCGAGGTACTGGGTCCCGATCGACCCCATGATGGACGGATCGATCGAGTCCCGCCCACCGCCCGTACCCGGGTCGGCGGCGAAGTCGGTGACCGGCGAGACCGCCATGGCACCGGCGGGCATGGGATCGCCGGCCGCGGCGAGCACCAGCAGCGCCGACAGAATCAGCGTGCCACCGGCCGACTCCCCACCGAACAGGATCCGCCCGGCCGGCACCCCTTGCCGGAGCAGACTCCGGTACACGGCCACCACGTCCTCGATCGCGGCCGGGTAGGGGTGGGCGGGCGCCAGGCGGTAGTCCACGGCGAACACCGGCCGCCCGGTGGCCTGGGACAGGCGGTGGGCCATGATGCGTTCCATCGGCGGGTTGCTGAAGGAGAAGCCGCCGCCGTGCACGTAGACGGTGACGCCCGCGTCGAGGGAGAGGTGCCCGGCGGTGACCCAGGTGCCGGGGACGCCCCCGGTGTCCGGCAACACCGGTTCGAGGCCGGCGTCTCCGTCGAGCGCGGGCGGCTCGGAGAACACCTTGCCCATCTGCGTACGAACTGAGTCCGCTTCTTCCTGGGAGGCGGGAATGCTGGTGACGTTCATGAAGAGATCCCTTCGTGCATGATCGGGCATGCGAAAAGAAACCGCGAATGGACGCGGCGACGATTGATCGAAGACGGCAAATCGGCGCGCGTCATCGCCCGGACAGCGGAATGCCGCAAGCAGAAGGATTCGTCAGCCAGAACGACGTTGACGAGACGGTCGCCGGGGATGGCGCGCGGGCGCTGAGCGCTTAGGCGATACCTGTGACGTGTGAGTTCACGGCCATCATCCCCTTGGGTTTACGGTGCCGCCCACCCGCCACCGTCTTCCCGGTCGGCGTCACACGACACGCCGATCATTAGAAACGGCCTCCCACCCATTTGTCAAACCACCCACCACCACAACCCCCAACAAACGACCCCGAAGAACCCGCCCTTCCGGATCGAGAACGAAAAGGGGAAAGGCCAGTACGAACAGCGGTCCTGCCTGCCCCACAGGCTGTGCGGCACCCCGGAATGGAAATCTCCATGGGTCGAGGCGAGACCCTCACGTTCGGACCGCTCCTGACCTTCTGCTGATCGAGCATCAGGCTCCATGATCGCCCATGCCATCGTCACATCCGTCACGAGGGCGCGACCTCGATGAGTGTCGTCCGTCTCAACTCCTGTCCGCGCAAGGTGACGATCACCTCCTGGCCGCGGATCTCGTAGCGGTACAAACCGTTGCGTGCCAAGTAACCGTCAGGAGTCTCCTGCGCGGGCATGAGCAGGCCGGTGCCGGGGAGGCCGGTCACCTGACCGTAGTAGTACGGCTGTCCCAGGCGCGTGCGGCAGATGATGACGTCGTGTTTCCCCGTTGCGTAGCCGGCCACCAGGTCGGCGTCCTGGCCGTCCGGCATGAGCCGGGTGACGTGCACCGGGCATGTGGCGGCCGGGGTTACCGTGCCGAACTGCGGCATGGTCGAGGGCACAGGGCTTCTCGACGCGTTCAGCATCAAGGCTGTCGCTATGGCGTAGAGCAGAAAAAGGACGGCCATGACGGCGATCGCGACGAGGCAGCCCGTGGCGCCGCCGGTGGAGTGCCGACGGGGAGCCGGCTCCGATACCGGAGGCGGGAAAGGGGCGGGTCGCGGCGGCGGATGATAGGCATGGGGCGGAGGCGGCGGGTGGTGAGTCGTCGCCCATGACGCCGGTCCCCCTGGTCCCCATCCCGGCCTCGTTCCTGGTCCCGGCCCCCGTGGCGCGGCGAAGAAGAGGTCGGGCTGAGGACTCGCGACAAGGCTGCGTCGGGTGTCACAGCCTTGGCACGCGGCGTCGGCGGCGGCATTCCACACATCGCACAGGGAACACCGCCAATTCGGCCCCCGAACGGTCACAGGCTGTTCGCGATCGTGTCGATGATCTCGTCCAGCTCCAGCTCCTCCAGCCCATGTCCGGCGGTGGAGGGGAAGTGGAGAGTCATGTTCCATTCCTCGGTGATGTCGGTCCACGGGAAGGCGTCAGGCGCGAAGATCACGAGACGCTTGGCCGAGTTCTCCATGACGGCTGTCTGGCTCTTGGCGTAACCCCACTGCTCGAACAGGCCGTCCATGTCTTGAGGAAGGTGCTGTGGATAGGTGTGCGCGGAGACGGCCTGCGGCGAGCGCAGCGGATGCGCCGACGCGTCGGTGAACATCACGATCACGTGGCGGCGCCGGTCCAGCCCTCTTTCCCAGGGGGCGTCGATGGCCAGGGCCAGCGCCTCCAGGCCCGACTCCGGCTCGTCACCGCCGCCGGACGGGCGCAGCCGCCGGACAAAACCATCGAATTCGTCCGCCTGGTCAGGGAAGACCAGGAAGTCGGTCTCCTCGATGGCGTCCTCGGCGAAGTCGCCGAAGTCGCGGAATGCGATGACCTTGAGCCGGAGCCGGCTGATCTCCTTGCCTTTCTGGCGCATCACCATGCTCAACCGCTCGTGGAAGGTGAGGGCGCTCTTCTTGACCGTTTCCAGGACCGGAGCCATGCTCTCGGTCACATCGATGCAGAGGACGATGTCCACTGCGTACCGCAGGTTCCCTCGATACTCATCGACTGAGGTCATGGCTGGTTCTCCTTTGTTCGTACGCTGATTCGCACTCTTGAGCCCGGCGAGGTGGCGTATCGGGAGCGCAGCTCACACACCGCCGGATTCTTGAGCGTTTGCAGAAACGTCGCTATCCCCGGCCGGGCGCCGGGCGACCTGGCTGTCATCGCACCCAGCAGGCGCTTCATGGGCTCGTCCAGACGGTCGTCGACGCGTAGCGCCACCCCGGCGTTCACCGCGTCGGCCGGCGACCCGAATCGGTCGCCGAATCCCGGCAGCGTGCCGGTCAGGTAATGGTGGGCCAGTAGGCCGAGCGCGAAGATGTCGGCCCGGGTCGTCAGCCATTCCGGTCGCATCTCCTCGTCGCCCTGCACGTAACGCCGCCATTCAGGAGCTCCGTAGACCAGATCCCCCGCGATGTCCTCCGAGGCCGGTGGCCGACCGGACATGTAGGCGTCGTCGAAGTCGATAAGTTTGGCGGTGTAGAAGGCGCCTTGCCGCTTTTTGACGATCAGCACGTTTCCGGGTTTCAGGTCTCCGTGCACCATGTCGATGCTGTGCAGCAGGCCCAGACTGAAGGCCAGAGTGCGCAACAGCACGGCCTTCTCCCCAGGCGTGAGCGAGCGTGGCTGGGGCGTACGAACGGCGTCGATCCGCTCGGTCACCTTGTAGTAGGAGGCGCCGTCATGGAAGAAGTCGAAAGCCAGGACGAGGTTGCCGCCGCCGACCGCGTCGGGCCGCAGCCGAGCCATGATCGCTTGATGCCGGCGTTCGAACTCCTCGCACGCCTGCAGCCGCAACCGTACGCTCGCCGCAGACCCGCTCTTGGGCCGTTTCGGGTCCAGGAACCGTTTGATGAAGTACCGGCGCCGGTCGCGCTCGGCGAAGGCCCACACGCATCTCCCGCCGCCGCTGTTCGTCGGCTCGCTGACGATGCGGTATCCCCTGATGACGTCGCCGGACCTCATACCGGCTCCACCGCTGGAGGCATGAGCCGCTCATAGCTCGGCCGATACTCGTCCCAGGTACGCGTTCGCCACTGCCGGACCGCGGTGTCCTCGGCCGGCGGGTGGCTGGGCCGGTAGTGCGCCTCGATCTCCTGTGAGCGCCGCGCGAAGTGCGACCTCAGTTCCCCGAAGCCCGCGTACCCCAGAGCAGCGAGACTCAGCGAGGCGTCGTCCCCCGTGTATCCCGACACCTGCCGTGCCAGCCGCTCTGCCCATTCCCGCTCGTCCGCCGACGCCTGCAACGTGCTGAGCAGGTGCCACTCGAAATGGGCAGGAGTGTCGACGTAGCCGAAGAAGCCGTCGGTGGCGCAGAGCAGGACGCACGGCAACGGCAGGAGCAGGACGTGCACGTCGATCGTGAATTCCTGATCGGCGCAGATCACGTTCGTCATCGGCGGATCCTGCAGCAACTGCTCCAGGCAGTCGGTCTCGTTCGTGTGGTCTCTGGTGAGCGCCTGCAGACCTCCGCTGCGGCTCAGCGAGTACGCCCGGGAGTCGCCCACCCAGAAGACCTGACACTCGGCCTGCTCTCCGCTGAGCCGATAGTGCGCGGCGGCCATGGTCGTGGGAAGCCACCTGCGCATGCGGCTTATGATCTTGCTGGGTGCCGGTGCCGGCATGTCCGCCAACAGCTCCATCAGATGCGCACGCAGGGACTCCGCCGGGTCCGTCCGCGCCTTCCCCCTGAGGAACCACGACAGCACGCCGTACCTCACCAGCCGCGCGGCCACCCAGGCGCCGCTGCGGCGAGTTCCGTCGCGCAGTTCGCAAGCCGCTCCCGCCCCCGACCCGCCCAGCCCGTCGAAGACGCCCACGATCCCCTCGGCCGCTGAGACGCGGTGTGCGAACATCGGCTCGGCGTCCTCGCCTCGGCCATCGCACCGTTCCGTCCACACCCCGACGGCCAGCACGTCTTCGTCGTTGTAGTGCCAGATCGTTCCCGCGCCCGGCGGGTCGAGGGCGACGCCGTCGATCCGCGCCTCCGTCATTCGTCCGCGTCCTCGATCTTCGTCGCCCGCAGGCCGCGGACCCGGCTGGGACGATGACCGTTCCTCTCACCGCCGGACCTGTCGTGGCGGGGTTCGTCGTCCAGGGCCTGAGGGGACCCAAGCGTGCCACGCAGGCGGGTGGAGCGGATTCCGCCGAACGGTGACGAGGAGCCCCCGCTCATGCGATCGCGCAGGGCCCGCTCGGCCTGGAGCGACTCCCACGGCTCCCGTTCCGCCTCGGAGTGCTTGAGCATCGCCTGCCAGGCGGCGAGCAGTTCTTGACGTTCCTCACGCTCGGCGTGCGCGATCATGTCGTACGCCGCCCGTGGGCCCTCGCGCTCCATGATCTCGGCGATCAGTCCTTCGGCACCGTCCCTGCGCAGCATGCGCAGATGACGCTCCCTGCGCATCTCTATGAGCCGGGTCTCGCGCTCGATGTCGCGGTACGCCCGACCGCTCGCCAGGATCTCGCTGCTGTCGACCACCAGTTCGACGGTGACGTTTCGGAGCCGGAGCGCGGCGTCGCCGGTGAAGGTGCGCATCGACTCGGTCAGCGCGTCCTCGGCCAGGTGGAGCTCACCGATGTCGAAGTCCCGCGAGACCCGGCGCAGCATCCGCTGGATGGGCAGGTACAGGGCGCCACTGACGTCCACGATGCCGCGGAGCACTATCTCCGCGGGGTCCGCGACCCGGCAGTTCAGCCGTACCAGGCTCGGGAAGCCGAAGGCGGGGTCCCTGCTGAGCAGCGGCATGCTCAGGACCAGCCGGTGCTCGGTCACGTCCACCAGGTGAACGTGCCGGTAGGTGCCGTACCAAGCGTCCGGGATGGACTCACCGTGCCGGATCGTGAGCAACTCGCCCTTGCGGGGAGCCAGGACCAGTGCCATCCCTGGCGCGGGCGGGCGCAGGGGCTTACGTGGCAGGACGAGAGACAGATTGGTGCTCTTCGTGATCGGGTTGTAGGTGTACAGCTCCATGTCAGGTCCTTCCGTTCGAGTACGCGGGGCGGCCAAGCTCGGCGAGTATCCGCGCGGCGGGGTGATCGCGGCGCCTGGCGGCTTTGGCCCAGTCGTCAAGGTGGTACTGCAGCCGCTCCCGGTGCCTGCCCGACTGGGCGGCCACGGCGAGCACGAGGTCGCGGACGTTGCGGTAGGCGGTCCTGTCGCGGTCCGCGTGCTGGTCCAGGTATTCACGCAGAGTCTCGAGGGCCGGTTGCTGGACCGGCCTGCGGGTCAGGGCACGGGCCCAGAGTTCGATCACCTGCGACCGGTGCCCCTCCGCGTCGGCCAGCAGGAGCGGCAGCGAGGACGAATAGCCGGCCCGACCGAATGTCTCCCCTGCCGGTTGAGCGGCCACGAAGACGAAGGCCGACAGCGCCTTCGTCACCATCGGCGACGCATCCTGCGGCTCAGACCAGTCGAGCAGCGCCGGCAGCACCTCGGCGACACGCCCGTGCTCCATCAGGTAGAACAATGCCTGGCCGACCGGCAGTAGCGTGCCCCAGTCATCGCGATCCAACAGCACGCGCAGCGCCTCGACGGCACGTCGCGGCTGCGTCGCTCCCAGGTTGCCGCCGAGCACCGCGGCGGCCGTCAGTCCCTGTCTGCGCTGATCGGGGGTGTCCTTCTCCGTTACCCAGGCTTCGAGCAGGCCCCACACTGCCTCCGCCAGGTCGGGGTGGCCCCCCACGACGTCGAGGGCCGTGGCCGCGCTCTGGCGCAACACGACCGAGCTGTGCCGAGCCCATGGCCGCAGGTAGCGGTGCAGGGCGTGGTCGTAGTCGCTCCAGGCGATGACCCCGGCGGCCACGGACGCCCTGGCACGGACTCCGATGTCCGGGTGCGCGACCAGGCGGCGGATCCAGGCGAGGAGCGCCGACCGCTGGCCGTCCAGGTAGGTCCAGGCGTAGCCGAGCACGGCCTGCCGGACGAGTGGGTTGAGGTAGCGGACGCGCGGCGCCGCGTCATCCGGCGCCTTGCCGGAGCCCAATGAGAGGTGGATCCACGGGTGCTCGGAGCCGATCTGCTCCCGGAACCGCAGGTCGGGCGGCGCTTCGGCGGGCGGCGTGAGCAGGTCGTAGAGCTGTGCGGCGGCATCTGAGACGGTCAGGTAAGTGGCGTCGTCGAGCGTCGCAGCGGCCAACGCGAAACTCATGGTCTCGGGTTCCCGGTGCCGGCTGAACCAGTCATGGACCCGGCCAGTCGGATCACGCAGTTCCTTGATGCTGACCGCCAGATCCCTGCCCTCGCGGATCACGGTGGCCAGGTGCAGCGCCGTGCGAAGGCGGGTGTCCTCGCGCAGGAGTTCCAGCGCGCCCGCCTCGATGAGCCGGTGGCGCAGGTCGGTCGACTCCTCGGGCGTCGGCTCGTGGTCGTAGACGTGCCGCTCGATGAGGCGTATCGGGTCGAGCCCGCCCAGCTTGGTCAGGACCTGCCCGGTGCGCTTCGCCTCCATCAGCGCGCCGCGGGGCGGGCCGGTCACCAGGACCAAGTAGCTCTCCTGGTCGTTCAGGCAGGCCGTCATGTCGTCGATCCACTGCTCATCGATCAGGTGGGGGTTCAGGCCGGTGGCCGCGTCATCAAGGACGAGCAGGTAGCCGCTGTTCCGCTCGGGCGGCTTCCATTGCGCGTCCTGTAGCGCCGACGCGTCCAGCACCTCGTAGTAGTCGCCTTCCGCTTGCCTTCCCACCGCCTTGACCAGCAGATTCACGCCTGTGGCCTTTCGTCCTCCGGGTGGGAGCGCCAAAATCAGCAGCCGGCGTTCGATGAGGATCCGCAATGCCTCGTCGAAGCGGGGCAGCGGAAGGTGACCCACCGTCCAGCGGGCGAGCCGCCGGGCGGTGATCTTCGCCGTCGAGCGTCCGGTACGGCGGCCGCCATCGCCGAAGTTCAGTCCGCCGCCGAAGCTGACCGAGTCGTTGAACAGCGCCACCGTTCCGATCCGCATGCCGAACGGGTCGTCGTTCAGCCGTTCCATGACACTGGCCGCGATCGCGGCCGCCTGCGCTGCCTCCGCGCGACTCGCCTCGTCCTCGCCCTCACCTCTGCGGTGGAGCGCCCGCAGCGCCTCCTCTTCGCTGAGCGGCGCATCATCGTTCTTGTCCTGGCGGGCCTGCGGAGGTTGCTCTGCTTCTGTCCCTCCCGCCGCCGCCCCATCGCTTGTCTCCTTGACCGGAGGATCGTCGACTGGCTGGCTCATGCTTCGGCCTCCGCTCTCACGAGATGTTGAAGTCGCCCGAGAAGTGCACGGGCGCGTGGTAGACGCTGGCGTTCTTGATCGTGTTGGCGACGATCGACGACGATCCGGCTTTCGTCCGCGACGTCTGCCCGACCAGGCGCTCGACGCTTTCCAGGAAGGCCCGGTCGCGGTCGAGGTGCACGATGAGCACGCGCTCCAAGGCCGCGACGGCCGCCGCGTCGACGGGGTCGGCTTCGACTCCGGCGAGCGCCCCCGCCGCGGCCGCGTCCCCGGCGAACCGGACGCGGATCATCTCCAGCAGTTCGACGGAATGGCCGGCCCAGGAGAGCTCGGCCCAAGAATCCCCAGCATGGGGAATTCCTCCTTGGACGGCGCCGGTTGCCTCAGCCGGACCGGCCGTACGTGCCATCCCGCCGCCTTTGACGGCCTCGGCCACGAGGCGGACGGCGTCTTTCCCGATCTCTGCGGCTGATCGCATGTTCTCTCCAGAAGAGTCGATGGTGTAGGAGGCTGCTCCCGGTTCGAGGCCGGGATCCTGGTGGAGAATCCGCTCCCGCAGTTCCTGGACCCGCAGGCTGAGGTCGGCCCCCAGCTCGTTCATGAGCCTGCGCCGCAGTTCCTCGCACGCGGCCAGGGCTTCTGACGACCGGCCGACGCGATGGAGCGCCAACATCAACAGCCGCGTCGCCTCCTCGTCCAGCGGCCGGGTCTCGACGAGGTCCTGGAGCTCGGGCACCAGATGGGTGTGGCGTCCGAGTCGCAGCTCGGCCTCCAGGCACTCGATGACCACGGCGCGGTGCTCCTCCAGCAGCCTGGTCCGCGCATTGGCCGCACCGGGGCCGGGAAGCCCACTGAGCGGCTCACCTGGCCGCAGACCGTCTCCGCCCCACTGCCGCAGGCCATCCCGCAACATCTGTACGGCCCGCGCATCGTTGTTGTGCAGCAGCGGCCGCGCCTCTCTGACGAGGTCATGGAACCGATGCACGTCGACCTGCTCCCTCTCGGCCACCACCAGATAGCCGATCTCGTGCGTGGGCAGCACGGGAGATCCCGCGGGGGTCGTGCCGAGTCGGCTGCGCAGATCGCTGGCGTACTGCGCGAGGACCGGGCGGGCGCTGCTGATCGGCTTTTCGCCCCAGATCCTGTCGATGAGCTGCTCAATGGTGACCGGCTGGCAGTCGGCGAGCAGCAGGAGGGCCAGCAACAGTCGCTGCTGCTTGCTTCCGAGGGCAATCTGACGGTCAGCCTCGTAAGCCCTCATCCCACTGAGCAGTTGATATCGCATGGCCATTCTCTCCGCTTCGGGAATTTTTATGACGAACCTCTGGCCGGCCTCTGATCAGTCCACTCATCCAGTCTCTGACTCGCTAATCAATCCTTAATTCCAGCGGGAGGCACAAAGCTTCCCCGAGAAAAGGAGAATGAAATGAACGAGGCCAAGCGAAATGAGTGGGCGGACGCCGCATGGTTCAAGGCCACCTTCAGCGACCACGGCGGCGGTTGCGTCGAGGTCGCCTTCGGCAAGAACTGGGTCGGGGTCCGCGACTCGAAGGACCCGATGGGGCCGACGCTCCGCTTCAGCGCCGCAGAGTGGAACGCGTTCCTCTCCGGCGTGTACGCCGGCGAGTTCGACCTGATGTAGTGCGCGTTCGCCCCTAGGGGAGGCGCCGCGGTGCACGGACCGCGGCGCCTCCCCCGGCTACGGGGTGGGTTCCGGACCTCCCCACCCCGAGACCGGACGGGCGCGCATGGCGGGTCATCGGGCCATGACACGAATATCGGCGCTCAGCTTCGCGAGGAATTCCCGCGCCGCGTCGCCGTAAATCGCCATCGCGGTCAGCGTCGACCATTGCCGATGGTATGTCGCAATGTCGTCCGCATCGCGAACGGTCAACCTCATGTGCGTAACCTCTACTTCCACGAAACTGTCACCCGCGCTGCCGTCACTTTCGTAGAGCGTGAATCCATGCGGGGGGCAGACCACGGCTTCCTCGTCCTGCGGTATCAGCCCGATGCGGACGTTCTCCAGAGTGCTCAGCGATGCGATGCGGTCCAACTGGGCCAGCAGGAGACGGACCGGCCCCGGCCGGAGCCGCAATGCCGCCTCCGTGATCAGGAACTCGAAGGTGCGGCTCTCGTCGTACAGCGCGAGTTGGCGTTGCAACCGCGCCGCGACCACCATGGGCAGGTCGCCCTCCGAGTAGGGCGGGTCGAACAGCGAGAAGACACGACGGGCATACTCCGCGGTCTGTAACAGCCCAGGGACGATTGCCGGCTGAAACACCCGCAGCATCCGCGCCTGATCCTCCTGCTCCCGGATCTCGTCCTGCAGATGCGTCTGCCGCTGCAGGGCCGCCCGCCAGGTGTGCATCTCGGTGAAGGCGGCCTCGGTCAGATCGGCGAGAAGCTCCCGCGCCGGAGTCGGCGCCTCCACTGCTTCACTCCATGCCGTCACCTCGGGCAGCGAGGGAACCACGCTGCCGCTCTCGATGCGCGAGACCTTGGATTGACTGATGCCGATGCGGTGAGCGAGATCCCGCCCGGAGATGCCGGCAAGGTCACGCAGACGCCGCAGCTCCGCCGCCAGTCGCTGGCGCTTGGTGCGATGCCTCCCCACCTCATCTGCGAGGTCTTCCATCTGTCCCCGATCCTGTGGACCCGACTAGATCGAGTCACTTTGAACCATTTTGATTCAGTGCGATAGGGCACTTAAGCATGATGAGTCACCTCTATTCAAGGTGCCATAGTGGTTCGGCATAGGTCTCCAACCCATATTTCACCGCTTGCCTGCCTGTTTCCCCAATGTCCCTATTTGTAGTGATTCGCTCAGATTCGCGCGATTCTGCATGCAGTGCCGCTGCTTGCGCCTCCAGAGCCGCCTCACCACCGGCACCGTTGGGGGCCGCAGCCCCCCTGAGCCACACGCTCCAGCAGTCCCCCGCCAACCTCGGCAGGTGCTGCCAGCCAGCGCGAACCGCTCTGATCGCCTGCATTGTGGCGCCCGTCCGCGGATGGGGCTTCTGGGACGGAGGCGCGGTCACCGATCATGCGGCAGCGGTGAGCAAGGCGTCCACCCCTCCCCACGGCTCCGGACGATCCCGGACCGAATGCCTCTCCTCCGGCATCTGACTCCGTCCGCCCTTATCCGCCTTTGTCCGCCCTTGTCCTCCCCCGTCCGACCTCATCCCGCCTTCGCCGCGATCTTCGCCGGTCCCCTTGTCTCCGAACTTGTCCGGATTCGTCCGGACCGTCGAAGAGAGACTGGCCGCTTCGATGCACCTGACCCTGAGTGGCGACTCAGTCGTCACCGATTCGACATGAGGCTGAATATGCGATCTGCGCCAGACTGGTCGCCAAATGATGCCAATATGACCTCCATCACACGCATATCTTGAAGATCACTCATTTCCGGCTTGGGGCGATGGCTGAACAACCTCGCGATGCGGCACTCTGCACATTGGTCGACCAGTTGAATGAGCTGGTCACACTGGCAGGATCACCCTCGCTGTCCGACCTGCGAAAATTCTCGCGAAGCAGCAGTAGGGAGCTGGCGGAAAGCACCACACATGACATTCTGGCCGGTAAACGTAAGCGTGCACCGGAATGGCCGTGGGTGTTCTCCTTCGTCACCGCCTGTCGCACGGCTGCTGAGCAGACCGGCTTGGACGTACAGCCTCTTGGCGACATCAAGGCCTGGCACCACCTGTGGCGCGCAGCTCGCGACAACCAGCCCAATTCCGTCATCGCGCCTCCCCCATCCAGCGACGAGCACGAGGAGGCTCCGACATCGCCATCAAGGGAGTACCTGCTCCGGGTCTTCGGCAGATGTGGCATCCGCGTGCTGTTCGCCAGCGACCCCCGCAACGCCCAAGACTGCATGCGCCTGGCCGTCATCGCGCTGCTCCGCGACTGGCCCGAGGACGCCCGCTCCTGGCTGCACCGCGCCCATGACGCCGGCCACCCTCAGGCCGCCGAGCTACTCGAGCACCCCCAGCACCGGCCGCTGGCCGCCCACCTCGCTTATCAGTTCGGCCGAGACTTTCAGCAACAGCGCCCCGGCCATCTGAGCATGGCCATGTTCTTCTACCGCTTGGCCGGCGACAGCGGCCATGTGGAGGCCGCGTACCAACTCGGACTGGCGCACCGCAGCAGAGGCGAACCCTGGGTGGCGGCCAGTTGGTTCAGTCGCGCCGCCCTGGACGGCCACCCCGCCGCCATCGCCGAATTCGCCGACGCCTCCGACCAGTTCACCCACAGCCCATGGCAGGCGACCGAGAACCCTTCTCACAACTGGCTCCAAGCCTCAGACCGCCACGAACCCTCACCCGAACGGACGGCGACCACACCAGACGATTCAACGTAGCGCGTCACGATCAAGGGCTCCGTGGGCGTGGCGCAGGGCAAGCGCATCGAAGCCGGCACGAAGAACGACAAGTCTCGTGCCGTCAGCACCGAACAAGCCACAGCGACCGTACTTCGCGAGCGCCAGAATGCCCAATGAGCCCACGTGGGCGGCTCCTGGAAAGGCATCGACGACGCGGCGTTCACCACCTTTTGGGGCGGCCCGACATACCCCAAGTGCGCAAAAGACCCCCGCGATCACCGCGGGGGTCTTTGAGCTGGGAGCCGCCTTGGGGATTCGAACCCCAGACCCCTTCATTACGAGTGAAGTGCTCTGGCCGACTGAGCTAAGGCGGCTTGCTGTGCAGCAGCTTGAAAGAGTCTACAGGAGTTCAAGGGGTTCTCGCTCCCATCGATCATCCGACGCCCGGACAGACCGCCCCGTCCTCCGGCACCGCCCCCGTCACCAGATATCGCTCCACCACCTCATCCACACACCCCGACCCGTTGAAGTACGCGGTGTGGCCATCACCCTCGAACCCCAGCAGCACCCCCGACTCCAACTCCCCCGCCAGCGCCCGCGCCCACCTGTACGGCGTCGCCGGGTCCCGCTTCGTGCCGATGACCAGAATGGGAGGGGCGCCCTTGGCGGTCAGGGGCCGGGGGTTGAAGGTCGCCGGGACGGGCCAGTACGCGCAGGGCAGGGATGACCACATGATGTACGGCCCGAACCTGGGCGCCCGAGCCGACGCCGCCGACGCCGCCTTCCCGTACGCGACCGGATAGGTGCCGTCCACGCAGCCGATGGCCATGTTGGCCTCGGTCTGGTTGGAGTAGGTGCCATCGTCGTTCCGCCCGGTGAGCTGGTCGGCGTTGTGCAGCAGTAGGCTGCCGTCACCACGGAAGGCCCGCCGAAGGGTTTCGGTCAGCTCGGGCCAGGAGTCGCGAGAGTAAAGCGGCGTCAGCAACCCCAAGGTCGCCAACGACTGCGTCACCTCCCGCACACCCCCAACCCCCCACAAACCGTCCACGGCATCCCGCACGCCATCCCCACCCGCCAATACGCCGCCGCCACCCTCCCGCACGCCACCCCCGGCCCCCCGAACGTCGTCCCCACCCTTCAATTCGCCACCGTCACCCTCCCCCACACCACCCCCAGCACCCCGAACGCCATCCCCACCCCCCGATACGCCGTCCCCAACCCCTCGCGCGCCCCCGTCCCCCCGCAAAGGCCGTTCGTCCGTACGCCGCAGGAGGTCGCTCACCTCCGCCATGGCACCCTCGACATCCCGGCTCTTGAACGGGCAACCCCCTTCCATGAAGCACTGCCCGACGTACGCGCGCAGCGCCCGCTCGAAACCCACAGCCTGATCCACGTTGAGGCGCGCCCGCGAGACCGCCGGATCGAGAGCCCCATCGAGTACGAGAGCCCGCACCCGCCCAGGGAACAGATCCGCGTAAACCGCCCCCAGAAACGTCCCGTACGACTTCCCCAGATAGGTCAGCCTCTGATCCCCCAGCCCCTGCCGCAACAACTCCAGATCCCGCGCCACATCAACCGTCCCCAAGTACGGCAGCAACCGCCCAGAACGCCCCCGGCACCCCTCCGCGAACCCCCTCGCCCCCGCCTCCAGATCCGCCCGTTCCTCGGCCGAGTCAGGGCTGGCGTCCAGCGCCACGAAATCCTCGAGCTCCTGGTCACTCAAGCACTCAACCGGCGCCGACCCTCCGACCCCACGTGGATCGAACCCCACGATGTCGAACCGTTCACGTATCTCCTCACCCAGCATGACCCGAGCCGCCCTGGCGTACTCCACGCCCGAAATGCCCGGCCCACCCGGGTTCACCACCAGCGACCCGATCCGCCCCTCACCCGAGGCAGGCAGCCGGATCACCGCAAGCTCCACCTGCTCCCCGCCGGGCACCCGATGATCCAACGGCACCCGCAACGTCGCACACTCGAACCCATCACCACAATCCGTCCAGCCCAGCCCCCGAGCCGCCACCCCACCAACCGTCGCCCCACCGCCCGTCATCTCACCGACCGCGCCCCCACCACCCACCACCCCGCCAACCGTCGCCCCATCATCCGCGCCCCCACCGTCTACCGTCCCATCACCCGTCCCCCTGCCACCCATCCCGCCGCTACCGGCTCCGCTGCCAACAGCCCCCCACCCGGCCGACACCCCACCGACCCCAGCCCCACCGACCGCCACCCCATCCGCCGCCGAACCGTACTTCGGTCGGTCGGCGCAGGCGGAAGCGAGCACCATCGCCATCACCACGGCGACGGCACCCGCCCGACGGCACCCACCACGCGCCGCCACGGTCACCCGATCACCCCGACCCGGTGCCCGTCGTCAGACCGCCTCTCCCGGCTCACCCCCGTACGTCGAGTCGTACGCCTTCCGCGGCCCGCACACGCTCGCCTTCGAGCACGAGCACCGCCGCCCGCCATCGTTGAGCCGCACGACCACGGAGTCGGACGGCACATTGTGCCCCACCACGGTCCCGGCCCCCTGAGGGGTCTCCACGCCGGCCCCCACCCGGGGAGCCGAGGCCCGGAACTCCTGGTAGAGCGGATGCTCGTATTTCAGGCAGCACATGAGCCGCCCGCACGCGCCCGCGATCCGCAACGGGTTGACCGGCAGGTCCTGGTCCTTGGCCATGCGGACCGAGACCGGCTCGAAATCCTTCAGGAACGTGGCACAGCACAGGTCGCGCCCGCAGGGGCCGATGCCGCCCTGGAGCCGTGCCTCGTCCCTTGGCCCGATCTGCCGCAACTCGACCCTGGCCCGCAGGTTGCGGGCCAGGTCGCGCACCAAAGCGCGGAAGTCCACCCGGTGCGGCGCCGAGAAGTAGACCGTATAGACGTTGTCCTGGTCGAGGTAGTCGATCCCGACGACCTTCATCGGCAACGTGTGTCGTTTGATCAATCGTTTGGACACGCTCCGGGCCTCGGCCCGGCGGCGCTTGTTGGATTCGTCACGGGTGAGGTGTTCCTCCCCCGCCGGCCCCGCGCACACCGGGAGTCCGTCGATGTCCTCGCTCGTATATTGCGGCGCCCACACGCACTCCGCCACCTCCGGACCTGAGTCCGTCGGCACGAGCACCTTGTCGCCCACCTTCGGGCTGTGCTCGCCGGGATCGAGGTAGTAAAGCCTCCCGTAACGGGTGAAGCTCACGGCCATGATCATTCCCATGGGCTCGAGCTCGCCTCCTGACGGCCTAGGGGGTTACGTACGGCCTTCGTTGCCAGATTACGTGTGTCCATACGCCGTAGGTCAGGAGTGGTCGCGCGGATCTTCGCCCGATCACTTGGCGGTAGGGCACACCTTGCTCTCCGGCAGCATCAGCCCGAAGTCCTCCAACAGCATCGACCGGTCAGCCAAGCATCTGTGGTTGAAGACCTGGGCCACTCCCGTTTGATCCCTCAGCTCCTTGGCGAGGGCCTCCGGCGCGGCATCCTGTTTCAGCTTGATCCTGAACGCTTCCGGCATGTCGTCCACCGTGGCCGCCTGGAGGAGCGACTTGTTGTTCTTGTAGGAGTCCTGGAAGTTCCGGTAGGCCGTCTCCTGGTCCTCGAAGACGTAGTGGTCGACCTCGGGCGTCCGCTTGATCAGCGCTTCGATCGCCGCCCTTTCGTCGTCCGTCGCCTCCGCGCCCTCTCTGGTGGCCTTGATGTCGCCGTTCTTCGTCCGGGTCTGCTCGCCCCCGCACGCCGGCAACGTCGTGCCCTTCTGGCACACGAAGGCGCTGAGGTGCCACTCGCCCATGGTCTTCTGAGCGGCGGCGTAGGAGGTGAGGTTCACGACGTTCAGGACACCGGCCGGCTTCCCGAACGCCCTCTGCATCTCCTGCGGAGTGCCGCCCTTCCCCAGCTTCACCCGGAACGACGCAGGCACGTCGGTGCCCTTGACCGACTCCAGCACCGAATCGTTGTGCGCGAACGCGGCCCTGAAGTCTCGGTAGGCCTCCGCCTCGTTCACGAAGGTCACCGTCGTCACCTTCGGCAGTTCTCTGAGCATGCGCTCGATCGCCGTCATCTGCTCGGTCGTGGTGGGGCCCTTGCACCCCGTCTGCTTGGGGGCCGACTTCGCGCACAGGAAGACGGCCATCTCCGTCGTGTCGCCCGTGGCCGCCCCCGGGCTCGCCACGGTCGCCCGCTCCTCATCACCGCTGCCCAGCGCCACCGCGGCCGCCCCCGCGAGCAGCACGACCACCGGCACCGCCACCAGCCGGAGATCCATCCGGAACCACCGCCGCTCCGGAGCTCGCAGCGGCCGCAGCGCGCCGGTGTCGACCGTCGCCCCCGCCTCGGCCAGAGCCTCCCGCAGTCTGTCTTCCACCGGGCTGTTCATGAATTCTCCCCAAGCGCTCGGCCGAGGGCCGCCAGCCCCCGCGCGATCGTTGACCTGGCCGTGCTCGCGCTGACGCCCATCGTGTCGGCGATCTCCTGGTCGGCGAGATCGAAGTAGTAGCGCAGCGTCAGCGCCTCACGCTGCCTGCGGGGCAGGCCGCGCAGCGCGAGCAGGACCTCCCGCCGCTCCTCGCCCACCAACGCGGCACTCTCCGCCGACCAGACGGGCGGCTCGTACGGCACCGCCTTGCGGAACACCGTCGCCCGCCTGCGCAGCACCGACCGGCACCCGTTGAGCACGGCGGAGCGCACATAGGACAGCGCCCTGTCGGCATCACGCAGCCGGCCCCGGCCGGCGTGGGTGCGGGCGAAGGCGTCTTGCACGACGTCTTCCGCCGTGGCCTGGTCGCCGACCATGATGAGGGCCAGGCGCACCAGCCCCACATGGTGCTCGGCGAAGATCGATGCCACATCGACCCGCTGTCGAGCCAGGGCCTGTTGTTGGGAGAGCAGTTCGACTTCCACGTAACAGAGACGCTTGGGAGCCTCGTCTGCTGCTTGGGTCACACGGCTATCTTCCGCCGATCAGATCGGCGCCGTCGCCCGCCCTTGCCGGGGAGGCTACCGGCCGATCCCGTACTCGGTGGCCAGAATGCGCCAGGACTCCGCCCATCTCCTGTCGGCCACCTGGGACACTCCCTTCAGGCGTGCCAGCCTGCGGATCACCGCGTCCCAGTCGGCCGACGGCCGCATCGTCAGCTCGTACGACTCGGGCATGTCTTCGGGCCTGGCGATACCGGCGAGGCTCTCAAAATTCTCGACGAACTCCCGGTGGGCCGCAGCCTGATCCGTAAAGGTGTACTCCTGCACCTCACGCATCTCCTCGATCGCCGCGACGATCGCCTTCTTCTCCTTCGCCGTGGTCATCGCATGGTTCGCGGCACCACGACCGGACGCGCACATGTCCATGGCGTCGTCCTCGTTGCAGAGAACGACCGTGACGTCCGGGCGGCGCGACCCCGGATCCCCGTAGACCTCCGCCTCGTCGACCACGCTGAACACCCCCGGCCGCCGCACCACCGCGTCCCGCAAGCGATCTCGCCCGGTCATCCCCTTCTCCACCCGCACCCGGAACGACTCCGGCACATCCTTCGCGGGCGTCTTCAACACCCTCTTCTGCCGGGCGAAATCCCGGCGAAAGCCCTCGTACGCGCTGGCCCGATCCACGAACCGCACCTCGGTCACCCCCGGCGCCCCTCCAAGACGCGCCGAACGGCCCGCTTCTGCGCCGCGGTGGCGTACCGCTTGCCGCATCCCTCGGCGACCGGCGTACACAGAAAGACGTTGATCTCCCACTCGTCGCTGACACGAACCTCGGACGAGGGCAACGGCTCCTGAGCAGCGCTCACCGCGCCCGGCAGCCCGGCGAGCACCACCACGGCCGACAGGGCCGACAGGGCCGACCCGCGCCACCCGGCCCGGTTCCCGCTACCGCTCATACGCACAGGCCCTGCCTTCGTTCACGTCTTCCAGGAGACCGTACTCACGCATCAACTTCGCCGAGGCGACAAGACATCGGTGGTTGCTCACCTGAGCCACTCCCCGCATGCGCGCCGGCTTGCGGCTCACCACATCCCCATTCACCTCGGGTCGCATCGTCAGCCGGTACGAAGCGGGCGTCTCCTCAAGCGTGATGACCGCCAGGAGGGACTCATTGTCCGCGATCTGCTCGACGAAGTTGCGCTATGCCGTCTTCTGATCCCAGTGGACGTACGATTCGACGCCGGGCATCCCATCGACCGCGGCACCGACCGCCACAACCCCACGCCATAACCAGCGGCGTACCAACGTCCACCCCTCAGGGCCGCAGTGCCAACATCATCGCTTCGACGGCCATCTGCGGGTTGACGTTCGCCCCCAGCCGTTCTCTGCACTGCATGATCGCATCGATCCGCCGCAAAGTCTCCTCGGGCGTGGACGACCGGGCGAGCTGATCCAGCTCGAACCGGATGTCGTCATTGGCCAGCTCCACCCCGGCGGCCCCGAACTGCATCGCCAGCACGTCGCGATAGAACGACACCAGCTCCAGCAACGCCGCGTCCAGCGAGTCGCGCTTGATCCGGGTGGCCCGGGACTTCTGCCGGTCCTCCAGTTCCTTCAGCGCCCCCGCCCCGCCGCGCACCAGCCCCCGGTTGAGCCCCTTGCCGGTGGAGCCCTCTCCGTAGAGCTTGCGCAGCTCGGTCGTCTCGCTCTCGTTGAGCGTGGCCGTGGCGGCGGCGGCCTCCTCCTCGGCGGTCTTCACCAGCCGCTCGGCGGCCGAGACGCACTCGCCGACGCCGGTCAGCGAGCGCGGGATGCTCAGCACCGCTTCCCTGCGCCGCCTGACGCCCTCGTCGAGCGCCAGCGCCCGTGCCCTGACGATGTGCCCCTGGGCGGCCCTGGCGGCGAACGTGGCCGTGTCCCACGGGACGCTGTCGCGGGTGGCCAGCACGTGGGCGACGGCCTCGGTGCCGGGGGTGATCAGGTTGACCATGCGCGACCGCGACCGGATGGTGATCATGAGGTCGTCGGGGGCGGGTGAGCACAGCAGCCAGACCGTACGGGGCGGCGGCTCCTCAATGGCCTTGAGCAGGGCGTTCGCCGCCGACTCGGTGGCGCGGTCGGCGTCTTCGAACAGGATGACCCGCCAGCGGCCCTGCGTCGGCGCCCCGGCCGCGCGCAGGATCAGCTCCCTGGTCTGCTTGACGCTGTAGGACAGGCCCTCGGGGCGTACGGACTCCAGGTCGGGGTGTGAGCCGATGAGCACCTGGTGGCAGTGGTCGCAGTGGCCGCAGCCGCCCTCGTGGCACATCAGCGCCGCGGCGAAGGCGCGGGCCGCGGCTTCGCGCCCGGCGCCCGGCGGGCCGGTGAACAGCCAGGCGTGCGTCATGCCCGTGCCGCGCCCACCCTCGACGACCTCGCGCGCCGCCGCCGCGGCTCGCGACAGCACGGCAATCGCCTGGTCCTGCCCTACGAGGTCATCGAAAACCGTCACGGGGTAAGGCTAGTCGCGGATGGCCGGCATCGTGCCCGTGATGTCTTCGGTCTCCCGGGGCACCGGGTCGGGCAGGATCTCCCTGATCCGGTCTTGGATCTGCCGGGTGATCACGTCTTGCGGCAGGGTGCCGTCGACCACGAGATAGCGCGCGGGCGCCGCCGCAGCCAGCGCGCGGAACTCCTTGCGCACCCGCTCGTGGAACTCCAGCGGCTCGGACTCGATCCGGTCGGCCGCCCCGCCCAGCCTGGTCAGCCCCACCTCGGGCGGGGTGTCGATGAGCACGGTCAGGTGCGGCACCAGCCCGCCGGTGGCCCAGGCGTTGATCTTGGACACGTCTTCGGGGTCGAGCGCCCGCCCGGCGCCCTGGTAGGCCAGCGAGGAGTCCACATAGCGGTCGGTGACCACGAGCGAACCCCGGTAGAGGGCCGGCCTGATCACCTTCTCCACGTGCTCGGCCCGGTCGGCGGCGTAGAGCAGCGCCTCAGAGCGCGCCGACAGCCCGCGCTCGGCCGCGTCGAGCAGGATGGCCCGCAGCCGCATGCCGACCTTGGTGGAGCCCGGCTCGCGCGTCTGCACGACGTCGTAGCCCTGGTCACGCAGCCAGATGGCGGCCAGCCGGGACTGGGTCGTCTTGCCCGAACCCTCGCCGCCCTCGAACGCCACGAACAGCCCCGGCACGTGCTCGGCCGCCTCGGCCGGGAACCGCTCGCCGCGCACCGCCGCGATCAGGTCGCTCAGCAGCGAGACGCCCTGCCGGTCGTCCATGTGCCGCAGCGCCAGCAGGCCGACGCCCATCGCGAGCAGCCCGCCGATCACCAGCACCAGGTTGGTCCCGTCGAAGCGGTAGCTGAACTCGCCCAGCAGCAGCGTGTGCTCGCCGAAGATCGCCGCCAGCGGGTTGGCCAGGGCGACCACCAGCAGCAGCGTCACCCGGGCCGTGGACTGCAGGAACGAGAACGTACGGCCCCGCAGCGCGTCTTCGACCTCGAGCCCGATCAGCGTGTAGCCGATGATCCAGGCGATGCCCGCGCACGCCCCCAGCACCACGGTCAGCATGACCACGATCACCAGGTTGTGCACCAGCGCGATCGCGACGAGCACCAGCCCGGCGACGGTGATGGCCAGGCCGAACAGCCGCCGCCGCGACAGCTCGCGCAGCAGCCGCAGCCCGAAGAACATGCCCAGCGCCATGCCGACGAAGACCGCGCCGAACACCACGCCGTAGGCCGCGTCGCCGCCGCCGAGAGCCTCCACGTAGATCTTGGCCACGCCCACCACGGCGCCACCCGCGGCGAACGCCCCCAGCATGCCGATGATCAGGCCGCGCACCAGCCGGTTGCCGCCCACGAACCGCCAGCCCTCGACGACCTGCTTGAGCACGGAGGGCGTGGAGATGGTGCCGTCGCGCTTGGGGATGTCGCGCAGCGAGAAGATCAGGAAGGCCGAGACGAGGTAGGCGCAGGCGTTGACGATCAGGGCCAGCCCGGTGGCGTCGCGCCCGGCCATGAACGGCACCACGCTCGTGACCACGTCGCCCACCACGGACAGCGCCGCGAACAGCATGGCCGCGATCGGCGCGGTGCCGTAGGTCACCAGCAGGTTGAGCTGGTTGGCCTGCTCGAGCTGCGCCTTGGGCACCAGGTTGGGCACCGTGGCGTCCTTGGCCGGAACCCAGAACAGGTTCACGCACTCGACCAGGACCGTCGCGACGATGACCCACTGGTAGCTGTGCACGAACGGGATCGACAGCACGATGGCGAACCTGGCCAGATCGGCCGCGAACATCGTCAGCCGCCGGTCGAACCGGTCGGCGAACACCCCGGCGAGCGGCCCGAGCAGCACGGCGGGCAGCATCTTCGCGACGAACACACCGCCGACGGCCAGCGATTGCACCCGGTAGTCGCCCTGGGTCAGATTTCCCGCCAGAGCGGTGAGCGCCAGGAGATTGAGCCAGTCGCCAAGGCTGCACACCGACATGGCCGTCCACAGCCGTCGGAACGACGCGTTGGCCAGCACATGAGACGGGCGGCTTCGGCCAGGGGCAGTCATGATTTCAGCGTATCCAGGTGTTGGCCGGAAGTGGGCGGTCAAGGCAGGAGCCGGATATTCCCGGCTGCTCGTGGCTGAGGGTATTACGTGATCGGGCTCGGGCGCAGGTTACACACCTCGAATAGGCCCCCAAAAACATCATCAATTCATAACTCCGGACTCTTGCCGCGCCTCTTCCACCAATGGCCACCACTCGGACCGGATCTCGCCGGGGAGAACGAGGTCGTCCCACAGCTCGACGAGCAGCACTCCGTCGACGTGCTCGAGCAGCTCGCGCGGCCCGCCCCCGCACAGCAGCACGGTGTAGGCGACCCGCCGCTCGTCGCGGTCGGCCAGCCGGTAGGACCGGCCGTGGACTCGCGCGACGCCCAGCGCGGCGGCGACCGGCAGCCTCGGCAGCCGGTTGGGCACGTGGAAGGCCCGGCCGTCGCCGGTCACCCGCGCCGCGAACTCCACCTTGGCCTCCAGCGCCAGCCGGAACCCGGCCGCGTCGAGAATGCGCCCGGCGGTCTCGAGCGTGGGCGACTTCCTGCCGTGCTCGTAGGCGGACAGCGTGGTCCTCGACGTGCCGCTGACGCCGGCCAGGGCCTTCTGGTTGAGGCTCGCGGCCTGTCTGGCCTGCCTGAACAGCAGCCCGCCGCGCGCGGCCCAGAAGGTGACCTCCTGCCGCAGCGCCCCCTCCATCGGCGAAGAGACCATGCCCACCTCCGTAAGTATCCGACCGGATACTACCCGAAAATGGCAATGCGTGACCAGCGGATTACGAAAAGTCAGCTAGCGGAGCTCCAGCAGCGTGATCTCGGGCGGGGCCCCGACGCGCACCGGCGGCCCCCAGAAGCCGGCGCCCCTGGTGACGTAGACCTGCGTGCCCTCCACCGTGGCCAGCCCGGACACCACCGGCTGCTGCAGCTTCACCACCAGATTGAACGGCGCGATCTGCCCGCCGTGCGTGTGGCCGGACAACTGCAGGTCGACGCCGTGGCGGGCGGCCTCGGCGACCTGGATGGGCTGGTGGGCCAGCAGGACCGTGGACCGGCCGGCCGCCCGGCCGCCGAGCGCCTTGCCGAAGTCGGGGCCGTCGCCGACCGCGGCGCCGCCCACGTCGTTGACCCCGGCCAGGTCGAGCACGGCGCCCTGGTGCTTGATCTCCACACGCTCGTTTCGCAGAGAGCGTACGCCGAGCTCGCCGAGCTCCTCGATCCACTCCTGCGGCCCTTCGGGCGAGAAGTATTCGTGGTTACCGGTCACGAAATATGCCCCATAGCGGGACTCAAGGCTCTTCAGCGGCTTCGCCAGCGCCCCGAGCTGGGCCACCGACCCGTCCACCAGGTCACCCACGATCGCCACCACGTCGGCCTCGAGGGCGTTGATCATGCGGACGATCCGCTCGGTGTGCCCGATGCCGGTGAGCGGCCCCAGGTGGATGTCGCTCACCACGGCGAACCGCAGGCCGCCGAGCCGCGAGTCCAGCTTCGGCAGCGTGACCTTGACCCGCTCGATCACGGGATCTCCGAGCGCGCTCGTGACGCCGTAACCGACCGTTCCGAGCGCGCTCACCCCGGCGATCATGGCGGTGGTGCGCCCGAGAAAGAGCCGCCTGCTCACGACGTCGGGCCCGGACACGACCGGTCCAGCCACCGGTCCAGCCACCGGCCCAGAATCGACCGGCGCGGGCTCGACCGGAGAACCCGCGCCCGGCGCGACCGCGACGGGCTCGGGCGGCGCGGCGGCGCCCGCCAGAACCGGTACGGGCTCCGGCACCGCCCCGCGTTCCGCTCTGCGCAGAACCAGCACGGCCACCGCCCGCGGAATCTCCAGCACGGCCAGGATGACGACCAGGTAGAACATGATCGCCACCCACAGGAAGCCCGGCCACGCGAGCCAGTGCCCGAGCTCCATCCGCGTGCCCACGAACGTCGCCACCACCAGCAGCACCAGGCCGACCAACGCCCAGGTCAGCCCCTTGCGCAGCCGTCCGGGGCGCGTGGTCGAACGCACCAGGCGGCGCCACAGGTAATAGTGCGCGAGGAACACCGCGCCCACGAAGAACAGCACGAACACATGAACGATGCTACTTCCGGCGGCCGCGTCCAGCGGCCACCGGAAGGGCGACCGGTGGGCCCGCTACGACTTGGCCGCCGGCTTCTTCGCCGGCGCCTTCTTCGCGGGAGCCTTGCGCGTCGTGGTCTTCTTCGGCGCGGGAGCCCGCTCACGCCGCTCGGCCAGCAGCTCGGCCGCCCGCTCGATCGTGATGTCCTCGACCGCGTCGCCCTTGCGCAGCGACGCGTTCGTCTCGCCGTCGGTCACATAAGGGCCGAACCGCCCCTCCTTCACCACCACGGGCTTCTTGGAGTTGGGGTCGTCACCCAGCTCCCGCAGCGGCGCCGCGGCCGCGGCCCGCCCCCGCCCGCGCTGCTTGGGCTGCGCGAACAGCTCTTTCGCCCGGTCGATCGTGACCGTCAGCAGCTCGTCTTCCGAGGCCAGCGAACGCGAGTCGGCGCCCTTCTTCAGGTAGGGGCCGAACTTCCCGTTGTGCGCCACGACCTCCTCGCCCTCCAGCTCACCGACGAGCCTCGGGATCGTCAGCAGCTTGAGCGCGTCGTCGAGCGTGATCGTGTCCAGCGACATCGTCTTGAACAGCGAGCTCGTACGCGGCTTCGGCGCGTCCGCCTTCTTGGTCCGCTTCTTGGGCGCGTCGTCGTCGACGGCCGGCTCGGGCAGGATCTCGGTCACGTAGGGCCCGTATCGCCCGCCCTTGGCCACGATCATGTGCCCGCTCACCGGGTCGTGCCCGAGCTGCCGGTCGCCCGTCGGCCGCGAGAACAACTCCTCGGCCTTCTCCGCCGTCAGCTCGTCGGGCGTCATGTCCTCGGGCACGTTGACCCGGGCGCCGTCCCTGTCCAGGTAGGGGCCGTAACGCCCGACCCGCAGGACGATGTCCGTCCCCTTCACCGGGAACGAGCTGATCTCCTTGGCGTCGATGTCGCCGAGGTCGGAGACCATCTCCTTCAGGCCCTCGTCGCCGTCGGCCCCGTAGTAGAAGCGCTGCAGCTCGGGCACCCGCTCGGCCCGGTCGTTGGCGATGTCGTCGAGCACCTTCTCCATCTCGGCGGTGAAGTCGTAGTCGACCAGGTTGCCGAAATGCTGCTCCAGCAGGTTGACCACGGCGAACGCCAGGAAGGACGGCACCAGCGCCGTGCCCTTCTTGAACACGTAGCCGCGGTCGAGGATGGTCCCGATGATCGAGGCGTACGTCGAAGGCCGCCCGATCTCCCGATCCTCCAGCTCCTTGACCAGCGACGCCTCGGTGTAGCGCGCGGGCGGCTTGGTCGAGTGGCCGGCCACGTCGAGCCGCGACACGCTGAGCGCGTCGCCCTCGGCCAGGTTGGGCAGCCGCTTCTCGGAGTCGTCGCGGTCGGTCGAGGGGTCGTCGGAGCCCTCGACGTACGCCTTCAGGAACCCGTAGAAGGTGATCGTCCGGCCGGACGCGCTGAACTCGACGTCCTCACCCGACGACGACCTGCCGCTCACCTTGACCGTGATCGACTCGCCGACCGCGTCCTTCATCTGCGAGGACACCGTGCGCTGCCAGATCAGCTCGTAGAGGCGGAACATGTCGCCCGACAGCCCGGTCTCGCCCGGCGTGCGGAACTCCTCGCCCGAGGGCCGGATCGCCTCGTGCGCCTCCTGCGCGCTCTTGACCTTGCTGGCGTAGACGCGGGGCTTGTCGGGCACGTAGGCGGCGCCGTACAGCTTGATCGCCTGCGAACGTGCGGCCGCCACCGCGGTCTCCGACAGCGTGATGCTGTCGGTACGCATGTAGGTGATGTAGCCGTTCTCGTAGAGACGCTGGGCCACCTGCATCGTGTACTTGGCGGAGAAGCCCAGCTTACGGCTGGCCTCCTGCTGCAGTGTGGTCGTCCGGAACGGCGCGTACGGCTTACGCGTGTACGGCTTGCGCTCCACGGACTTGACCGCGAACGACGCCCCCTGGAGTCGTCCGGCCAGCTCACCGGCCGCCGCCTCGGACAGGTGCAGCACGTTGGCCGTCTTGAGCTGCCCGGTGCTGGCGAAGTCGCGCCCCTGCGCCACCCGCTTGCCGTCGACCGCGCTCAGCGTGGCCGTGAAGTCGCGCGGCCGCTCCTCCGGCTTGTTGGTGTCGAAGAGCGCCTGCAGGTCCCAGTAGTGGGCAGAGGTGAACGCCATGCGCTCCCGCTCGCGCTCCACCACCAGCCGCGTCGCCACGGACTGCACACGACCGGCCGACAGCCGGGGCTTGACCTTCTTCCACAGGACCGGGCTGACCTCGTAGCCGTAGAGGCGGTCGAGGATGCGCCTGGTCTCCTGGGCGTCCACGAGGCGGAGGTTGAGGTCGCGCGGGTTGGCCACGGCGTCACGGATCGCCTGCGGGGTGATCTCGTGGAACACCATGCGGTGCACGGGCACCTTGGGCTTGAGCACCTCCCGCAGGTGCCAGGCGATGGCCTCGCCCTCACGGTCCTCGTCAGTGGCCAGGTAGAGCTCGTCAGCATCCTTCAGCAACTGCCGCAGCTTGTTGACCTGCGACCTTTTGTCGGGGTTGACGACGTACAGCGGCTCGAACTCGTGCTCGACGTTCACGCCGAGACGGGCCCACGGCGCCCCCTTGAACTTCTCGGGGATGTCGTCGGCCTTCTCCGGCAGGTCACGGATGTGGCCGATGCTGGACTCGACCATGTAGCCGGCACCGAGGTAATCCTTGATCGTCTTCGCCTTGGCAGGCGACTCGACGATCACCAGGCGTCGTGTTCCGCCGGTGCTGCCGTTCTTGGCTGGCACGCTGCTTCCTACCTCACTGTTCGCTTGCAATCCCCCTACCGGGAGTCGGCATAGATCTGAAAGGTAACCCGACTCGCGGAAATTTCCTTCCCCCGGGCTACCCACTCGCTTCCGGGTCCACCCACAAGCACGCAGAATAAGCCCCAGCGAGCGGCATGGCGCCCTGACTCACCCTGGAGACTAATCGTTGTGCTCGACTACTCCTACATGGATATCTTCATTCCGCGCGACCTCACTCGCGAAGCAGCACGTCAACTGCTGACCGAACACGCGGAGTACGGTCAGTGGGAGCTGGCGCGCGTGCGGGTGCACCCCGACGGGAGCCGGCACGTACGTCTGCGACGCAAGATCATGCGAGTACGCAGGACTCTCTGACCGCGGACATGGCTTTGCCCGCCCCGGGCCGCGCCCCCGGAACGGGCAAAGCGTCTGTCACTGCCTACGTGAGGCGAACGGTGTTACGTACTTCCTATTCCTTACTTCCGGCCGACCCGGAACCGGCGGGCACCGGCGAACAGCGTCGCCGAGGCGGCCAGCAGCGAGCCGAGCAGGAGCGCGAGCACGGAGCCGGAGTTCATGCCCGTGACACCGGCGGGCTGCTCGGCGCTCATCAGGCCGAGGTCACCGACCGGCAGGCTGCGGGCGGCCGAGTTCACGGCGCCACCGGCCGGGGTGGAGGCGACCAGGCCGGTCGCCGGGTCGAGCGCGGAGACCGGGCCCGAGGAGACCGCGCGGCGCTTGCCGTCGACCGGGGCGGAGTGCGGGGTCTTCTTCGGCTGGGCCGGGGTCTGCGCCTGGGCGGGCAGGCCGGGCAGCTCGGGGAGCTGCGGCAGGCCGGCCGTGGTGGCGGCGTCCTCGACGAGGGGGAGCGCGCTCAGGCCGGTGCCCTGGAGGTTCTCGGCGACCTTGCCGACGTTCCCGGCGTCCTGGAGCTGCTGGGTGACGGCTCCAACGCCGCTCACGTCCTGGAGCGGCGCGGCCACGCTGCTGACGTCCTGGAGCTGGGCCACCCCGCTGCTCTTGGCGACGTCCTGAACCTGCTGGGTGACGCCGCTGACCGAACCGGCCCCCTGGAGCTGGTCGAGGACCGGGACGGAGGGCAGCACGGGCAGCATCCCGCCCTTGGCCGCCGCGACCTTGCTGTTGGCGCGGGCGAAACGCTCGAACCCGTCAGGGCCGTCGGGGCCCGGCGTGCCGACGTTCGACCCGCCGAGGCACCCGGCGGCGGCGTCACCGAGGACGGCCGCGGCGTTGCCGCAGATGTTCACGGGCGCGGCGATCGGCGCGACGATCTGGTTGCCCGACAGCACGCCACCCCTGCCTGAGGTGTGGTTGCCGCCACCGCCCACGCCGTCGTGCGGCCAGACGCCCGCCCCGCCCTTGCAGTGGGCCTGGGACGCGCCCAACACGGCGGCCGCGTTGCCGCAGATGTTGATCGGGGCGGAGATCGGGGCCACCGCCTGGTTCCCGCTCAGCACGCCGCCCGCGCCGGAGGTGTGGTTGCCGCCCGCGCCCCTGCCGGGGTTCTTGACGTGGGCGCCGCCCTTGCACCCGGCGAACGCGTGCCCGAGCACGGCCGCCGCGTTGCCGCAGATGTCGATCGGCGCGCTGACCGGGGCCACCGCCTGGTTCCCGCCGAGCACGCCGCCCGTACCGGAGGTACGGTTGCCGCCCGCGCCGGAGTTGTGCACCGTCGAGCCGCCCTTGCAGCCGGCGGTGGCGTTGCCCACGGCGTTGCCGCAGATGTCGATCGGCGCGCTGATCGGGGCGACGACCTGGTTGCCGCTGCCGGCCCCGAAGCGCCCGTCGGTGTCGTTGCCCGTCGATCCCGGGGCCACGTGGCGGGTCTTGTAGCGGTTGCCCGGGCCGCCGTTGTTGGTGACGGACGAGCCGCCCTTGCAGCCCGCGAACGCCCGTCCGAACACCGCGATCGCGTTGCCGCAGATGTTGGCCGGGGCGCTGACCGGCGCGATGACCTGGTTGCCGCCGAGCACGCTCCCGTTACCGGAGGTACGGTTGCCGCCCGCGCCCACGCCGGTGTTGTAGACGTTGGCGCCGCCCTTGCAGCCCGCCGTCGCGTCACCGAAGATCGCCACCGCGTTGCCGCAGGCGTTCAGCGGGGCCGAGATCGGCGCGGTGACCTGGTTGCCGCCGAGCACGCTCCCGTCACCGGAGGTACGGTTGCCGCCCGCACCACGCTTGCCCTGGTTGCGGACGGTGGCCCCGCCCTTGCAGCCCGCGTCGGAGTTGCCGAACAGCGAGACGGCGTTGCCACAGGCGTTGATCGGCGCGCTGATCGGCGCGTGCACCTGGTTGCCGCCGCCGACGGACCCGTTGCCCGAGGTCCGGTCGGAGATGCCGGGCCGGCCCGAGTTCACGACCTCGGCGCCTCCCTGCGAGGTCGCCTCGGACTTGCCGACGGCCGCGACGGAGTTGCCGCTGATGTCGATCGGCACGGAGATCGGCAGGTCCACCTGGTTGCCGCCGGCGACTGACCCGTCGCCGGAGGTGTCGGCGAGCGCGGTGCCGCCGCCGCCGAACGACATGGCCGCAACGGCGAGAAGTGCGGCAGGAGTCGATGCCTTGGCCCACGTACGCATAGCGAATGCTCCTTGTGGTTCTTGGGGGGATACCTGAACGGTTCGCGGGCAGCCCGAGGCCATGCGAGGTTCTACGCGCACAGCGGAGACCTCGGATTCGCGAACCAGCTGAACTGACGTGTTTCACCCGCGGGCGGAGGGACTCATGCCACGCTCCGCCGCGCTACTGAAAGGGATAGGGATCGCCGATCACACGAAGACCGGCGGATGTCCTGAGGCCGATCACATGAAGACCGGCCGACGTCCCGAAGCGGGGATCAGTCAGGTGAGAAAGAGGGGTCGTCCGCCGCTGTGCGGACGACGGGGGGAAGCAGGCGCGCCAGGGGGGCGCGCCCTGCCTGGAGCCGCGGGTCGAACACGGACCTCGCGACGTCCCCGGCAGCCGACCCGAACGGGCCGCTGCCACCGCCGTTGGGCACCAAGCCATTGGTGTCCAGGATCTTTCCGGCGGAAGATGGTGTTGGCAGGCCAGGATCCTGCTGGCTGTTGAGCCCGTCGACCGTGCGCCCGGCCATGGCCTCGGCGTTGTCCGACGCCGAAACGCGGACCGGGTCGGTGAGGGACAGGAAGTCGCCGGTCTGGGTCGCCCCTGTCGCCGCGGTGGTCTCCGCGGCCGCCGGAGCGGCGGTGAGCATGCCGTACAGAACAGCGAGCAGCCACCCGGCGGCCACCAGGGCCCCAGTGGCGACTGCCCGCACCATGACCCGCCGGGCACCGGCCGCGAACCGCGCCATCCGGCCCGCCCGATCAATGGTCACTTTCTGCAGCGGCTCCGCCACGCGGAGACGACGAGCAGCGGGGGTCGTCGACCCCGGTTGCTTCACCGCCTCGCGCGTCACGTGCCCTCCCAGCTCCAGAACCGGCCTCACGTCGTGAGGCCGGTCCGTGGACTCACCCCTCAACGGTCCGTAACCGTAGCAGCACCCAAGGTGGCCGCAAGGCCTTTTCAGCGGAGACCCAGGAATTCACCAACTCCCCCGCTCCCAAACCCTCCTCAACTGGCACATTGGCCACTGGGGCACGCCACGAAAGCGCCATCGGGGGCTCCCGCCGGCCTCATCCACGGCCCATGGGGAAGGTCTCTGGCGAGGGCGCGGATACTTGGTATGACGCACCCCTCAGAGTTTGCTAACCTTACTCACGCCGACGCGGGATGACGGTTCCACGTGCAGGCACCAAGTCCGGGTGGCGGAATAGGCAGACGCGCTAGCTTGAGGTGCTAGTGCCCAGTGATGGGCATGGGGGTTCAAGTCCCCCCTCGGACACAAACCGGTGGGCCTATGGGGTCCTGGTCACGAGCAGACGTGACCAGGACCTTTTGTTTGACGGGTGGTAGGTCAGCCGCAGACCGATGTCG
Source organism: Nonomuraea sp. NPDC050643 (assembly GCF_040654715.1). NCBI lineage: Bacteria > Bacillati > Actinomycetota > Actinomycetes > Streptosporangiales > Streptosporangiaceae > Nonomuraea > Nonomuraea sp. NPDC050643. The sequence continues at coordinate 27,360 of NZ_JBFAIM010000041.1, read as the reverse complement.
GCGTAGATCTTGCCCTTCCGGGTCGGGGCGGCGTTCGAGAGCACCCGCACCATGTCTCCGAGTCTGTGTGTTCTCCGCCGGCTCATCACGTCCCCATCGCTGCTGAGGCGTTGCTCGGCCGCGTTCCTACGGCCAAGTTCCTCCTGGATCCACCCCGCGACGAGAGCCGGGGCAGCGCGCCTCAAGGGTTGCCCGATGCTGAGCGAGCTTACGGTCGCACTCCGTGATCTGGCGGCGTGCCGCCTCGAGAGCTTGGGCCTCGGGCGGAACCAGGTCCTGCGCGGCGGTCAGAACGTCGAGGGTCTGGTCGACATTGCGCAGCGCGAACAACCGGCCGAGCCGGCGGTCGAGTCGCGGGACGACGCGATCCTCTCTCAGGTAGACGTTGCGGGGATGCATGACGTGGTTGGCCAGGGCGTACTCCTCTGGGAATCGGCATCGGTAGCAGGACTTCGTCTTTGCTCTGGCGGTTCCACACTTGGTGGCCGACGTAGCGGGGGTCGGTCGAGATGGCGCGTATCGCGCTCTTGGACCAGGCGATGCCGGAGCGGTGTGGGTTCCGGCCTGGGTCATGGGCGGACGGGCAGGGGATGCCGTTGCGGGTCAGCCTCTCCGCAATGGCGAACAGGCCGTACCCGTCGATGAACGTGGCAGAATCTCCCCCGCCACGGGAGCGGCGGCCGGGTTGGGGTGAGGGCCAGCGTCAGCCAGCCTGTAGCCGTAGGGGCGGTCGGCCGCCAAGGGAGCGGCCCTGCAGCGCCGCCGCCTGCCGGTGGCGCCTCCAGGGGATCGAACGCGACTGGTCGATGTCGAAGAACTTCGCGACGATCACGCCTCCGAATGGCTCGATGAGCGCGCGTGATCGGGCGATCTGCCAGAGCGCCAAGGGCTGGCGGGGCACATACAAGCTCCGCGCCGGATGTCGAAGGCACCATGCGCCAGGCCGTCGCGGTCACCGGTGTCCGCCGGGCCCGCTACCGGGGACTGGCGAAGGTCGGCCTCGAACACGTCTTCTCCGCCGTGGCGCTCAACCTCAGCAGGGGCGTCGCCGTTGCCCACGTCGCGCGCAAGCAGCCTTCAGCGCAGGGCCGGGGTATAGGGCTTGAGGGTGATGGCGTTGGCCGCCTCCCGGATGGGCTTCATGATCTGCTCCATCATCCTGGCCTTGCCTGGCATGTACGGCATCATGCGCAACATGGTGAACTGCGCCCAGGCCCGCAGGCGGGTGGCGGGGACGAGTTGTTTGACCACGTCGCGTCCGAGCCGCTGGTTCAGTTCCACGAACGGGCGCAGCTCCCGTTCATAACGCTCGAACGCGGCCAGGTGGTCGCCGTGCGCCGCGGCGAGCTCGCCGGCCAGCACGTACGCGCCGACCACGGCGAGGCTGGTGCCTTGGCCGGAGGCCGGGGAGGGGCAGTAGGCCGCGTCGCCCAGTAGCGTGACCCGGCCCTTCGACCAGTTCGGCAGGTGGATCTGGGCCAAGGAGTCGAAGTAGAAGTCGTCGGCGGCGTGCATGGCGGCGAGCATGCGGGGGACCTCCCAGCCGTGTTGCGCGAAGGCGTCGGCCACGGCCCGCTGCTGGGCTGGGCGGTCGTGGCGGCCGGGCGGAGGGTCCGGGGTGGGGAAGAAGAGCTGTGCGGTGGCATCGGACGTCGGCCGCAGTCCGTAGAGGTTGGCGATGTGGCCGGCGCCGGTGCAGGCCATCTCCCAGCGATCGAGGCTCAGGTGGTTGGGGACGCTGAAGACCGCGACGCTCAACCCGAGCCCCTCGGCGCAGCCGGTCTCCGGGCCGAAGGCCAGGGCGCGTACGCCGCCGTGCAGGCCGTCGGCGCCCACCACCAGGTCGAAGGTCCGTGGCGGCGACTTCTCGAAGATGACGTGAACGCCGCGGCCGTCGTCCTGGATGGTGGCGATCGCGTCGTCGAACAGGTACTCGACGTCGCCGCTGGTCGCGCGATGGAGGATGTCGGCCAGGTCGCCGCGCAGGATCTCCAGGTCGCCGGGGTCGCGGAAACCGATCAGGTCACCGCTCAGCTTGGCGACGGGCTTGCCTGCCCGGGTGAGCCAGGTGCCGCCGCGCATGTCGGTGGCGCGGGCGCGGACGTGCTCGCCGATGCCCATGCGGTCGGCCACCTCGACCGCCACGCCGCGTAGGTCCACCTTGTAGCCGCCCGGGCGTGGCCCTGGTGCACGTTCGACAACGGTGGGGGTGAAGCCGTGGTGACGCAGCCAGTAGGCCAGCGCCTGGCCTGCGATGCCGGCGCCGGAGATGAGGACGTGCACGTCGACGCTCCTGATTGTGTAAGGCTTATACTTGATTGCGTAGTACTTATACGCGACTGCGTATGCTATACACAAGCGGGAAATCGAAAGGGGTCAGATGGGCGGCGAGAGTGGCACCGGACTGCCGGCGAGCCTGGAGGCGGCGTGGGGGGTGCGTGCTCGCCCGAACCCCGGGCCGAAGCCTGGTCTCAGCCTGGAGCGGATCGTCGCGGCCGCTGTCGCGCTGGCAGCGGCCGAAGGTATGGCGGCGGTGTCCATGGTGCGGGTCGCCAAGGAACTAGGGGTCTCCACCATGGCCCTGTACCGGTACGTCGCGGCCAAGGACGAACTGGTCGAGCTGATGATGGACGCCGGTGTCGGCCTGCCGCCCGCGGGTGATGACGGGGGCGACTGGCGGGCGGGGTTGTCCCGCTGGTCCCGGGACTATCTGGACGTGTTGCGCCGACAGCCGTGGATCCTGCAGATCACCATCGCGGGGCCGCCGATCACACCCAACCAGATCGCGTGGCTGGAGCGAGGGCTGGGCGACCTGCGCGACACCGGGCTCGCCGAGAGCGAAAAGTTGTCGGTGGTCATGTTGCTGGGGGGATTCGTCCGCAACTGGGCTGCTCTGGCTGTGAGCATGGCGCAGGCGGGGGACCGGGCGTTCCGCTACGGCAGCGCGTTGTCGAAGCTCATCGACGAGCGGCGCTTTCCGGCGGTCAGCGCGGCCATCGCGGGCGGGGCCATAGACGACGACCAGAGCGACGCCGACGCCGACGCCGAGTTCACCTTCGGGCTCGGTCGGATCCTCGACGGCATCCAGGCGCTGATGAATCAGCGGCGGACGTAGCGGCGCGCCTGGCCAGTGTGGCCGGCCCTCCTTGGGACAGACGACCGAACGCTTGGCCCGGAAAGCCGTCGCCGGGACGGTCGGCACCGAACTGCTGGTGTCCTCGGCGCCTCCACCCATCAGCGCACCGGAACCGGGCTGCGGCTGAGCGAAATGGTGGCGGTTGACGAGCAGGTGCCGGGCCGAGATCCGGTCTGTGCGGCACCTTGGCCTCTTCGCCGGGTGCGATGTCCGACGGCGGATTGATCTTCAGTGGTCCTCCGCGAAGGCATTGCTTGTATTGACTGTTTGTTGTCAGTTGGTCACCCTTTGATGCAATCCGCTGTGCAGGACTCACTCCCCCTGCTTTGCTTGGAGTGACAGCCCCATCGGTGTAGAGGTGACTGATGCAGGCACAGATCCAGCTCACAGGTGGCGATGAGATAGCGGAGTTCACCGGGCTGTGGCAATGGTTGACCAGCGAGCGGGCACTGACCGGAACGGTAAGGGTCGTGCGCAGGCCGGCGGCGGAGGACGAGCTGGGCGGGGCCTTGGACACGCTCGTCTTGGCACTCAGCTCAGCAGGCGCAGTCGCGGCCCTGTCACGGGCGCTGACGGTCTGGCTGACCACCCGCCGGGCGGACGTCACCATCACCGTCAAAGCCTCCGGCGAGGTGAAACTAGACGCCCGGCGGGTCAAAGACCAGGACATCACGCCGCTGCTGCGCCAAGTACTGCGAGCGCCCGATGAGCCCTGAGACGCCCCGCTTGCCTGACTACCCCCGCTCCCAGGCAATCCTGATCGGTGTCTCGACTTTTGACGACAAGGCGTTCCGGCCACTGCCCGCTGCCGCCAACAGCCTTGCCGGACTGCACCAAGTCCTGACAGATCCCACCCTGTGTGGCTGGCCGGCGGAGCAGGTCACCCTCATCCCCGACCCCGCCGAGGTGGCCGGCCTGGTGCGGACCTTGCGGCGTCTGGCCCGCGACACAGCCGATGTGCTGCTGGTGTACTTTGTCGGACACGGGATCATCCTGCAAAACGGGCATCTGTGCCTGCCCCTGACCGGCACCGACGAAGGCGATCCCGACGTCACCGGCCTGGAGTACGAGCGCCTCCGTCAGGCGCTGCTGGACAGCCCCGCACGGGTCAAAGTAGTGATCCTGGACTGCTGCTACTCCGGCCGTGCCGTCCAGGCGCTGTCCGCCGAGGGCGTCGCCGACAGCGCCGGAATCCGTGGTGCCTACACGCTGACCGCCAGCGACCACACCGCTCATGTGCCCCCGCTGGGCCGACAGGACAACGCCTGCACTTCCTTCACCGGCGAACTTCTGGGCCTGGTCCGCGCCGGCCTGCCCGAGGGGCCGAAGTGGCTCACCTTGGACCTGCTCTACCCGCATCTACGCCACCGTCTCCGCAGCCGGGGCCTGCCTGAGCCCAACCAGCGTGGCACCGACACCGCCGGCCGGCTTGTCTTCACCCGCAACCCGGCTCCCCCAAGCCAGGCGTCCTCCGCAAGGGCTGCCTGGCCCGCCGATCCACCCCTCAGTGAGTCCAGTCGCGCCGCCGTTCCGTCACAGGCACGGACCGGACGGAGAACCGCGATGACCGCCACCGCAGTCTCTGTCGTCATCACCGCCGGCTGGCTGCTGTGGGGACCGCCGGCTTCACCCGGGCCGCAAACGGCCGGCTCCGCCGGCGGCACGCCTGCTGCCTCCAGCGCTTCCACCGCACCGACCCGCGCGATCGGCTGGACCTACACCACAGGCGATTTCATCATCTCCAGCCCGGCAGTGGCCGGCGGAGTCGTGTACGTCGGCAGCAGCGATGACAAGGTGTACGCCCTGGACGCGGCCACCGGCCGGGTGGACTGGACTTACACCACCGGCGGCGCCGTCTACTCCAGCCCGGCGGTGGCCGGCGGAATGGTATTCGCCGGCAGTCGCGACGGCGCGGTGCACGCGCTGGACGCGGCCACCGGCCGAGTGCGCTGGACCCATGCGACCGGTGGCGCCGTCGACTCCAATCCGGCCGTAGCCGGCGGGCTGGTGTACGTCGGCAGTCGCGACGGCAAGGTGTACGCCCTGGACGCGGCCACCGGCCGAGTGCGCTGGACCCGCGCCACCGGCGGCGCGGTCCTCTCCAGCCCGGCGGTGGCCGACGGGATCGTGTACATCGGCAGCAGCGACGACAAGGTGTACGCCCTGAACGCGACCACCGGCCGGGTGCGCTGGACCCGCGCCACCGGCGGCGCCGTCGACTCCAGCCCGGCCGTAGCCGGCGGGCTGGTGTACGTCGGCAGTCGCGACGGCAAGGTGTACGCCCTGGACGCGGCCACCGGCCGAGTGCGCTGGACCCGCGCCACCGGCGGCGCGGTCCTCTCCAGCCCGGCGGTGGCCGACGGGATCGTGTACATCGGCAGCAGCGACGACAAGGTGTACGCCCTGAACGCGACCACCGGCCGGGTGCGCTGGACCCGCGCCACCGGCGGCGCCGTCGACTCCAGCCCGGCCGTAGCCGGCGGGCTGGTGTACGTCGGCAGCGGCGACGGCAAGGTGTACGCCCTGAACGCGACCACCGGCCAGGTGTCCTGGACCCGCGCCACCGGCGGGGCCGTCCTTTCCAGTCCTGCGCAGGCCAAGGGAGTGGTGTACGTCGGTGGCACCGATGGGAAGGTGTACGCCCTGGACGCGACCACCGGCCGGGTGCGCTGGACCCGCGTTGCCGGCGACAAGATCGACTCCCGTCCGGCGGTGGCCGACGGCGTGGTGTACGTCGGCGGCCACGATGACAAGGTTCATGCGCTGGATGCGACCACCGGCCGGGTGCGCTGGAGCCACACCACCCTCGGCGACATCAGCTGGTCCAATCCCGTGGTGGTCGACGGGCTTGTCTATGTCGGCAGCACCGATGGCAAGGTGTATGCCCTGGACGCTACGACGGGCCGCCTCTGACCCCTGCGGCCAGGGCTCCTACTCCAGCCGCGGCAGCAGATGCCGATCTTGACCGTCTGGCAGGCACAGAGCCTGGCTGACAACTCGGCCGGGCTCAGGTGGTGGTAGTGGCTCGACTGGCAAGTGGCGGCAATGATGTCAGGGTGAGCAGGCCCCCGATTCGCCCACGGTTACTCGCTGGCATGACCGTCGCCCTGCTGGGCGCGATCGTGTTCATCGTGTGGCGAAGGCTGGACCCGGGCGACAAGGTCAACTGGGCCGACCTGTCCGCGGTCGCGATCGCCGCCTCGGTGGCCATCGCCGCCGTGATCACATGGGCCGGACGCCTTCGCCCGGCCGCCGGCCCACTCAGCCGGGCTGAAACGGCGGCAGCCGCCGACGCACTGGCCGAACTCGTCCAGCGGCAGTGGAAAGCCGAAGCCCGCCACCGGTCGCTGGACGACCCCGAGCCGATCGCAGTTTCCTGGCGGCTCAGCGGCAACGAGACCGTGATGAGCCCTTCCCGACTCATCGCCGCCCAGACAGACTTCACCTTCACCGGCCACAGCGGCGACATCGCCGCCCTCGCCCGCGACTTCCAGGCCCTCACCCACCGCCGGCTGGTCATCACCGGCGGGCCGGGCATGGGCAAGACCACCCTGGCCATACAACTGCTGCTGCGCCTGCTCGCCATCCGCGCCGGCCACGAGTCCGCCGAGGACGGCGAGACCGTCCCGGTTCCCGTGCTCCTGCCGCTCTCCGGATGGAACCCGCACGTTCAGCCCCGCCTGCAGGAGTGGCTCGCCGATCGCCTGGCCCAGGACTACCCCGCGCTGAAAGCCCCCCAGTTCGGCCCTGACGCCGCCACCGCCCTGGTCGCGGGCGGGCACGTCCTGCCGGTTCTGGACGGCCTGGACGAGATCGGCGAGCAGGCCCGGGCGGCCGTCATCACCGCGCTGAACGCTTCCCTGAGCGCCGGCGATCAGCTCATCATGACCAGCCGGACCACCGAGTTCGCCACCGCCGTGGCCACGGCCGGACGCCCTCTCAACGCCGCCGCCGTCATCACCCCGGTCCGGCTGAGCCCGCAGACCAGTGCCGCCTATCTGCGCGCATGCCTGCCCGCCCTCCCCTCCGATGCCTGGCGCAACGTTCTGACCGCGATAGAAACCCGTGCTCTCTCCGGGCTGACCGAGATCGTCGCCACCCCTTTCGGCCTCTGGCTCGTCCGAACCGTGTACGCCGCCCCCGGCACCGACCCGGCACCCCTGACCGGCCCTCTCGGCGGCACCACCACCGCGCTGCGCGCCCACCTGCTCGACGAGCTGATCCCCTCCCTCGTCAACACCCGCCCGCCGAGCACCGGGCCCGGCGGCCATTTCCTGCCCCGCCACCGGCTCGACCCGGCCACCACCCGCCGCTACCTGACCCATCTGGCCCGCGCCTTCCCACCCGCCGTCACCCGCGACATCGCCTGGTGGCGCATCTCCAGCACGACACCCAACGCCAACCAGTTGGTCAAACGTACGCTCGGGCTCGTGGGCGGGGTCATGGGCGGACTCATGGGCTTGATCCTGGGCTATTTCTTCGGCCTGTTCATGGACGGGCTTCCAGGCGACTTCATGGTCCCGCTGAGCGGGCTCGTGGGCGGGCTCGTGGGCGCGACGTGGAGCTGGTTCTCCGCCGGGTCCTGGCCCGGCGATGTTCCTGGTCATGCCGACCTCAGTCTCCGCGGTCGTGCGCGCCTTCTCCTGCGTGCCATCAGGCTCAGGCTCGTGTTCGGACTATTGGTCGGGCTCGCGTTCGGGCTCCTGGTCGGGCTCGCGTTCGGGCTCCTGGTCGGGCTCGCGTTCGGGTTCGCGTTGATGATCTTTGGCGGGCTCCTGGCCGGACTCGCGTTCGGGCTCCTGGTCGGGCTTCCGAGCGGGGTCGCGTTCGGGCTCGCGAGGGGGCTCATGGATTGGGCCGAGCAACCCGCTCCCACGTCATTCAGCACTCCCACCTCCAGTTGGCGATTCGACAGGACCCTCACCCTCCTGCGAGGGCTTCTGGTCGGGCTCGCCGGCGGGCTTCCGAGCTGGATGATTTTCGGGTTCATGGGCTCGCTCGAGTCCGGGGTCCAAGGGTGGCTCATTGTGGGGCTCGGTTTCGGGCTCTCCTTCGGACTCCCCTTCGGGCTCGCGGGGCTCATGTCCGGAAGCCATCACGCATGGCTGGCCTGCACCATCGCGACCGGCCACCTCGCACTCAACCGGAAGCTTCCCTGGCGGATCACGAACTTTCTCGATGACGCCCACCGGCTGGGGCTGCTGCGCGCGGTCGGGCCGATCTACCAGTTCCGCCACGCGACTTTGCATGACCATCTCGCCGCCTCGCAACCAGACGCCCACGCACGGTCGGGGTCTCCGCCATCCCTGGCGCGATCCGATCCGTCCGGAGGTTGAGGAAGATCGGAAGGCAACCCGGAGCCAACCGGCGTGTGGCCGGGGTCCAATGGAAAGTCGGCCGGGATGGTCGCGATCCGGGGGGTTGGTCAGGTTCTGCGTTCAGGCCGCCGTACGTGCGGGTGCTCGGGAGATCGCCGATCGCAGGGCGTAGTCGTGGGTGAGGGTGCGGTACGGGCCGTTGAGGCCGCGGGCCCGGTAGTCGGCCGGGGCGTCGTGGAGGTCGGTGCTCTTGACCGCGGATGCGGGGACCGGGCCTTCGATGGTGCGGCTGACCAGCGGGTCGCCGTCGAAGTAGAGCTGGGTGGTCAGCGGCAGGAAGTCGTCGGCCGACACGATGGCGTGGATGTGCAGGGGGCGCATGCCGGGCAGTTCGAGCGCCTGGGTAAGGGCGGTCAGCGGGCTGTGGTCCGGCTTGAAGCCGAGGGTCTCCAGGCCGGATCGCACCGTTCCCGAGACGATCAGCGGCTCGCCCGACTCGTCCGGACGCATGGGCAGCACGGCGGGGCTCTCCAGCAGCGGAGCGCCGGGGAGGTAGGCCGGGCCCTCCATCTCCCAGTGGCTCGCGCCGTCCTTCTCCGGGTGGGCGTAGGCGGCGCCCTCGGTGGCCTTCAGCACGGTCTTGAAGAACAGGATGCCCGCCTGGCTCAGCTCGCCGGTGTCGGCGGCCTGCTGGAGCCATCCGATCGCGGCGAACAGCTCCTCGATGGTGACCTGGCGTTTTGAGGATGACGTCGTCGACGGCGTGACGGAGATCGCCGAACACCACCTGGAGCCTGGTCTCTGATCTGCTCATCGCACTTCCTTCCGTGAACACGTACGTGGCGGCGCCGAAGCCCTCGGTCCAGCGCAAGCCGGGCGCTCCCAGCAGGGATTAACTCCAACCTTGGAGCGAAGCTGACACAGCATCACTCCAAGCTAAAAGTTATGTGGAGTTGTGAGAGCTCCAAGCTTGGAGCTAAGGTGGTGGGCATGGACGACTCGACGGAGACGCGCTGGCTCGATGCCGAGGAGCAGCGGCACTGGTACGCGCTCGCGTACGCGCTGATCCGCCTGCCGGCCGCGCTCGACACCCAGATGCAGCGTGACGCGGGCCTCAGCCACTTCGAATACCTCGTGCTGTCCGGCCTGTCGATGATGCCCGAGCGCACCCAGCGAATGAGCGACCTGGCCGTCAACACCGCCAGCACCCTGTCCCGGTTGTCCAATGTCGTCATCAGGCTGGAGAAACGCGGCTGGGTGTCGCGCCGGCCGGACCCGTCCGACGGCCGCGTCACGCTGGTCACCCTCACCGAGGACGGCTGGACCAAGGTCACGGGCGCCGCACCCGCGCACGTCGCCGAAGTCCGCCGGCTCGTCTTCGACCCGCTGACCAAGGCCCAGCAGCAGCAGATGGGCCGCATCGCCCAACGCATCCTCAAGACCATCGACCCGGAGATGCCCCGTATCGAGGACTGCTTCCCCGACGCCGCGCCCCCGCTCAACGGCGAGTAGACACTCCCCCGCCCACACCAGATCCCGCCTGAGGACGCCCATCGCCGCACCCAGGCGTAGTTCGCCGCGCCCACCCACACGTAGCAAGGAGCAGACGCATGCCCACCATCGCCATCGTCGGAGCCGGACCCGGCATGGGCCTGTCGATCGCCAAGCTCTTCGGCCGTCACGGCTTTCAGGTCGCCCTGATCGCCCGCGGCAAGGACAACCTCGATGCCCTCGTGGCCGAGCTGGCCGCCTCCGGCACCACCGCGGCGGGCTTCCTCGCCGACGTGTCCGACCTTCCCGCGCTGACCGCCGCGCTCGACCAGGCCGCCGAACGCTTCGGCGGCATCGACGTCCTGGAATACTCCCCGCACAGCGGCCTGACCATGGTCAACCCGCCGGAGGTGACCGTGGACAACCTCCAGCCCGCGATCCAGCACCTCCTGTACGGCGCGGTCACCGCCACCCAGGCGGTGCTGCCCGCCATGCTGGCCGCCGGCACCGGCACCCTCCTGTACACCACGGGCGGCGGCGCCATCAACCCGTATCCGATGCTCGCCACCCTGAACACGGCCCAGGCCGCCCTGCGCAACTGGGTCCACAACCTCCACAACGCCCTCGCCGGCCAGGGCGTCCACGCCGCGATCGTGGCCATCAACCTGCTGCCCAGCGCCACCGCTCCCGCAGGCGTCCCGCACTCCGGCCCCGACGACATCGCCCAGGTCTACTGGGACCTCCACACCCGCCGCGACCGCCCCGAACACCTCGTCACCGCCTGACGAGCAGTCGTCACCGGCGGATCGTCCGGCATCGGCGCACATCCTGGTCGACAACGCCGCAATCATGAAGTCGAGCCGACCCAATACAAATCAGGAACGACCGCGTTACGCCGCGTAACTGACATAAATGAAACGCCAGTTCAGGCCACGTGTACGAATTCCGCAGCCGCACAAGCCTGTACGACGCCGCGGCCAGGCTAAGGGCGTTCCGGTCAACGTGGCGCGCCGGCTCATAGGCGTAATCGTCTAATCCAACGCATTGGGCGAGAGGGGAGGCTGCCCGGTCTCCTTCGTCGCGTTCGGCCTGGTACGAGGGCACCGTACGGCCTTTTGCGCGCTCATCTTGCCTGCCTTCGTGCCGATTCCGGGTCGATTTGAGCCAAGACCGTAAGTGCTGTTACCTTCGCACGGTGGACGACAGGCGTGCACGGGCGGAGATAATCGAGGATTTCTCGGCGGCCCTGCGGGAACTGCGCAACTCAGTCGGCAATCCGCCTTTCCGGGAGATGTCCGGCCGGTCGGGCGCGATTTCCCACACAACGTTGCACGAAGCCACGAAGGGTAACCGGCTCCCGAGTTGGGAGACCACTGTCGAGTTCGTCAAGGTGTGCGGCGCGGACCCGGCCGACTATCGCGAGCGCTGGGAGAGGGCGAACCTGGCGGTCAGATCGGTGAGCACCGGGGATTCCGCGGTCCGCGTGGGCACCTCGGTGGACCATTCGTCTGGTGGGCTCGTGGGCTCCGCCACACGCGTCGCCGAACCGCGTTCCGTACGTCTCGCCGTCGGGTCGCAAACGTCCTGGCCGGACGGCGAGACCTCGGTATCCGCGCCTTCGACGCGGCCCGATGAGATCATTAGCGACGTCCAGCCTCTGCTGCCCGCGCAGGAGAGCAGGGGGCGATTACGGCTGACCCTCTCGGTGGCGTTCGTGACGGCGGCTGTCGCCATGGGGGCGGTGTTCCTCATCGTGACCACCGTCAATCGCGGCTCCACACCCGGCGGAGCCGGGCCGAACCCGGCCGAAAGCCCATCGATCGCGTTGTCCCCGGCCGGTTGCCCGGTGCGTTCGACCAACCCACCGCCGGCCCTGCCGTTGCACGAGGGTGATGCGGCCGTGTTCATCGCGGACGTCACGCTCCCCGACTGCACGCGCGTCGGCGCCGACAAGACCATGACCAAGGTATGGCGCCTCAAGAACACCGGAACCGTGCCGTGGCAGGGATACTCGCTGCGGCGCCTCGACCCCGCGCAGCAAGCCGATCACTGCCAGACCATTTCCGACGTGCCGATCAAGGACACGCGCCCCGGCGAGACGGTCGACATCCGGACCGACATCACCACGCCGAGGAAGCCGGGCTTGTGCTACGTGCGATTCAAGATGGTGGACGCTTCGGGAACGGTCGTATTCCCCGGAAGCCGGCCGCTCAACTTCCAGATCATCGTCGAAGGACGATAGTCCCCCGCCACGCATGACACGGCGGGGAACGAAAGTCGGACGGGCTCAGGAGCCGAGCACGATCCCCGTGTAGTAGTTCTTGAGGATCCTGGAGTAGTTCCAGCCCGCCAGGGCCTTGTCGCGGGAGCCGTACTGCGACATCCAGTCCCCGTCCACCCAGTTGCCGCACGCCGTCGTCGTGGCGCAGTACTGGGCCCGGAAGATCTTCCCGTTACGCGTCAGCCGGGCGCCCCACGTCGCGTCCACCGCGGCGCTCGTCACCGCCTTCGCGGAGCCGGGCTTGTACACCTGGCTCGAGGTGTGGTCGTAGACGTCGAAGCACTGGCCGCTCGGTGTCTTGCGGTTCGAGTGCAGCGCCCAGTACCAGCCGAAGTTCTTGACGGCCATCGCGCCGGCCTTGAGGGACTCCGCGGGCCAGCTCGACACCCACTCGTTCGGCAGGACGTTCTTGACGTAGGTCTTGAACTCCACCCGCTCCACACGATCGAGGGACTTTCGGTACACGAGGATCGTCGTGGGCAGCTTGGTGTCCGTGCCGTCGGTCTTGCAGCCGGTCGGCGACGTGGAGCCGAGGAACTGGTGCGAGGCGTTCTGGTTCTTGAGGGTGGCGTTCAGGTTGCCTTTGACGCCCGCGGCGAAGTCCTGATAGGTGCCGGTGTGGCCGCTGTTGAAATAGACGCGGACGGTCTTGCTACTGCGATTCCACACGGAGGCGGCGGAATTCTTGATGCACTCGCCCTTACCGGCGCCAGGGCCCTTGAAGTCGTAACACGAAGGCTGCGCTGTGGCGTAATCGTCGACCGATCCGGTGAAGTCGGACACCGACCCCTGGTTGTTGCTGTTGAAGTAATAACAGAACTCGCCGGTATCACAGACACCGTCACGGTCCGCGGCCGAAGCCGGCGATGCGGTGGCGAGGACCGTCCCGCCGAGCGCCATCGCGGCGGTCGCCGCGGTGAGGATCCTGGTGAGCGTTGTCATGCTGTTCTCCTTCTGTCTGCGGAGTCCGCGGAACGTGCGTTCTGTCCGCGGAGACTGCGTTTCGGATGGTCAGCGGAGCCTGGGGCGGGTGACGTCAGCGGCGCTGGTACTCCTCCCAGGTGCGGATGGTCACCTTCGGGCCGTCGTCCGGGCCACGGCCGGCGAGCCCGTTCAGGCCGAGGTAGTAGTCACCGACCTGGTGCTGGGCCTGGCCGGAGAGGCTGGTGTCGCTGATGGCGGTGGCGTGGATGTGCCACGGCCAGTCGCCCTGCTGGGGGCTGCGCACCCATGCCGCGAAGCCGACACGGCGCAGCGCGCGGACGACCGAGGTCCGGGTGGCGGAACTCATCCCCTCCACGGAGATGTCCACGACGCCGCCACCGTCGTGGGTGCCGGCGGACGTGGGGTCACCGCCGGGGTTGTACGAACCCTGATCCAGCTTGAGGTCGCGGCCGAGCAGCCGCTTCGCCTCGGCCAGCATGCTTCGCGTACGAGTGTTGATCACGAAACCGCCGGTGGACACCCGGGCGCCCGGGTCGATGGGAGCCGTGACCTTGAAGCGGCCGGCACCGAGTTTGGTGAGCGACGTCTTACCCGGCAGACCGTTGGCGTCGAGACCGGTGAGGCCGAGCGACTTCTGGTAGTTCGCGTAGGCGGCGACCGTTGTGGTGCCGAAGTAGCCGTCCACCCACTTCGCGTCGAGGAGGCTTCGGTCACGCAGCGCCTGCTCAACGAGGAGCACGCCGGCCCTGGCGCCTGGGGTCAGCGTGCTGTCGGGCCGCCGCGGGTCTATCTGGGCCGCCTTGACCGTGGCTTCCATGTTCAGGCTCGGAAGGCCCTCAGCGTCGGCCGCCTGTGCCACCGACGCCCCGGACACTCCAGTCAGCGAAGTGAACAGGACGCCCGCCGTGAGGGCGGCGGCGCATGAGGGCAGCTTCATCAGTACTCCTGGTGCGGGGGTTGTGGGCCGTTCCGGTGCGGCGGGATCCACCGTTTCGGTCAGCTCACGTGTCCGCAAGAAGATCGGTGTTGTCAGCCTGTTCGACAGGCTCTTCCGTACGGGCGTACGCGCTGTTGACAGGCGCCCAGCGCCTTGAACGCGCGCGCCACCCCGGCCGCCCGCTCGGCGTTCAGCAGCTCGCGGGTCGGCCGCCTATCGCTCGGGCGCCGCGGTTGGGAGCCGGAAGTTGAAGTTTCATCCACTCGGAGGGGCCGTCGCGCTGGTGCTGGCGACCGCCGTTCCGGCTCGCGGTCGGCGCTGTGAAGCCGACGCTCTGAGCTGGGCGTTCGCTCCTTGGTACCCCTGGCTGTACCTCCAATGGGCTGTACGCGGGAACGACCGGGAGGGGCTGCGGCTGGTGTGCTGATCACTGTCAGTGAAGCGCTCCTGAAGGAGAGAGAAAATGGCAGTCGACAGCCGGCCGGGGGCCGAGCAGTATCCGGGACGGACCGGACTTCGGGGGTTCATCCGCCGCCGTCCGCTGATCAGCTTCTTCGTGCTGGCCAACCTGATGAGCTGGGTCGCCTGGTTGCCCTACGTTCTTTCGGCGACCGGCCTGGGCGTTCTGGACTTCGCTTTTCCCTCGGTGCTCGGCACCACGCAGTTCCTGGGTGTTCTCCCCGGCGCCTATCTCGGTCCCATCCTCGCCGCGTTCATCGTGACCACCGTCGCGGACGGCAGGGAAGGCGTGCGCCGGTGGGTCGGGCGGATGACCAAGTGGCGGGTCGGGTGGGTCTGGTACCTGGTGACCGCGCTCGGTGTTCCCGCCGCCATCATCGTCACCGCTCTCGCGGTCTCCGACGGGGACATCCGCCTGCCTCCCGTCGCCGTGCTGGTGGCCTACGTGCCCGGCCTGCTGCTCCAGATGGTCACCACCGGTCTGGCGGAAGAGCCCGGTTGGCGTGACTTCGCCCTGCCCCGCCTGCAGCGCAGGTTCGGTCCGCTGGGCGCCACCCTGGTTCTCGGGCCGCTGTGGGGGATCTGGCACCTGCCGCTGTTCCTGAGCGAATGGGGCGGGTGGCCGGACGTCACCTGGATGAGGGTCGGCGAGTTCATCGCCTTCGCCTGCGTCTTCAGCGTGGTCGTCACCTGGGTGTTCAACCGGACCGGCCAGAGCCTGCCGCTGATCATGCTGCTGCACGTCAGCGTCAACAACTTCATGTCGCTCGCGTACTCGGACATGTTCCCCTCGCTCGCCACCGCCGAGCAGGCGTCGCAGGTCACCCTGCTCGCGGGCGCCACGGCGGCGATCCTGGTGCTCGTCGCGACCCGTGGACGCCTCGGCTACCGTCCGGCCGGGGAACCCGCACCGGAGCCCATCTCTCAGAGCTGAACGAATACTCGAATGTAGATTCGAATAAAGTCTTCCCGGGGCGGCGTTCAAGATTTACGATCTTCGTGCTGGTGGACGTCGCCGGGGCGGCCCACGACGGGAACGGGGAGATCGATGATGAGACGCAGGCTGCTCGCGCTGGGTGTCGGCCTAGGGTTGCTGGGCGCCACCGCCGTCGCCGGGCCCGCGGAGGCCGCCGACGTGGTGGCGTGGGCCCCGCTGGCCTCCAGCACGGCGGACGCCCAGCAGGTCGCGACGTTCTGGCTCGCCGACGGGGGCGCCAAGCTCAGGAGCGCCACACCCTACGCGCCGCGGACCGAGGTACGCGGCGAGCGCACGTCCGGCACCGTCGTCCCGCCCGGCAAGCCCGGCAGCGTCAATCCGGTGGGGCCGGAGGCGGAAGGTGAGCCGCCCCGGACCTCGGGCAAGGTGTTCTTCGTCGGCGCCGACGGCCTGCCGCATTGGTGCTCGGGCACCGCCCTGCAGTCGCAGTACCGCAATCTCGTCGCCACGGCCGCGCACTGCGTGTACGACATGGAGGGCGCCCCCGCCACGGTCGGAAGCTGGGTGTTCGTGCCCGCCTACTCCGACGGCACCACCCCGTCCGGCCTGTACGTCGGGAAGCGGGTGTTCGTCCACTCCGACTTCACCCAGTACGGAGACCACGACCGCGACTTCGCCTTCGTCAACGTCTACAGCGGCGTCGTCCCGTCCGACTCGGGGACGCAGGTCACCACCGGGAGACTGGCCGACATCGTCGGCGGCCAGGGTCTGGCGTTCAACCAGGCGACGACCCCGGCCGTCGACGTCTTCGGCTACCCCGCCGGCCCCCACCCCGACGGAACCCGGCCCTACACCGGCGACACCCTCGAACGGTCCACCGGGCCGACCTTCACCATGAGCCTCTCCGCCCCTCCCGCCGACCAGCCCATCGGCGTCGACTCCCCGTTCACCGGCGACGGCGCGCTCGGCTCCTCCTGGCTGGAGGGCTACAGCGAGGAGCAGCGGCTCGGCTACCTCAACGGCATCACGACCGGCGTCTCCGACACCGACGGCGACGGTCGTCACGACACCGGGATCTCCCCCTACTTCGACACCGGGCTTTACACGATCTTCAAGGCCGCGGCCTCCTACTGGACCGGTCGCATCACCTGACCGCCGCGCGGCGGTCAGGCGGGCCCCTGGGTTCCTAGGGCGTCAGGACCTCGAGGTCACCCGAGTCGCTGGTCAGCTCGATCTGGCGGGTGGCCGACGGGTCGGTGGCGGCCTCGATGTTCTTGGCGCCGGAGTCGGTCCTGGCGACCACGTTGTACGGCCCCTGCGGCACGTGGATCGAGGTCCGGCCCGAGTCCGTGGAGGTCGTGACCTTGTCGGGCGAGCCGGTGAAGGTGAGCTCGATCGTGCCCGAGTCGGTCTTCGCGGCCACCCGCTTGCCCGCCAGCCCACCCGCCTCGATCGTCCCCGAGTCGGTCTGCGCGTCCAGCTCGCCCGACAGGTCCTTCAGCGTCAGCGTCCCCGAGTCGGAGGTGGCCTTGACGCGCAGACCCTTGGGCACCTCGACCTGGTAGCTCACGTCGCAAGAAGTGCTCACGGCGCCGAATCCCCAGGTCGTGGGGCATTTGAAGGTCAGGGCCAGCGTGTCGCCCTGCACCTGGTGGCTGGTCTCCGGCTTGTTCTTGCGCCAGGTCAGCCGCTCGGTGACGTGGATGCCCTGCCGCTGCGACTCCACCACCTCGATGGTGCCCGCGTCGGCCTCGACCCTGAGGGCCGCGACCTTGTCCCCGACGTCGTACGACACGGTGTCGCTCTCCTCAGGGCCACCGACTCCGCACCCCGTCAGCGCCACCGCCAGCCCCAGCAGACCCGCGATGATCCCCGCGCTCTTCATCCTCATGACGCCCGATTCTGCGGCATCCGGGGCCATGCGGCGTCGGGGAGGTCCCTGAGAACGCCCCTGAGACACCCCGGGCATCGGCCGGTGGTGTGCTCTGTTCGATGCTGGAAAGCCGGGTCGCGGAGTACGGTCCGGAGGGCGCGTAACGGCTGAATTCAGAGGGAACCGGTTCTCGTCAAGACGGGAGCGCGCCGGATCCGTACCCTGGGCTAATGATCACTGACGGCGTGCTTCGCGCCATGGCCGAGAAGATCGCGGCCGTGGGACCCCGGGGTTGGCGGCGGGCCGAGTTACGGGGGTTCGCGACCGGTGACGGCGGGTCCGGGCACCACGGGTTCGCCTTCGAGCCCGGCGACGTCGGCGGCGAGGCCGACCTGCATGCCGAGCTGTCCGCGCTGGGCGACGAGGCGGGCGGGCGGCTCACCGTGGAGCTGGTCGTGGAGGCCAGGGGGCGGTTCGAGGCGGTGCTCAGCCGGTCGCTGGAGCGGGATGGGGCGGGCGGGTTCCTTTATCTGCTGGACCGGGACACGCGGCCGGAGGAGCCCGGGGTGTTCCAGCCGGGTCCGGTGGACGCCGTGGCGGCCGGGGATCCGGACGAGGCGATCGCGTTGCTGGGGGCGTACCTGCGGGAGCGCGACCGTGTCCTGGGGCGCGACACGTACGCGCCCCCGCCCGCGCTGCCGGCGGCGCGACGGGCCTGGCTCGAGTCCCGGCTGCCGGTGACGCTCCCCGCCGACCTGCGCGCCCTCTACGCCCACATCGACGGCGACGGCGGCATCGGCCTGCTGGACCGGCATCCGTGGTTCGGCCTGGAGATGCTGGAGAACCAGAGCCGTACGGAGAACCGCAGGTGGGCCGGTCGCCACGACTGGCGGCACCATCCGCTGATCGGCGCCTCCGGCCCTCCGCTCGCGGTGCGCAGGGTGTCGGACCACCCCTGCTGGATCCCGTTCGCCACCGACTCCCTCGGCGACTTCCTGGCCGTGGACCTGGCGCCCGGGCCCGGCGGGCGGCCGGGGCAGGTCATCCGCATGGGGCCGCACCACGACGAGGGGCCCGTCCACGTCGCCGACTCGGTGACCGACCTGCTGCGGCGGCACGTCGCCGCGTTACGGGCGGGGGCCTACCGGATCGAGGACGGCGAGTTGTCGATCGACATCAAGCGCCCCCGCGATGAGGCCCGCTCGCTGACGGTCACCGGGGCGCAGGCGGGGACCATGCCGGGCCTGCACGCGCGGATCGAGCGGCTGAAGGTGATGAACGCCTCCTGGGCCGACTTCGGTCCCCTGCGCGGGGCGCCGATGTTGTGGCAGGTCACGGTGGAGAACTGTCCGGGCGCCGACCTGGGCCCGCTGCGCGACACACCTCTGGAGCGGCTCGACCTGGCCATGGACACCGTCGACCTGGCGCCGCTG
Organism: Nonomuraea sp. NPDC050643; assembly: GCF_040654715.1. NCBI lineage: Bacteria > Bacillati > Actinomycetota > Actinomycetes > Streptosporangiales > Streptosporangiaceae > Nonomuraea > Nonomuraea sp. NPDC050643. The sequence goes on along the minus strand of NZ_JBFAIM010000041.1, from coordinate 8,550 downwards.
ACCGGCCACGGCACCCTGCGCATGGCGCGGCTGCGCACCGGCAACCCGGTGGATCTGACGCCGTTGCTGTCGTGTCCCCGCCTGTACGCGCTCGACCTCGCCGACGCGGACGTTCCCGACCTGACGCCGATCTCGGTGCTGAAGGGGCTGCTCTATCTGCGCCTGCGCCGCGAGCAGTGGGAGCGGATCACATGCCCGCCGGGGCTGGCGGCGGCCGTGCTGGCCGCGGAGCCGCTCCGGGAGAAGCGCTGGTGGTGGTCCGCCGACAAGGCCTACCACCCGCCCGAGCCGTCACTGCGGACGGCGGTGGGCTGGGCGGAGCACCTGGCGGGAGAGGCCGCGGACCTGCGGATCGTCACGGGCCGATATTCCCGGAGGCCGGCCTCCCGCTGAGCTCAGACCGGCTCTCGCGAAGGCCGCTCATTCAGCGGATCAGGCAGGTTCTCGCGGAGGTCAGCCTCTCGTGGAGATCAGGTCGAGGGCGCGCTGGTGCTGTTCGGGCGACGGCTGCCGGGTCCAGGTCATGCCGGGCAGGTTCTCGGCGAGCATGCGCGCCATCACGGCCGCCATGACGTCGGACGGCTGCGCGTGGGGCATGTGGGGGCGCGCGCTCTGGTAGCCGGCCAGGATGCGGCCGTAGTCGTACATCAGGGTGTTGGTGAAGCGGCTGCGCTCGGCGTCGGCGCTCTCCAGGCCGGCCACGAACTCGGGCTCCGGCTCCTGGACGACCGCCTTGTAGACGTCGAGACGGTTGCGGATCTCGTCGGGTGAGGTGTGGCTGTGCGCGTCGTCGTACATGCGGGCCACGTGCTGGGGCAGCTCCACGAGCACGGTGAGCAGGCCGTAGCCGCCGTCCTCGTCGCCGTAGCCGCCGACGCCGCCGTCCACGCCCTGGGCGTGCGTGGCGCTCATCATCGCGCCGGTGAAGTCGTACTTGTCCATGCCGTCCACGCGCTCCTCCGGCATCCAGCCGTCGTCGAGGTGCAGCACGCCGCCGGTCTCGGCGTGGGTGACGCGGTCGAGCAGGTGCCGTACGGCGCCCGCCGGGTCGGCCACCGCCCCCGGGCCCAGCGCGGCGAACTGCTCGGCGACCAGGAACAGCGAGACGATCATCGACGGCTCGTAGACGCGCAGCACGCCCGCCTCGCGGTTCAGGTAGACCGTGACGTCCTCGTCGTACGCCTCCAGCCCCGCCATGAAGGCCCGCTCCTGCTCGTCGGTGAGGAGGAGCTCCCAGGCCCACTGACGTTCCACGTGAAACTTGTAGAAGTCCTCACCTCTAAGCGGATCTCGGAACTTCCACCACAACGCGCCGGCCACGATCAGGACGGCGATCACACCCAAGGCGATCCACATATGGTTCGTTTCCTTTCGAACGATCAGAAACGTCGGATCGTAGTGGAAGAAGATCACCGATCATGGGAAAACGCCGGAAATCCTCATGTACGGCCGGGCGCGGCCTGCAGGCGCTCCACCTCGGCGGCGGTGCTGAGCTCGGCCGTCCGCAGGAACCGGAGCACGGTGGCGAGTTCGTCGTCCCCGAAACCCGCAAGATCGTCCCGGGTACGGGCGACCAGCCCCGCGTACGCCTCGCCGACCCGGTCGATCCCCTCCTGGGTGGGCTCGATGAGCACCCGCCTGCGGTCGCCGGGATCGGCCACCCGCCGGACGCAGCCGGCGGCGACGAGCCGGTCGATCATGCGCGAGGCCGATCCGGTCGTCAGCTTCACGTGCTTGGCCAGCGTGCCCGGGGTCGCCGGACCATGGCGGTCGAGGACGTGCAGGCACTGCACGTCGGTTTCCGCGACGCCGAGCCGCTCCGCGACGACCCGGTTGAGCCGGACGACCAGGATCGCCCAGCCGGGGATCGCGGACTTGGTGAGCTCGGTGACCAGGGATTCCCGCTCGTTCGTGGTCATGGTGCCCAGGCTCCCATCTTTCCTATTGCTGCATAGCACAGTAATTGCATGATACTTTTACTGCGCAACGCAGCAATCTGTTCTTTCAGGAGTGACATGACCGAAGCACCCCGTGTGTCCGTGGACCCCTTCGCCGTCACCGTGCGCGGCGTCGGCGAACCCCATCCCGCCCGCGCCGCCCTGCGCGCCGCGGGGCACGTCGTCCAGGCCGAGGCCCCTGCGGGGGGGCCTGCGTGGATCATCACCGACGACACGCTCGCCAGGGCGGCGCTCGTGCATCCCGGCATCGTGAAGGACCCGGCCTACGCGCCGGCGCACTGGGACCCGCGGACCGCCGGGCTCGAGCCGACCGCCGCCGCCCAGCCGTCCCTCACCACCCTGGACGGCGCGCCGCACGAGCGGCTGCGGCGGGCGCACCGCCCGCTCTTCACGGCCCGGCGGATGGCCGAGTACGCGGAACGCATCACCGCGATCGCACGTGAGCTGCTCGCCGGCCTCGACGCCGAGGACACGGTCGATCTGATGGCCGACTTCGCCACCCGGTACCCGCTCACCGTGGTCTGCGACGTGCTCGGTGTCCCGCTCGACCGGGTCGACCAGGCCATGGCGGCCTGCCGGAGCATGTACAGCGACGACCCCGAGGAGGTGGGGCGGGCGATGGCGGCCTTCGCGGACCTCGCCGCGTCCGCGCTGGAGAAGGGCGCGGCCGGGCTGGCGGCCGAGCTGCGCGATCAGGTGCCCGCCGAACTGACCGAGCCGGACCTGCACTATCTGATCTTCACGCTGATCTACGCCGGGCAGCTCACCACCGACCCGTCGCTCGGGTTCCTGCTCGCACACGTCCTCGACGCGGGGGCGCAGGTCCCGGCCGACGACCTCGTACGGGAGACGCTGCGGCGGCACGCGCCCGCCCCCTTCACCCTCTGGCGGTTCACCTCCACCGACGTCGAGCTCGGCGGGGTGCGCCTGCCCGCCCGCTCCCCCGTGCTCGTCGACATCCAGGGCATCAACACCGACCCCGGCCGCGCGATCGGGCCGGACCTCTCCTTCGGCGCCGGTCCCCACTACTGCACCGGCGCGCAGCTCGCCCAGCTCGAACTGCGCGCGCTCGTCGAGGTCCTGCGCACGGACTTCCCCGCCGCCCGCCTCGCGGTGCCGTACGCCGACCTGCGGCAGGTCGACTTCGGCGGGATCCAGGGCGGCCGGTTGACCGCCCTTCCGGTCAGGTTGCGGGGGTGAGAGCGATGAGTTCTCCCGTCCGCGCGAGTCCTATCCCCGACGAGACCGCCGCAGAAGGGACCATCCCGCCATGACCACCACCACCCACTTTCTCGAGCTGCCCGACGTGCGGCTGCGTTACGAGGTACGCGGATCGGGGCCGCTGCTGATCGTGACGGGCGCGCCGATGGCGGCGGGGGACTTCGCGCCGCTGGCCGACGCGCTGGCGGGCGACCACACCGTGGTCACGCACGACCCCCGGGGCATCTCGGGCAGCGTGCTGGCCGATCCCACGCAGGACTCCACACCGGAGCTGCGCGCCGACGACCTGGCCGCCGTCCTGGACGCGCTCGGCGCCGAGTCGGCCGATGTCTTCGGCAGCAGCGGGGGCGCGGTGACGGGGCTGGCGCTGGTCGCCCGGCACCCGCGGCGGGTGCGTACGCTCGTCGCCCACGAGCCGCCCCTGCTGGAGCTGCTGCCCGACGCCGCCGAGCAGCGCGCCCAGGTGGACGACATGATCGAGACCTTCCACCGGGACGGGCTGGGGGCGGCGTTCGCGAAGTTCATGGGCAGCGCGGGATTCGACGAGGGTGACGGGGGCGCTCCCGTGGCCCCGCCCACGGAGGTGCCCGACCAGGTGGTGGCCGACGGCGCCCGGTTCTTCGCACACGAGCTGCGCGGCACCACCCGCTACGTCCCCGACGTGGCCGCGCTGAAGGCCGGGCCCGCCCGGGTCGTCGTGGGGATCGGGGCCGAGTCGGGGCATCTCAGCACGTACCGGACCTCGGTGGCGCTGGCCGAGCTGCTCGGCACGGCGACGGCGGAGTTCCCCGGCGACCACGGAGGCTTCATGGGGAACCCGGAGGAGTTCGCGGACGTGCTGCGCAAGGTGCTGGCGGAGGGGTGACCCTACCGCCACATCGCGGCGACGCGGGCGGCGACCGCGCGGCCCTGCGCGTAGCCGGCCTCGGCGCTCGGGGTGCGGACCTCGGGGGCGAGCGGATCGGCGCCGAACGCGGCCAGCGCGGCCGCGTCCGGCTCGATCACCTCGACCGCGCCGTCCAGCCGGCCCCAGGCCGGCTCGGCGGGCTCGGGCATCGGGGCCAGCACCAGCACCCGGTCGTAGCCGGCCGCGAAGTCGGCGTTGGTGCCGGTGCGCACGCCGCCGTCCATGTAGCGCACCCCGTCGATCGTCACGCACGGCCACACGCCGGGGACCGCGCAACTGGCCGCCACCGCGTCCACCAGCTCCACCCCCGAATCGGGCCCGAACAGCCGGGGCTCACCGGTGAGCGCCTCCACCGCCACGATCACCAGGTCGCGCTCGGGCCACTTGTGCACGGGCAGCCGGGCCTCGATCACCGCGCGCCGCTCGGCCTCGCCGACCGTGGACGCGGCCAGCGCCATCGCGCCGATCTCGCGCCGCTGCTCGGCGGGGTCGCCGGGGGTCTCGTAGATCTGCTGGAACCGAGCCCACAGCTCCTCCACCGCGACGCCGCTGCTCAGCTCGGTCGTCTGCAGCGCGGGGTCGATCTGGCGGGCGAGCAGCCCGGCCAGGGGCAGCCCGCTGGTGATCTGGGCGGCCACCGTGGAGCCCGCCGACGTGCCGATGATCCGGTCGGCCGTGAGGGTGTCGACGCCCTCGTCGGCGAGCGCGGCCAGCACACCCGTCTCCCACGCGATCCCGGCGACTCCGCCGCCGCCCAGCACCAGCGCCCGCCTGATCCCGCTCGTCACCATCTGACCATTGTGGGTCATGGCGGTGGATCATTCGAAGCGGACGGCGTCGTAGCGGGTCGCGAGATCCATGAGCGGCAGTGCGACCATCGTGATGGCCAGGGCGGCCAGGGCGCTGCCCGCGAGGCCGGCGGTGACGTCCAGGCCGGGCGGTGACCAGGGGTCGCGGCCGGCCGTCGCCACCGCGTACGAGGCCGTGGAGCCCAGCACCGCGCCCATCGCGACGCTGATCGCCAGCGGCAAGGCCGTCTCCAGCAGCACGACCCGGCGCAGCTCCCCGAGCCGCACGCCCGTGGCCCGCAGCAGCGCGAAGGGCCGTCGCCGCTCGATCAGCCCCGCCACGACGGCGACCGTCAGGCTGCAGCCCGCCACCAGGGTCACGAACCACGCCGCCAGCCGGGCGTACGTGCCCAGCTCCGCCTGCAGCCGGGACTCCTGCAGCACGGTGTCGCGGCGGCTGTTGACGATCGCCCGGGGCATGAGGAGCGCGGCCCGGGTGCGGACACGCTCCTCGGCGGCGACGGTGCCGTCGGTCGTGACGTACAGGGCGCGCACCGGCAGGCCGGTCGGGCCGGACTCCAGGAGCCGCGCGCTCATCACGCCGATCGTGGCGTACGGGCCCAGGCCGCGCTCGCGTACGGAGGCGGGCAGCGGACAGGAGGCGTTGACGACCCTGACCAGCTCGGCGCAGGACACCACCGAGGACCAGCCGCCGGAGCGGATCACCACCGTGTTCGCGCCCATCAGGGGCGCCAGCCGCTCGGCGGGCTGTCGGTCGACGAAGATCTCGACCACGCCCGCGCGCAGTTCGCCGTAGAAGTCGCCGCCCGGCTCCGGACGTGCCAGCCCGGCCGCGAACATCACCACGAACGCCGCCAGCACCACCCCGCTGACCCCGCGGAAGGCGCCGCGCGGATCACCGGCGACGCGGCGGGCGGCCATGAGCGTGCCGGCGGCGCGGCCGGCCCGGGCCAGGGCGCGCGCGGCCACCAGGCAGATCCAGGGCCCGGCGATGACCGCGCCCACCATGATGAGCGCCACGAAGGCGAGGTAGGGCTGGTCGGGATCGGCGCCGGCCAGCGCGGGAGCGAGGAACAGGCCCGCGACGCCGGCCGTCGGCGGCAGCACCCGCCAGGCCCGGGGCGGTCGCCGGCGGGGAGGGCGGGCGCCGAGGCCGAGCGGGGTCACCTGGAGCGAGACGACCGTGGTGGCCATCGCCAGCAGCGGCACTCCGGCCAGCACCAGAGCCATGAGGCCGGGCGGATCGGAGACGTCCGCGTCGAAGAAACGCGCCCCGCCGTGGGTGAGGTGCGCGGCCACGACCGGGCGGGCCACGAGGTAGGCCGGCAGGCCGAGCACCGCGCCCGTCACGGCCCCGAGCCCGGTCTCGGCCGCCGCCATCACGGCCGCCTGCACCCGGGTGGCGCCGGCCAGGCGCATCACCGCGAAGCGCTGCTCACGGCGGATCGCGGCGATCCTGGTGACCATGACGATGAAGACGACGACGGGGATGAGCAGCAGGAGCGCGCCGAAGACGAGCAGGAGCCGGGCGGCGGCGGTGAAGGCGTAGTCGCCGGGCGGCCCCGTCTGGATGCCGCGCACCTCTTTGGCGCCGGTGAGCTCGCGCAGCTTCTCCGGGGTGTGTCCGACGATGGCGATGAGCTGGTCGGGGTGCGCCAGCGCGGCGGGGCCGACCGTCGCGGTGATCCGGCCGGGGAAGCGGGCCCCGAGCTGATCACGCGGTATGGCCTCGATCAGCCGCCGCAGCGCCGGCGAGACGGCCACCTCTCCGGCCGCCGGGAGCCGGTCGAGCCCCGGCGGGACCGGTGGCCGCGATCCCAGCGCGGCGACGTGCAGCCGGAACAGCGGCTCGCCCGCGTAGTGGTCGCTGACCGCGAGCCAGAGCGCCGGGTCCGGCGCCGTGGCCGGGGTGGCCGGCGTCGAGTCGCGCCAGGCCGACCTGTCCGCCCGCCCCTGTAACGCGGACTGCCCGGTCAGGCAGAGCAGCAGCAGGGCCACACCCACGCCGACCCCGAACGCGGTCAGCGCCCACCTGGCCAGGCCCTCGCGCCCACCGGCGACGGCGAAGCGCAGGCCCAGCACGACGGCGTTCACCGGGCACCGACCGGCTGGACGTCGAGCCCGTCGCGGACGATCAGGGTGCGGTCGGCGAACGCCGCCACCCTGGGCTCGTGGGTCACGATGATCATGGCGGCGTCGTGGTCGCGTACGGTGTCGACGAGCAGCTCCATCACCTCGTCGGCGGCGACGGAGTCGAGCGCGCCGGTCGGTTCGTCGGCGAACACCACCCGGGGCCGGGCGACCAACGCGCGCGCGATGGCGGCGAGCTGCACCTGCCCCCCGGACAGCTCGGCCGGCAGGCGGTCCCACAGGCCGTCGAGGCCCAGCCGGGCCGCCCACTCGGCCGCCTCCGCCAGCGCCGCCCGCCGTGCGCGGCCTTCGAGCAGCAGCGGCAGCGCGATGTTCTCCAGCACCGGCAGCTCGGGCACGAGCTGCCCGAACTGGAACACGAACCCGAAGCTCGTCCGGCGCAGCCTGCTGCGCTCGCGGTCGGCCAGCCGGTCGAGCCGGACCTCCCCGAAGGCCACCTCGCCCGAGTCGGGCCGCAGCACGCCGCCCAGGCAGTGCAGCAGCGTGGACTTGCCCGACCCGCTGGGGCCCATGACGGCCAGGATCTCGCCGCCGGACACGGAGACGTTCGCGCCCCGCAGCGCCTGTGTACGGCCGAAGCTCTTGCGCAGCTCACGACCGGTCAGGACCGTGGTCATCATCGACCTCCTCGGCCAGGGCGGGCAGCCGGCCCGCCGCGTGCTCGATCCAGCGCAGGTCCGCCTCGACGTGGAAGAGCCGGTAGTCGGCCAGCAGGGCGTCCTTCGCCGACACCGCCTCGCGCCGCGCGGCGGTCAGGACGCGCATCGCGTCGAGGTGCCGCAGGCGCTGGGCGTCGAGGAACTCCCCGGCGGGCCTGCCGGACATCAACGCCAGCGTCACCTTGGTGAACAGCACCGTCTGGAGCTGGGGCTGCGGATCCTCGGGCTCGGCCAGCCAGCGGTCCAAGTCGGTCACTCCCTCCGGGGTGATGGCGTAACGCTTGCGGTCGGGGCCCGCTCCCGGCTCCACGCCGACGACCTCGACCAGCCCATCGCGTACGAGCTGGGCCAGCGTGCGGTAGACCTGCCCGAACCTGATCGGCTTGGCCGCGCCGAACCGGCGGTCGTAGGCCTGCTTCAGGTCGTAGCCGTGGCGGTCGGCCTCCTCCAGGAGCCCCAGCAGGGTGTGCGAGACGGTCATACCAGCGGACTATACACACCGGGTATACCCAGTGGGTAGACCCAGGTCAAGATCGGTTTCGCCTGAGGCGCAGTAGATCCCAAGTGACTTCCAAGACGCCGTTCCTAGATTTCTCGACGCAAGCCGATGTGCAGGCCGCCGCGGGGCGGCCGGAAGGAACGAGATGTCGAAGATCACGATTGACGACCTGCCTTTCGAGGGTGCGGAGCTCACCGACGCCGAGCTCGGCGACGTGGCGGGCAGCCGCAAGAAGGAGTGGCAGGCCAGCGCCTGGACCCTCGACGACGTGCCCTACGAGTGGTGGCTGATCTAGGTGAGGACCGGCGTGGCGGGCCGTACGGCCCGCCACGCCGGTCCTCACCTA